>JAJTDF010000002.1 GCA_021294835.1 Planctomycetaceae bacterium
CTATTGCGATCAGGTCGGCTCCAGCGTCGGCCTCGCCTGCGTCCGCATCTGGGGCCTCCGCCCCGGCGCTTCCCCAGCCATCGTCACCGAGAAGGCCATCGCCCGGGGCCGCGCCTTCCAGCTCACCAACATCCTCCGCGATGTCGCCCAGGATTACGACGCCGTTCCCTCCCGCGTCTACATCCCGCAAGACAGCCTCCTGCGTCACGGCCTCACCGCCAAGTCCCTCCGCGACTGGGCCGACCCCGCCCGCTGCCTCGCCCTGATGAACCACCACATCGGCGTCGCCCGCGACTACTACCTCGCCTCAGCCGGACTGGAAAACCTCATCTCCGCCGACTGCTCCGCCGGCCTCTGGGGCATGACCCGCATCTACAGCCAACTCCTCGAACGCATCGCCGAGGACCCCGCCGCCGTCTTCTCCGGTCGCCGTGTCCGCCTTTCCGGCCTCCGCAAAGTTTCCATCGCGATTTCCGCCGCAGCCCGCGCCCGCACGGCCAACTGGTGACCATGCCCGCGCCCAGCCGTCCAACTGAAGTGCTGATCGTCGGCGGCGGAATCGCCGGCATCGCCTGCGCTCTCCGCCTCGCCGAGGCCGGCGTCGCCACCACCATTCTCGAAACCCGCAAGAAGCTCGGCGGCCGCGCCACCAGCTTCGTCGACATCCGCTCCGGCGCCGTGCTCGACAATTGCCAGCACGTCGCCCTCGGCTGCTGCACCAACTACCTCGATCTTCTCCGCCGCCTCGGGGTCGATGACAAACTCACCTGGCACCGCACCCAGTACTGGGTCGAACGCGGCGGCCGCATCTCCGAACTCCGCCCCGACGCCTTCGGCGACCGCCTCCCCGCCCCCGTCCACTTCGGCCCCTCGTTCATCGGTGCCCACTTTCTCACCAGCGAGGAAATCGCCCGCGCAGCCTTCGCCATGGGCAAGATCCTCCTGACCGACCGCACCCGCTGGCGTGATGCCACCTTTGACCGCTTCCTCTTCTCGGCCGGTCAGACCGATCGCCTCATCCGCCGCTTCTGGGAACCGGTCATCGTCTCCGCCTGCAACCTCCCGTGCAACCGTGTCGCCGCCTCCTCCGCATTGCACGTCTTCCAAGAGGGCTTCCTCGCCCACAAGCGCGCCGCCGAGATCGGCATCTCCCGCGTCCCCCTCCTCGAGCTCTACGACGCCGCCGAGGGCGTCCTCACCGCCGCCGGCGGGTCCATCCGGCTCGGCGCTTCCGTTGACCGCATCCAGCCCGGCAAGGTCACGCTCTCATCCGGCGAGGAGCTCACGGCACCCCACGTCGTCTCCACGGTGCCCCCCGAACGCATCGCCTCCACCGTCGCCCCCGAGGTCATCGCCGCCGACCCACGCCTGAACACCGGCGCCGCCGACCGCCTCGCCCACAGCCCCATCCTCGGCGTCCACCTCACCTTCCAGCGTCCCGTTCTGCATATCCCCCACGCCGTCCTGGTCGAAGGCGCCACCCAGTGGCTCTTCCGCAAGGACGAGCACGGCCGCGCCATCCACGCCGTCATCTCCGCCGCCGATGCCTGGATGGACCTCTCCGAGCAGCAGATCGCCGACCGCGTCATGGCCGACCTCCGTGCCTACTTCCCCGCCGCCAACCCCGAACTCCTCTCCATCCGCGCCGTCAAAGAGAAACGCGCCACCTTCGCCCCCACCCCCGAGGTCGAAGCCCTCCGCCCCCCGGCCCTCCCCCCCGGCGCCGCCCCCACCGACTTCCTCATCCTGGTGACTGGACCGCCACCGGCTGGCCCGCCACCATGGAAGGCGCCACCCGCTCCGGCTACTTCGCCGCCGCCGCCGCCCTGGGCCGCCCCGCAGGCGCCTTCCTTGCCCCCAGCCTCCCCGTCGCCCCGCTCGCCCGCTTGCTCGGCCTCCCCGCATCCGCATGATGCCCGGCACCGAAACCGCTGTTGTCCAACCCCGGCCGTTTCCGCCCCCGTTCTGCTAAACTCCCCCCATGATCTCCCGCCCCATCGCCCTCCTGCTCGCCGCCGGCCTTGCCCTCGCCGCCGCCCTCCCCGCCCCGGCACAAGACCGCCCTGCTTCCGCACCCGCAACCGCCCCCGGCAAGCAGCCCGCCGCCCCCGTCCGCGACGGCCCGGTTGATCCCGCCACCGCCCAGCCCTCCATCCGCTTTGGCCTCAAAGAGGCCCCCGCACGCACCAAGGGCGCCATCCGCGTCACCACCTACAACATCGAAAACCTCTTCGACGACAAGGACGACCCCGCCCTCACCGGCGACAACGACGACAAAGACATGACCAAGCCGGCCGCCCTCTCCCAGGCCGCCGCCGACGCCATCAAGGCCTTGAACGCCGACGTCATCGCCCTCCAGGAGATCGAGAGCCTCCAGGCCCTCACCCAGTTCCGCGACACCTACCTCACCGGCCTCGGCTACGACCACATCGTCTCGCTGGATTCCGGCGACTTCCGGGGCATCGAGAACGCCGTCATCTCCCGCTTCCCGCTGGAGAAGGCCGAAGTCTGGCCCAACCTCCCCCTCGGCGGCGAGCACCCCGCCACCTGGGGCAACGAGCCCAACCGTGAGGCCGGCAAGCCCATCCTCTTCCGCCGCTCCCCCCTCCGCGTCACCGTCGTCGTCCCCGCCGCCAAGGTCGCCCAGCTCCAGACCGAAGCCGGAGCCGCTGCCGCTGCCGCTGCACCCGCCGCCGACTACCGCCTCACAGCAGAACCCCGCCGGCAACATCCTCGTCCTCGGCGACTTCAACGCCCAGGAGAACGAAGAGTCCTTCAAGATCCTCGAGCGCGGCAACCCCTCCATCGGCGTCGCCCCCCTGACCGACCTCCTCCCCGGCCTCGGCCGCCAGAACCCCAAGACCACCACCCACTCCTCCGGCCGCGCCATCGACCACATCCTCTTCGGCTCCAACCTCGCCGGCGAGATCCTGCCCGACACCGCCTTCGTCCTGGGAACCATGGACCGCCCCGCCGGCGCCAACTGGCGCACCACCCCGCCCCCGCCCGGCTACGCCAGCGACCACTACCCCGTCAGCGTCGACATCCTCCCCATCAACAAGCCCGCCGCGGCCGCCACCCCCGCGACCCCCACCCCGGCCCCAGCCCCGGCCAACCCCAAGTAACCCCCCAAAGAACCCCAACCCAGACCCCCGCTCCACCCCGCCCACTTCCCCCGAACGCCTACCGCGTCTATCATCCTCACCAACCCCTGCCGAGGTAGCTCAGCTGGTTTAGAGCGCTGGATTCATAACCCGGAGGTCGGCGGTTCGAGTCCGCCCCTCGGCACTTTCTCCGATCGGCCCGCTTCGGCCTGTCCTCCCCTTCCTTGTCTCTGTTGTCGGATCCGGTCAGCGGGCCCCGTTCCAGCTATTGCTGGCCCCGGCTCTCGGGGCAACATGGCTCCAAAGGGCACGCCATGGAAGAAGTCGCTCACTCACGTATTGAGATCGATCGCCAGAAGTGCCACGGCCGGCCCGTGATTCGCGGGACCCGAGTCCCTGTAGCGGTGATCACCGGCAGTCTTGCCGCCGGCATGAGCAAAGAGGCTGTCGCCGCCGAGTATGACGTCACCATGGCCGACATCGAAGCCGCTCTCCGCTACGCAACCGAGTTGCTCGAGCGCCAACGCCGCTCCCCGCTGAGCGACTGACTCAAGCCCACCACCCCGGGATCCTCCCCCTCAAAAACCACAACCGGGGCCGCACCGCAGGCCCTCTCAGGCCCACGCTGCAGCCCCGGCTGGTTCCACCCAATTCCCCGCCCCCACCCTCTCACTCAGCCCCCGCCCCTGCCGCGGCCGCCCCGGATCACTCCGGCTTGCCGCCGCTCATGTCATAGATCCACGCATCGCCGGCGCGGTTGAAGTTCAGCACCTCACCCGGGGCGAAGAACAGCTTCAGTTCCCGCTCCGCCGCCTCCGGGCTGTCCGAGCCGTGGATCAGGTTGAAGCTGTTGGACACGCCAAAGTCGCCGCGGATCGTGCCCGGGGCCGCCTTGCTGCCGAACGTCGCGCCCATCATGTTGCGGGCAATGGTGATCGCGCCGTTGCCGCGGACCGCCATCACCACCACCGGGCTGCTGGTCATGAACTTCACCAGGCCGGCGTAGAAGCCCTTGCTCTGGTGGGCCTCGTAGTGCGTCGCCGCCAGCTGCTGGCTGATCTGCATCAGCTTCATGCCCACAATCTGCAGGCCCTTGTCCTCAAACCGGCTGATGATCTTGCCCGTCAGGCCCCGCTGCACCGCGTCGGGCTTCAGAATGATCAGGGTGGTTTCCATCATGATTCTCCAGTGTTTTCAGGGTCGAACACCTGTCTTCCAGGCGTGCAATTAAGGGGCCGAGTTTAGGCGCGTCCCCGCCTGACCGGCCCCGCCCCAGACCCCGGCCCCCCTCGTATTCCCCGCCTTCCTCCGCCCAGACCGCCCGCCAACCCGCCTAAAACTGGGCCGGAAACCATGGCCAAACACCACGCCCGTTCCGGCAAACCCACCGGCCCCACCGCCCCCGCCTCCAGAGGACCACGCATGGACGCGTCCCCCTCCCGCCCCTCCGCTGCCCCCGCCGCCCGCACCCGCCGCGCCCCGGCCCACGCCGACGACGCCCAGGCCAGCCTCCTGCCCGCCGAGGAAGAAGAACTCTCCTCCGCCAAGGCCCGCATCGAGCGCAAGAAGCGCGAACTGGAGAAAGAGGCAACCGGCCGCCGCGCCACCGCCGAGTCCATGGCCTCGCGCCAGCGCGACATCTCCGTCTCCGAGTTCTTCGCCAAGAACCGCCACCTCCTCGGCTTTGACAACCCCCGCAAAGCCCTCCTCACCACCGTCAAAGAGGCCGTCGACAACTCGCTCGACGCCTGCGAAGAGGCCGGCATCCTCCCCGACATCACCGTCATCATCGAGGACCTCCAGCCCGACCGCCCCGCCTCCGCCAAGTCCGCCCGCTACCGCGTCAGCGTCGTCGACAACGGCCCCGGCATCGTCCGCAAACAGGTCGAGAACGTCTTCGGCCGCCTCCTCTACGGCAGCAAGTTCCACCGCCTGAAGATGTCCCGCGGCCAGCAGGGCATCGGCATCTCCGCCGCCGGCATGTACGGCCTCATCACCACCGGCCGCCCCATGGTCATCCACACCCGGCCCGATGCCCGCCGCCCAGCGCACCACATCGAGCTGGCCATGAACACCAAGACCAACCGCGCCGAGGTCACCACCGACGACGAGACCGAAGACTTCCCCCCCCAGCGTTTCCTCACCCTGTCTTCCTCCGCCCGCCGCCTCGCCGCCGAGGGCACACTCCTCGCCTCCTCCGACTACGTCACCGGCACCTCCGTCTCCATCGAGCTTGAGGGCCGATACCAGAAGGGCCGCGGCTCGGTCGATGAGTTCCTCGAACTCACCGCCATCGCCAACCCCCACGCCCGCATCACCTTCATCACCCCCTCCCGCGTCGCCGACGACGACGCCGACGACACCGCCCCCATCCGCTTCACGCGAAACAGCGCCCGCGACGCCGCCGCGGCCAACCCGGCCGCCCCCGCCCAGCCCGAGCCGGGCGACGACAAGCCCCGCACCGACGTCAAGACCGAAGAACGCGACGGCATCATCCTCTTCCCCCGTGCCGTCAACGAGCTCCCGCCGGAAACCAAAGAGATCCAGCCCCACCCCAAGGGCGTCGAGCTCGGCACCCTCCTGCAGATGGTCAAGGACCACGAGGTCGCCCAGCCCGGCGCCACGCTGTACAACTTCCTGCAGGACCGCTTCTCCCGCATCTCCCCCGCCACCGCCAGCAAGCTCTGCGACGGCGTGAAGATGTCCTCCCGCGCCAAACTCGGCGACGTCGACCACGATCTGGCCGAGAAGCTCTTCAAACTCCTCCAGGACGCCGACCTCCCGCCCCCGCCTACCGACTGCCTCGCCCCCATCGGCGTCCGCCAGCTCCTGGCCGGCATGCTCAAAGGCGTTCGCGCTGAGTTCTACGCCGCCAGTTCCCGCGAGCCCGCCGTCTACCGGGGCCGCCCCTTCCTCATCGAGGCCGCCATCGCCTTCGGCGGCGAACTCTCCGGCGACGACTCCGCCCGCGTCATCCGCTTCGCCAACCGTGTCCCCCTGCTCTTCCAGCAGTCCGCCTGCTCGTCCTTCAAGGCCGTCGTTGAAACCAACTGGCGCAACTACGACCTCCAGCACCCCCGCGGAGCCCTCCCCGTCGGCCCCCTGGTCATCATGATCCACATGGCCAGCGTCTGGGTCCCCTTCACCTCCGAAAGCAAAGAGGCCATCGCCGACTACGACGAAATCCGCAAGGAGATGAAGCTCGCCCTCATGGAGTGCGGCCGCAAACTCGGCACGTACCTCAAGAAGCGGGCCCGCATGCGCCGCGAGGCCGAACGCCGCGACGTCTTCGAACGCTACATCGGCGAGATCACCAAGGCCGTCAGCGCTATCAACGGCACCGACGCCCGCAAGCTCTACGACGCCCTGCTCACCCAGGCCAAGAAGCGCACCGCCGTCGCCGACCTCCAGCTCGACGAAGACGGCAAGGCCATCAAGGACGAAGACCCCGCCGATCAGGACGGCGTCATCATCCTCGACGCACCCGGTTCAGCCGCCGCCCCAGCCTCCCAGGGCCTCGGCGAGGTCAAGCCCGACCGGGCCATCAAGTCCCGCAGCGGTGACGAAACACCCTCCCTCCTTGGCGACGCACCCGCCGACGAGCCCCCAGCCCGCAGGGCCAACGCCAAGGCCTCCGCCGCCAAACCCGGCAAGCCCGCCAAAGCAGCCAAGGGCGACAAGGGCGAGAAATCAGGCAAGCCCGCCAAGTCGGAGCCTCCGCCCGCAGCCGCCAAAGCCGCCAAGCCCAAGATGAGGCTCGATCCCAAGACCGGCAAACTCAAGCCCGTCGACGACGGCCCCGGCCTGTTCTGATCCACCCGATCGCGCTTCCCCAGTTCCTCCCGCCCCCACACAGGACCACCCATGCCCGCATCCCTCCGCCGTCTCCCCATCTTCGCCGCCCTTGCCCTCGCCGCCATCCTCAGCGGCTGCGGCCCAAAGCTCGACCAGGCCAGCTACGACAAGATCCAGACCGGCATGACCCTCCGCGAGGTCGAGCGCATCCTCGGCGGCCGGGGCGAGGACGAAACCGCCTCCGGCATGTCCATCGGCTCCTCCGGCCTGACTGACAACCGCAAGGCCGCCCAGAACGTCTTCCGTTGGAAGAAGGGCACCGCCAACATCGTCGTCATCTTCCGTGATGACAAGGTCATCTCCAAGACCTCCGAAGGCCTCTGACCGAGCACCTCGCCCTCCGGCCCACCTCGCCCCGCCCCATCCGTTTGCCCCACCTCGCCCCCACCGCCGATCCGTCGAGCACCGACCATGGCCAAGAAAGCCGCCGCCGCCGCCAACGCGTCCAACGTCACCAAGTCCGTCAAGGAACGCGACACCCGCACCATGTCGCGCATCGTCGACCTGGCCGACTCGGTCGCCTCCAAGGCCCTCGCCGGCCGCGAGCCCAAGGTCGCCATCCCCCTCCGCACCAAGTCCAACACCATCTGGAACCGCAAGCGCGGCATGCTCGAGATGGGCGACGCCGCCGCCGAACGCGAACTGTTCAACCTCAACCAGGCCAAGCAGTTCATGCAGACCTGCCTGCACGCCAACTCCATCAAGGAGCTCATCGAGGCCGAGAAGACCCTCAGCCTCCGCGGCATGTTCTACAAGGGCCTGCACACCGTCCAGGGCACCAAGGAAAAGACCTTCGCCGATCAGGACGAGTCCGACGGCATCCTGGAAGACCTGGAAGTCTCCCTCGGCTCCCTCCGCGAAGAACTGCACATCTTCGCCAAGAAGAAGGGGACGATGATCGGCAACATCACCATCGTCGACACCGGCGACGAGATCGACTGCCGACGCATGGGCTCCGGCGGCTACGCCATCCCCAGCATCGTCGAGCCCGACGTTATCCAGTTCAAGAAGTGCGACGCCAAGTTCGTCCTCCATGTCGAGAAGGACACCGTCTGGGGCCGCTTCAACGAGGACAAGTTCTGGCAGAAGCACAACTGCATCCTCACCGAGGGCGGCGGCCAGCCCTCCCGGGGCGTCCGTCGCCTCCTCCAGCGGTTGAACAACGAACTCGGCCTGCCCATCTACTGCCTGCTCGACTGCGACCCCTGGGGGCACTACATCTTCTCGGTCATCAAGCAGGGCTCCATCTCCCTGGCCTTCGAGTCCAACCGTCTGGCCATCCCCGACGCCAAGTTCATCGGTATCCGCTCTAAGGACTACACCGCCTGCGACCTCTCTGACGACGTCAAGGTCGAGATGAACGACACCGACATCAAACGTGCCAAGGAGATCGCCGCCTACCCCTGGTTCTTGGGCCACAAGGGCTGGCAGGCCGAGATCGACCTCATGCTCCGCAACGGCTTCAAGATGGAAGTCGAATCCCTGATCACCAAGGACATCTCCTACGTCACCGAGGAGTACGTCCCCCAGCGCCTCAAGGCCAAGGACTGGCTGGTCTGACAAACCCTACACCAAAGCCAAAGGCCCCGGACGCACCCATGTGCCTCCGGGGCCCTTTCATTCACACCCAATCACCCGCCCCACCCAGCCGCCTCACTGCCGAAGGTTGATCACCGTCGCCGTGAAGCTGTCCTGGTTGTCCGTCCGGAAGCCGTCCGTTCCAAACGTCCGCTGCACCTCGATCGACAACGTCGTCGGACCCGCGACCGTCGGCAGTGCCGCCGTCCCGCTGATGGTCATGTGCACGCCGCCCTGATTGAAGAAGAAGGTCGTCCACGGACCCACCTGCGTGCCCAGCCGCACACGGGCCTGAATCGCCGTATTCGCCGCGTTGGTGTAGCCCGACAGGCTCCAGTTCACCACCGCCTGTCCCGCCACCATCGTGACCGACGAGGGCGTGCCATTGACCGTCGTCGGCGTAACCGCGCTGATCAACTGCACCGGCATGCTGGTCGTGTTCCGCGCCGTCACCGCCGGCGGCGTCGCCACCGCCACCGGCACGCCCGTGACGCCCGACCACGCCACCGTGTCCGCCTGATCGGCGGTGGCGGCCCGGGTCGCCTGGTCTGCGTCCGTCGCCCGAATCGCCCGCCCAGCCTGCGGCGCGATGCTGATCGCCTGCCGCGGGCTCAGCGGCACAAAGCCGCTCCCGGGAGGCGACTCCACTTCAATCCCCAGCCACAAGGCCCGCGATTCGAGAATCGCCGCCCCGAAGTCCAGTTCCGTCTGCACCAGCCCCCGCTCAATCCCCGTCAGGCTCCGCGTGATCGGCCCCGCCAGCGCGGTCTCGCCAATCGAGTTGAACGGCATCCCGAACAGCGTAAACCGCACGTTCGCATCCCCCGTCACCGGCCCACTCGCTGTCGACAGCACCCCCTGATACCCAAAGTCAGTCTCCACATCACCGGTAAACGTGATCGTCCACCCACCCAGGATCGTCCCGCCCGCCGCCGATGGGAATCCGTCAGCCACGTACAGCCGCCACGTCCCGTTGGGGTCCGTGCCATACAGCGTCGACATGTCCGTCGAGTACGGCAGGCCCGGTGCCGGTGCCGGCAAAGCGGCACCGTTCGTCACCGTCGGCCGGTAGATGCCCGACACTGATGGCACGCCAAACGCCGTCGGCAGCGTCGCCGTCGCTTCTTGGTTGAAGATCCATGTCTGCGCCACCAGGTTGGTGTTGCTGCCCGCACCGCTCACCAGGAGCACACGTTGCCCACCCGGTGCCACCAGCAGCGCCCGAATGTCCTCAGCAAACAGGTGGTTGATGTTCTGAATCGCCACCGAGAACGTCTTGATCCGCCGCGGAGCACCCGAAACCACGATCTCGCTCGGATACGGCGACGACACACCCGTCGCGGAAGTCACCGGGATGCCGATCGGGTTGATGTTCACATACCGCTGCCCCGCAGCCGTTCCCGCCGCCACCAGGCACACCAGCCCCGCCAACACGCCGCCAATAAGGCCTCTCATCGATGTCTCCCTCATGGACCGACCCGCTCGAGTCATTGCAGTGCTGCAACTTCGCGTCCACCGCATTGCTCGAAGGAGTGTAGTGGCGTGTTGGCTCCCGAGCGCACCTCTCTCTTGAGGTTGATGCACACTCAACAGAGTTAATGCCAAATTGACTATTTTATCACGATTCTCACCCCCAACTTTTCCCCAGACAGCCGTTTGTCATTTTGTTTTTGTGGAAACTGACACCCCGTTGTCAGTCCCGCACGCCCCCTCATTTGCCCCCGGTCGCCCTTCTGGTATGGTCTCCAGGTCGGCCCACCGCCGACCAAGGAGACCACGCCATGTCCGCAACCCTCGCCCCCCTCCCCGCTCAGCCCCTGTCCCCCGCCGGCACAGCCGCCCCGCTGCCCGAAGCCCTGCCCGCGCTCGCGGCCGCCGCCATCCACGCCGCCCATGTCCTGATCACCTCCCTCACCACCCTCGCCGCCCGCACCGACGAGCCCCAGGTCGCCCTCCGCGCCTGCTCCACGCTCACCAGCGCCCTCCGCACCCTCCCCAAACTGCTCGCTTCCGTCTCACCCGCCGCCGCCCAGGACGACACAACGCCCCCACAATCCAGCCCATCCCGTCAGCCTGCCCGCCGGTCCACCCCAATCCCGCGCCAGACCCCCATTGCCCGCACGCCGCAGCCCCCGGCTTCAGTCACCTCGCTGGCTTCTGCTTCCCCCGCCCACGTACCCCCATCCGCCATCACGCCCAGCACTTCATCCACACAAGCCGCGCCCGCCAAGCCCACCGACCCACCCGTCGCACCCCCGCACCTCCGCCCCATCCCGCCTCACCGTGCCGCCGGATGAAACACCACCTCCACGCCCTCATCCGCAAACCCCCGCACCAGCGCATCGGCCTCCGGCCCCGGCCCCATCAGACACAGCGCTGACGCCAGCGCATCGGCCACCCAGCCGCGCTTGGCCACCACCGTCACCGGATACACCCGCTCTGCGCCCATCCCCGTGCGCGCGTCGATCAGGTGCGCCATCCGCCGCCCGTTGATCTCCACCGTCTGAAACGCATCCCCCGAGGTCGACACCGCCCGATTCACCACCCGCAGCGTCCGCCCCGCTTCCCCACTGCCGCCGCCGCCCGCCTCCGCCAGCACCTCCCACGCTCCCCCCGCCCGCCCGACGACCGCCGGTCGCGCCGCCCCCGCGAACACGTCCCCCGCCAGCGCCGCCATCGCTGCCGTCGCCCCCGCACTCTCCATCGCCCGCACCGCCCGCTCCGCGGCGTAGCCCTTGGCGATGCCCCCCACATCCAGCCGCATCCCCTCCCGGGCCAACTCCACAGCCCCCGCCCGCTCGTCCACAGTCAACAACGCCCAGCCGCTCCGCGCCCGCGGCTCCGCCAGCGTCGCGTCCGCAGCCATCACCCCCGTCCGCCTCGCCTCCCGCCACAGCGCCGTCAGCGGTCCCACCGTCACATCAAACCGACCCCCGCTCGCTCGCGCCACCCGCTGCGCCCCCGCCAGCACCTCCACCAGTTCAGGTGACACATAAACAGGTGATCCAACCGCCGCGACGCCTAGCCGCGACAGTTCACTCCCCGCCCGCCAATCGCTCATCATCGCCTCAAGCCGGGCCACCTCGGCAAACCCGACCCGCGCCAGCCGCTCACCTTCCGCCTCATTCGCCGCAAACACCACCAGATCCGCCCGAACCCCCATCAGCATTCTGGTATACTCGAAGCGTCCCACGTTCTGTGGGTGCAACCTGCAACCGCTCACCAGCCCCAGCGCAATCACCATCAGGGCAAGCAGCCCCGTTGCCCGCACCGCCCAACCCACCGCTTGGCAGTTCATCCCCCGGCCACTCGGACGCAACCGCCCCCACCCGCAGATTGCTGATCGCCCGCTTCTCATCGCAGTCCACCTCGTGTTCCCGCGCCCCGCGGCCCCGCATCCTTGCCAAGGACCATCGCCCTTGCCCACCCACGCTGCTCCCCGTGTGTCCCGCCGGCTCGCCGCGCTTCTGCTCACGCTTTCTCCCGCCTTCGTTGCCGCCCCGGCCCAAGGCCAGCCTAAGCCCGCCGCATCCGGCTCCCCCACCCAGCCCCTCAAGGCCACTCCCCAGTTCATCACCCCCGCCCCGGCCCCCGGCTCCGGGGCCGTCGCGCTCCGCCAGCCCATCCCCGGCGCCGCCTTCAACCTGAACTTGGTCCTCGTCCCCGGCTCCCCCGACGGCGCCATCAAGCCCTTCTACATCACCACCACCGAGATCACCTGGGAGGCCTACGACGCCTTCGTCTTCGCCCTCGATGAAGGCGGCAGCATCACCCCGCCCGAGCCCCCGCCCCCCGGCGGCTACAAGCCTGACCCGAACGCCCAGCCGAACATCAAGCCCGACGCCATCACCCGCCCCTCCAAGCCCTACATCCCGCCCGACCGGGGCTTCGGCCATGACGGCTACGCCGCCATCAGCATCACCGCCAAGGGCGCCCAGGCCTTCTGCACCTGGCTCTCCGCCCGCTCAGGCCTGACCTTCCGCCTCCCCACCGAGGCCGAGTGGCGGCACGCCGCCGCCGCCGGCTCCACCGGCGAGTACACCTTCGGCGACGACGTAACCAAACTCCACGAGTACGCCTGGTTCTCCGCCAACGCAGATGACACGCCCCACCCCGTCGGCAAGAAAAAGCCCAACCCCTGGGGCCTGTTCGACGTCCACGGCAACATCCAGGAGTGGGTCATCGGCGCCGACGGCAAGCCCATCACCAAGGGCGGCTCGTACCGCGACGCACCAGAGAAGCTCGCCCTGGCCGCCACCGCCCGCCAGAGTTCCGGCTGGAACGCCTCCGACCCGCAGATCCCCAAGAGCGTCTGGTGGCTCTCCGACGGCCCCTTTGTCGGCTTCCGCATCATCTGCGAAGTGCCCGCCAACCTGCCTCCCACCCCCCCGTCCACCCCCGCGGCCAACCCCGCACCCGCCGCCGCCCCCACTCAGGAGTCCCGCAAGTGACCTCCCGCGATCCCATCGCCAAGTCCACACCCCCCGCCGCCGCCAACCTCTCCCGTCGCGCCCTGCTCTCCGCTGCCGCCTCCGCGGCCATCCTTCCAGCCCTCGCTGGCTGCCGTTCCACCGGCACCGAGCCCCTCGCCTCCGCCCCGGCCCCCGCACCCGCACCCATCCCCCCCGCCGCCCCCGTCACCGGCCCGCTCCGTATCGGCCTCATCGGCTGCGGCGGTCGGGGCACCGGCGCCGCTGTCCAGGCCCTCCGGGCCGACAAGAACACCCGACTGGTCGCCATGGGCGACGTCCTGCCCGACCGCCTGAACGCCTGCCTGAACGCTGTCAGCAAAGAAATGGCCGAGGAGGCCGCCCGCGTCGACGTCCCCGAGTCACGCCGCTTCGTCGGCTTTGACAGCTACCAGCGCGTCATCGACGCCGGCGTCGACGTCGTCCTGCTCACCTCCTATCCGCAGTTCCGCCCGGCCCATCTGGCCGCCGCCGTCGCCGCCGGCAAGCACGTCTTCGCCGAGAAGCCCGTCGCCGTCGACGCCCCCGGTGTCCGCTCGGTCATCGCTTCCGCCCGCCTCGCCCAGCAAAAGAACCTGGGCCTGCTCGTCGGCTTCTGCTGGCGCTACCACGACGGCATGCGTGCCACCTTTGATCAACTCGCCAAGGGCGCCATCGGCCCCGTCCTCTCGGTTCACACCACCTACCACACCAGCACCCTCGCCCGCCGCCCACGCAAGCCCGAGTGGTCCGACATGGAGTTCCAACTCCGCAACTGGTGGCACTTCACATGGCTCTCCGGCGACCACATCGTTGAGCAGGCCGTCCACAGCATCGACCGCCTCTCTTGGGCACTGGGCGACCGCATCCCCGAACGTGTCACTTGCCTCGGCGGTCGTGCCGCCCGCAGCGGGCCCGAACACGGCGACGTCTACGACAACTTCTCGGCCATCTTCGAGTACCCCGGCGGCCTTCGTGCCTTCCACACCACCCGCCAGATCGACTCCTGCCCCAGCGACAACTCCGACTACGTCGTCGGCGTCAACGGCCGCTGCGAGATCAACGGCTGGAAGCCCGTCTACGCCATCCGCGACCACGCCGGCAAGAAAGTGTGGAACTACACCGGCCGGGATGACCGCGACATGTACCAGACCGAGCACGACGAACTCTTCGCCTCCATCCGCGCCGGCCGCCCCATCAACGACGGCGAACGCGGAGCGAGCAGCACCCTCCTGGCCATCATGGCCCGCATGGCCGCCTACACCGGCCAGACCATCACCTGGGAGCAAGCCATGAACTCCCAGCAGAACCTCACGCCCGAGTCCCTGGCCATGGGGCCCGCTCCCTCCGCCGAGATCGCCATCCCCGGCCGCACCAAGTTCATCTGACTCTCCCACCAGCGCCGAGCCCACGCATGCCCCACCCCAACGATCTCACCCGCCGCCGCTTCCTCGCCGCGTCCGCCGGCGCTGTTCTCGCGGGCGAGGCCCTCGCCGCAGCCGCCACCGGCACCGCCGATGCCGCTCGCACCGAGGCCACCCCGCCCCCCGTGCCCCCGCCCGTCCCTCCCGCCAAGCGCACGCTGCGCAAGGCGGTGATGATCGGCATGATCGGTGAGGGTGCGACCGTCGCCGACAAGTTCGCCATCGCCCGCGACTGTGGCTTCGCCGGCATCGAGATCGACTCCCCCACCTCGATCCCCATGGACGAGATCATCGCCGCCGCCGGCAAGACCGGCCTGGTGACGCACGGCGCCGTGAACTCCGCCCACTGGGCCCACCCGCTCAACCACCCCGCCCCGGCCACCGCCGCCAAGGGCGCCGCCGCCCTGGAGACCTGCCTCCGCGACGCCGCCAAGGTCGGAGCCTCCAGCATCCTGCTCGTCCCCGGCGTCGTCAACGGCGATCTGGCCTACGACCAGTGCTGGGCCAACTCCATCGCCGCCATCACCAAGGCCCTGCCCCTGGCCGCCGAACTCAAGGTCGTCATCGCCGTCGAGAACGTCTGGAACGGCTTCCTGCTCAGCCCCATGGAAGCCGCCGCCTACGTCGACCACTTCAAGTCCCCCTGGCTGGCCTTCCACTTTGACATCGGCAACGTCATCAACTTCGGCTATCCCGACCAGTGGATCCGCATTCTCGGCCGCCGCATCGCCAAGATCCACATCAAGGACTTCAGCCGCAGCAAACGCGACAAGGAAGGCCTCTGGAAGGGCTTCGATGTCGAACTCGGCAACGGCGACGCCCGCTGGGCCCAGACCATGGCCGCCCTTGACGCCGTCGGCTACTCCACCGACCCCGCCGGTCGCTGGGCCACCGCCGAAGTCCGAGGCGGCGACCGCAAACGCCTCCAGCAGATCTCCACCCAGATGGACGCCCTGTTCGCCATGTGACCCGCCCTGCCACCGCCGGCCCTCATCCCACGCCCCGGAGCCACCCATGTCCGACGTCAGCCGACGCGACCTCTTGCTCACCACCGCAGCCTCCGGCGCCGCCCTCCTGGCCGGCTCCGCCCTCGCTGGTGCCCCCGCCGCAGCGCCCGCCACCGCCCGGGGCAGCCGCCGCCTCCGCGTCGCCGTCATCGGCTGCGGCGGTCGGGGCACAGGCGCCGCCTTCAACGCCCTGGCCGCCTCACCCGATGTTGAGATCTGGGCCTTGGCCGACGCCTTCGCCGACCGCCTGGCCGGTTCCGCCTCCGAACTGGAAAAGCACCACGGCGCCCGCGCCACCGTGCCCGCCGATCGCCGCTTCGTCGGCCTGGATGCCTTCACCAAGGCCCTCGCCACCGACTGCGACATCGCCATTCTGGCCACCCCGCCCGGCTTCCGTCCGGCCCACTTCGCTGCCGCCATCGCCGCCGGCAAGCATGTGTTCATGGAGAAGCCCGTCGCCGTCGACCCCGCCGGCGTTCGCACCGTCATCGCCGCCGCCAAGGCCGCCCGCGAACGCAAGCTCTCGGTCGTCTCCGGCACCCAGCGCCGGCACGAGCAGTGCTATCTCAACGCCCACAAGCGCGTCGCGAGCGGCGCCATCGGCCCCGTCCAGTCCGCCACCGTCTACTGGAATCAGGGCAGCCTCTGGCACCACAAGCCCCGCCCCGAGTGGTCCGACGCTGAATGGCAGATGCGCAACTGGCTCTACTTCGCCTGGCTCTCCGGCGACCACATCGTCGAGCAGCACGTCCACAACCTCGATGTCGCCGCCTGGTTCATGGGCATCGGCTCCGCCAGCGACGACACCGACGGCGTCATGCCCGTCAGCGTCACCGCCATGGGCGGCCGGCAGGTCCGCACCGCCGCCGAGTTCGGGCACGTCTTCGACCACTTCGCCTGCGTCTTCTCCTACGCCGACGGCCGCGAGGTCCACTCCTACTGCCGCCAGATCGAAGGCTGCACCAACCGCGTCGAAGAGATCATCCGGGGCACCGACGGCCTGGCCCGCCTGGCCTCCGGCCGCGCAAACATCGCCGGCAAGGAGCCCTGGAAGCACACCGGCGACCAGCCCGACCCCTACACCACCGAGCATGAGGACCTCATCGCCAGCATCACCGGCTCCGGCCCGTATCGCAACGAGGGCCGCCGCATCGCCGAGAGCACCCTCATGGCCATCATGGGCCGCATGTCCGCCTATACCGGCAAGGCCATCACCTGGGAGCAGGCCATGAACAGCAAGCTCGACCTCATGCCCCCCAACCTGGCCTTCGGCCCGCTGCCCGTGCCCGAAGTCGCCGTCCCCGGCCGCACCCCGCTCATCTGAACCCGCACCGTCCACCCGGAGCCCCCGCCATGCACCGCCGCGACTTCCTCACCGCCGCCGGCGCCGCCGCCGTCGCGCCCGCCCTCGCCTCCGCCGCCCCCGCAGCTCCGGGCACAGCCAGCACGCAGCCAGACCCGGCCAAGGGCCGCCTCAAGCAGTCCGTCTGCCGCTGGTGCTTCTCCGGCATCCCGCTGGATGAGCTCTGCCGCCAGGCCGCCGCCATCGGCCTCAAGAGCGTCGAACTGCTCGGGCCCGACGAGTGGGCCGAACCCGCCAGGCACGGGCTCGTCTGCGCCGTCGCCACCAACGTGTCCGCCAACCCCATCGGCAAGGGCCTCAACCGCGTCGAGAATCACGACGCCATCGTCAGCCAGCTTGAATCCCGCCTGCCCGAGGTCGCCAAGGCCGGCATCCCCAACCAGATCGTCTTCTCTGGCAACCGCAAGGGCCTGCCCGACGACCAAGGCCTCGCCAATTGCGTCACCGGGCTCAAGCGGATCGTCCCTCTGGCCGAGAAGGCCGGCGTCACCATCATCATGGAGTTGCTCAACTCCAGGCGCGACCACGGCGATTACATGTGCGACCGCACCGCCTGGGGCGTGGAACTGGTCAAGCGTGTCGGCTCCGACCGCTTCAAGCTCCTCTACGACATTTACCACATGCAGATCATGGAGGGCGATGTCATCGCCACCATCACTGAGAACGCCAAGTTCATCGGCCACTACCACACCGCCGGCGTCCCCGGCCGACGCGATCTGGACGCCACCCAGGAGCTCAACTACCCGGCGATCTGCCGCGCCATCGCCGACACCGGCTTTACCGGCTACTTCGGCCAGGAGTTCATGCCCCGCGACGGCAAGAACGCCATCGCCGCCCTGCGTTCCGCAGCGGTCACCTGCACGGTCTGAAGTTCAACCGGCCCGAGCCGGCTATCGCCGATCAGTGATCGACCTTGTGGCCCAGCATCGGGCTGATCTTGGCCAGCATGGTCGCCAGGATGGTCGGGTCCTTCGCCTCAAGGTTCAGCCGCAGCAGTGGCTCGGTGTTGCTCTTGCGAACGTTGCACCACCAGCCCTGGTCGCCCCAGCAGTCGATGGTCACGCCGTCCAGTTCGTCCAGGTCGCCCTGATCGATGAACTCGTCGCGCAGCTTGTCCAGCGCACCGTCCTTGTCCTCAATGGTGAAGTTGATCTCGCCGCTCTGGGCGTACCGGGCCACCGGCGCCACCAGTTCGCTCATCTTCTTGCCCGAGTTGCTCAGCAGCGTCAGCACCGAGCACATGGCGATCACGCCCGAATCGGCGTTGAAGTTCTGCGCGAAGTAAAAGTGCCCGGACAACTCGCCGCCGAACACCGCCTTGTTCTCAGCCAGGGCCGCCTTGAGGAACACGTGCCCCACGCGGCCGCGAACCGGCCGCCCGCCCGCCTTGATCACGTCCTCGGAAACCGCCTTGGTCGACCGCAGGTCGTACACGATCGCCGAACCCGGGTGCTTCTCAAGGAACGGCTTGGCCAGCACCGCCGTGAGGTGGTCGCAGCCGACGATCTTGCCGTTCTCGTCCACCACCACGCAGCGGTCGGCGTCGCCGTCGTAGCAGAAACCCACGTCCGCCTTGTTGGCGATCACCGCTTCGCAGGTCATCCGCACGTTGGAAGCCACCAGCGGGTTCGGCTCGTGCACGAACTCGCCCTTGGTGTTGTCGAAGTTGATCTCGATGATCTCCAGACCTTCCACGCCCGCGCCCTTCTTGCCGAAGATCTTCGGGATCATCGTGCCCGCCATGCCGTTGCTGGCGTCGATCACCGCCCGGATCTTCTTCCCCTTCCGCTTGGAGAGGTCCAGGAACGCCAGCACGTGCCGCCGGTACGCGTCCCACAGGTCGCGCTTCTCCACTCGCCCGCCCGCCGGCTGCAGCGTGAGCTTGTCCACCGTCGCGGCATACTTGCGGATCTCCGCCAGCCCCGTCGCTTCGCCCACCGGCTTGGCCTTGCGCTTGGAGATCTTGAAGCCGTTGTACTGGGGCGGGTTGTGGCTCGCGGTCACCATCACGCCGCCGGCGCAGTCCAAGTGGGTGATCGCGAAGTAGATGAACGAGGTGTCCACCATGCCCACGTCCAGCACGTTGCCGCCGTGGTCGCAGATCCCCTTGATCAGGTTCTCCGTCAGCGACGGGCTGCTGGTCCGCATGTCGTGCCCCACCACCACGTTCCGCATCATCGGGCTGCCTTCGCCCGCCGCCGCTGCGTCGGCCAGCAGATACCGGCTCGCGCCGTAGCCGATCTGCCAGGCCATGGCGTCGGTCAGCAGGTCGGGATAGGTGCCGCGGATGTCGTACGCCTTGAAGATCTTGCCGAGCATCAAAGTGCCTTCCAATTGCAGGGGCCCGATGGGCCGATGCGCCGGCGCAGCCCCCAAGCGGGGCCCTGCGTCGGCACGGGCGGCGAGGGTAGCGCCGAACCTCCGAGAAATCGAAATTGTTTGGGAGATATTTGGGTCAGAACGCCGCGTGGTCGTCCCAAGTGAGGGGAGCATCCCCACCGGCGGGCCCGCCCGGCGAGGCCGGCGGCTTGGCGGCCGGCCGAACCAGCCGCACCTTCACCCCGGGCGGCAAGGCCTGGATGAACCGCTTGCCGTACCACAGCCGGTGGATCCGCGGGTCGACCACGACGACCCGCCCGCTGTCGCTCTTGCTGCGGATCAGCCGCCCGAACCCCTGCTTGAACTTGATGATCGCCCGGGGCAGCGAGTCCTCGCGGAAAGGGTCGCGTCCGGCCGCCTTCAGCCGCTCGCACCGAGCCTCGGTCAGGGGCCGGTCCGGCGGGTCGAACGGCAAACGGGTGATGATCACGTTCCGCAGCCCCCGGCCCTTCACGTCCACGCCCTGCCAGAAGCTCGCCGCACCCAGCAGCACGCTCCGCTCGTTCTCGCGGAACTTGGCCAGAATCTGCCCAGGCGTGCCATCCTCGCCCTGGCGCAGCATGGGCATGCCCCACCGCTCCAGTTGGCCGGCCAGTTCCAGCGCCACGCGGCCCAGGGTGTCAAAGCTGGTGAACAGCACGAACGCCCCGCCGTCGGTCTCGCGGATGTGCCCGGCGATGCACGCCGCCAGATCGCGGGCGTAGCGGGCCTTGCTGTCCCCGCCCAGTGAGGCGTCCTTCGGGTCCGGCACGGTCAAGTCGATGACCAGTTCCGACTGGGTGGCATGGTCAAACGGCGAACCCAGCAGCAGCGTGCGGGCCGACTCGCAACCGATCCGCGACACGAAGTGCTCAAACCCGGTGCGTACCGGCGACTCGCGCGGCGCAGGCGCCCCATCGGCCGGGCGGGCCGGGTCGCCCGGGCCGTCCACCGGCACCACCACGCGGGCCCGCTCACCTTCGGTCGGGGCTGTCGCCGCTTTGGCGATGGGCCCGCCCTCGCCGGGCTGGCCCGAGAGCGCCAGCGTGGCGCTGGTCATCACCACCGAGATCTCGCGCGAGAACAGGCTCGCCCGCATCGTGGGGGCCACGTCCACCGGAGAGCACGCCAGCGACAGCCTGGCGCGTGCGTTGCGGACGCGGGCCGACGCGGTGTCGCCCGGCGCGCCCGGGCCCTCGGCCCAGTACACGCAGCCCGGCACCGCCTGCCCGACCAGCGCATCGGCGTCGAAGGCGATCGCCTCGGCCCGCACCGCGTACGCGTTGAGTTCGAACTTGTCCGGCTCGCTCTCAACCAGGTCCTTCAGGCCCTTGAGCCGTACCGCCAGGGTTCGCATCGTCGGGCCCAGCGGGGCCTGCACCATGTCCTTTCCGGGGATCCGCCCGTTGCGGAACCGCCCGGACTGCAGGTTCATCAGCACCTCATCAAAGAACGCCCGGCTGACCGCCTGCGACTCCATCACCAGATCGACCGTGCGTGAGATCGCCTCACCCGCGGTGGGGTTGCCGCCAATCGTCTGGTCCAGATGGGCCAGGAACCCTCGACCGGTCCCCGAGTGGTAGAGCGCCGCCAGCAGATGCTCAATGCGGCCCTCGGTCAGCGAGAGACCGAAGTGGTCGGCCGCCACATCCTCCATGGTGTGGGCCTCGTCGAACACGACGTGCTGGTATGCGGGCAGGAAGCCCGCGTCGGACTCGCGCAGCTTCAGGTCGCTGAAGAACAGCGCGTGGTTGCACACCAGCAGGTTGCCCAGTTCCATCGCCTGGCGGGATTTCTGGTAGAAGCAGTCGGCATACCGCGGGCACTTGCGGCCCATGCAGTTGTCGCTGTCGCTCTGCACGCGGTCCCAGATGCCCGGCCGCTCCAAGGGCGGCAGCGTCGCCAGCGAGCCATCGGTGGTGTGCTGCGCCCACTCGTTGACAACAGCCAGCGAACGCTGCTGGGCGCCGTCGACGAACAGCCGGTCCTGGCGTCGGCTGGCCAGTTCCAGCCGGCGGAGCGACACGTAGTTGCCCCGCCCTTTGACCAGCACCGGCACAAGCGGACGCAGGGCCGACGTGTCGAGCCCCCACTGATCGATGGTCTCTTCCAGCAGCGGAATGTCCCGCCGCACCAACTGCTCCTGCAGCGCGATGGTGTGCGTGCAGATCACCACCCGGTCGCCGGTGGTCATCGCCCGCAGCATCGCCGGCACCAGATACGCGAAGGACTTGCCCACGCCCGTGCCCGCCTCGGCCACCAGTTGCCCCTTGGTCGCCATGGCGCGGCTCACGGCCATGGCCAGTTCAAGCTGCTCCGGCCGGGCCTCAAAGCCCTCGCCAAGGTGGCGTGCGATCGGACCGCCGGCGCCCAGAATGTCGCGTTCGGGTTGCTTCACGCCGGGCCTCCGGCGTGCGGGTCCACACCGTCAACGAACAGACAGCCCGTCGCCTCTTCGGCCGAACGGCTCTTGATCCGCAGGCGGTAGTCGCGTTCGCTCTCATCAGCCCGACGCGGCGCCAGCGCGTTGCTGGGCGGAAGCACCACCCGCGCCAGCAGCCCCTTGCTTCGCTTGGGCGGCCTGCCCACTTCAAACAGCGTGGGCTGATACCCGCCCGCCGGCAGGCCGAACCACGGCCGACGCGGTGCGCCCGGGGGCGGGGCATGGGCCGCGGACGTCGCACCCGACTCGCCCGGCGCGACCTCGGCGGTGTCGGCGGCTGGCTGGTCACCCGTGCCGATCATCCGGCGTCATCCCCCTGCCCCTCAGCCGGCGGTCGCCCTGGTCCTTCGCGACGGGGCGGGCCGGGGCGAGCACGATCGACATCGCCCGGCCTGGGCGTTCTGCCTGCACCCAGCGGCGAGCGTGCGATCTCGCCGCCCTGCCTTGGGTACGGCCGGGGCGTGGGCCGCACCTTGGCCAGCAGCACCAACTTGCCGGTCGGGGTCACCAGCGTCTGATCATGCTCGCCGCCCAGCGTGGTGATGGCCTCGTCGGCAGCGGCAAGTTCCTCTTCGGCCCGTTCCCCCTTGATGGCCACCGCGATGCCGCCCATCTTCACCAGCGGCAGCAGCAGTTCTGAGAGCATCGGCAAAGCGCCCACCGCGCGGGCCATGGCGACGTCGTACCGCTCGCGATGCTCGCGGTGGTCCTGGCCCAGTTTCTCGGCCCGCTCGGCGAGAACCTGCACGTTGGTGCAGCCCAGGGCCTTGGCGGCGGAACGCAGGAAGGCGGCCTTCTTGCCGGTGGGCTCCATGAGCACAAACTGCACATCGGGCAGCAACGCCGCCAGGGGCAACGCGGGCACACCCCCGCCGGAGCCCACGTCGGCCACCCGCAGGTGCGGGCCAGGCTGCGTGGAGGCGGACTCGGGCAGCAGGCTGGCCAGCACAGGCATGATGCTGATCGCATCGAGGATGTGACGCCGCCAGGCCTCGGTCGGGTCGGTGATGGCCGTGAGGTTGAAGCGGGTGTTGGCCTGCAGCATCATGGCCAGAAACCGGCCCAGCCGCTCAACATCCGCTGGCTCCAGTTCGACGCCCAGTTTTGACGCCTGGGCAACGAAGGTCTCGGGGGCGGGCAGGGCCGCCAGAGTGGGCAGCAGCGCGTCCAGTTCAGCCAACCGCGGATCGTCCTTGGGTGGAGATGGCGCGGGTGCCGGCTGGCCGGGCTCAGCCGAGCGAAACGGTGGTCCGCCGGGCCGAGGCCCAAAACGCGGACCGGGCCCACCAAAACGCCCGCCCGGGCCTCCGCCCAAACCAGGCCCCCTGCCCGAGCCAGGCCCCCCGCCCGAGCCAGGCCCCCCGCCGCCGGGCCCGCGTCCCCCGCCCGAACCGCGTCCCCCGCCGGGACCACGCCCGCCGCCGGGGCCTCGTCCACCGCCGGGCCGACCGCCGCCCCCGTACCCGCCCGGGCCACCTCGGCCGCCTCGACCGCCGCCTGGTGGGTACCCGCCTCCGCCGCCACTTTGATCCCGGGGGCTCATGTCTGCGACGGTAGGCGGTCGGGCCCACCCCGCACAAACCCCGCCCGTATGCTGGGGCATGAGCACCGGCACAGGACGGGCCTCGCGGCAGGCGGGACGAATCAGGCAGTGGGCCGCTGGCCCGGTGATCGCGTTGCTGGCGGCGTCAGCAGCGGTGAGCATGCCGGGGTGTGCCAGTGCCGGCGGGGCTGGCCAGCAGAACAAGGGCCAAGCGATGACGCCATCGACCAATGCCGCGAACCAGGCTCCGAACACCCGCACCGGCCAAGCGGCTGTGCTGGCGATGCTCGACCGCTTCCACACCGCCGCCTCCAAGGCCGACGCCGACGGCTACTTCGGGCTGTTCGCCCCCGAGGGGGTGTTCATCGGGACTGACGCGGGCGAGCGGTGGACGGTCGAGCAGTTCAAGGCGTATGCCGCGCCGTACTTCGCCAAGGGCACGGGGTGGACGTATGTCCCGCGGGCCGGCCGCCGGAACGTGGACTTCTCGCCGGACGGGACGGTGGCATGGTTCGATGAGATTCTCGATCACGCCAAGTACGGCGTGTGCCGCGGGACCGGAGCGTCGCGGCAGATCGACGGGCAATGGAGGGTGGTGCAGTACCACCTGACGATCCCGGTGCCCAACGAATTGGCCGAGCGGGTTGTGAAGATGATCAAGGCCCAGTCTGCAGCGGCGCAGCCAAACAAGTAGCTGGATCGGCTGGCAAAGCGTTCCGCCTGCGGCACGAGCGTCTATTCGCTCACCCCGGTTTGATAATCAGCCCAAGCCGCTCGGCCATCTTGGCGGCGTCGCAGATCTCCTCGAAACTGAAGCCCAGCAGGCAGTCGGGCATGTTGACGGTGCCAAGGGTGGCCATCACCTTCGGGCCGGTTCGGCCGAAGGCGGCAACCAGTTCGGCGTCAGCCTGCAGCACGGCGTCCACGGCGGCCATGAGCCGGTCGGGGTTGGTGCGATCCTGAGGCCTGCTCATCTCTCTGCTCCGCTGCGTAAGGGCGACACCGCACACACCCGGGGCCGAACGGCCATGGGCCATCTGCGACCCGTGCAAGGTGCCTCATGGCGGACTCCACGGCAAGCGACAACGTGGGATGGCACCGCTTGCATGGGCACCGCCGGACCGAGAAACCCCGGCATACCGCTGGGTCTAGCCCGATATCATGACGGCGGACCGGCAGTTCCGGATGCTCTTGCACTCGGAGGCTCGCCGGTCGGTCGTCTGCGTTTTCCGATCGATTGGGAGCCCCCTTTGTCCAACAGCACGCTTTCGCCGTCCGCCACCGCTCCTGACACCGTGCACTCCGCGCCGTACGCCGAACTGCGCAAACTGGTGAAGGAAGCGGCGACGCTGGAGTCGATCGGCTCGCTGCTCAGCTGGGACCAGGAGACCTACATGCCCAAGTCGGCCGGGGACTTCCGGGCCGAACAGGCCAGCCTGATCTCGGCGATGGCGCACCAGAAGGCCACCGACCCTCGGGTGGGAGAACTGCTCGAAGCGTGCGAGTCGGACGCGAATCTGATGGGCGCCGCCCACAGCGCCGAGGCGGCCAACATCCGCGAGATCCGGCGCGACTATGAGCTGGCCCGCAAGCTGCCGACTGACCTGGTCAGTGAGTTGGCCCGGGCGACCAGCCTGGCCCAGGACGCATGGAAGACGGCGCGGGCCAAGTCGGACTTTGCCACCTTCCGGCCCCATCTGGAGCACGTGCTGAGCCTGACACGGCGGAAGGCCGAGTGCTACGGCGTGCCGAAGTTCAACGGCCGCACCGGCGAGTTGTACGACGCACTGCTGGATGAGTACGAGCCGGGGATGTCGGCGGCGGAGATCACCGAGATTTTCACCCCGCTGGGCAAGCGGCTGAGCGGGCTGGTGGCGGACCTGGTCAATGGGAGCCAGAAGGTCAGCCTTGAGCCGGTGAAGGCGAAGCTGCCGGAAGCCCAGCAGCAGACCTTCGGGCTGGAAGTGCTGCGGGCGATGGGCTTTGACCTGAACGCCGGACGGCTGGACGTGACCACGCACCCGTTCTGCTCGGGCATGGCCCCGGGCGACACGCGGCTGACCACGCGGTACACCAGCGAGTCGTTCCTCGAGCCGTTGTACGGCACGATGCACGAGGGCGGGCACGGGCTGTATGAGCAAGGCCTGCCCAAGGGCACTCGCTTCGGTGAGCCGCTGGGCCGCTCGGTGAGCCTGGGCATCCACGAGAGCCAGTCGCGCATGTGGGAGAACCTGGTGGGGCGGAGCCGGGCGTTCTGGGAGTGGGCTTTGCCGGTCGCCAAGAAGCACTTCGGCCCGGCGGTTGGCGGGCTGACGCTGGACAGCGTGTACGCCGCGGCGAACTACGTGGAGCGGTCGTTCATCCGCGTGGAGGCCGACGAGGCGACGTACAACCTGCACATCATGCTGCGGTTTGAACTGGAGCGTGGGCTGATCAGCGGGGCGCTGCCGGTGGCCGATCTGCCCGGAGAGTGGAACCGCCGCTTCAAGGCCAGCTTCGGGCTGGATGTGCCGGACGACGCGCACGGCTGCCTGCAGGACGTGCACTGGAGCTTCGGGCTGATCGGGTACTTCCCGACGTACACGCTGGGCAACCTGTATGCGGCCCAGTTCTGGGAGGCGATCAACCGCGACATCCCCGCGCTGGACGCACAGATCCGCTCGGGCGATTTCTCGTCGCTGCTGGGCTGGCTGCGGAACCACATCCACCAGCACGGCCGGCGGTATTCGGCATCGGAACTGTGCAAGCGAGCGACCGGGGCGGCGCTCTCGCCCGAGCCCTTGATGCGAAATCTGGAGGGCAAGCTGCGTCCGTTGTACGGGGCGTGAGCCGGACATGAGCAGCGAGAGGCCAGCACCTGCCGGGGAGGCGGGAGCCAAGCCCGCCAGCGGGACGCAGCCGGCACGCGCAGCGGCCGACGCGGGCTGGTGGCGCAAGGCGGTGTTCCTGCTCGCCGGCGCGGCGTGCGTGACGCCGTGGGTCTCGGCGGCGGGCGGGCTGGCCATCGGCATGGCGCTGGCGCTGCTGGGGCTGACGGCCTACGCGGCGCAGGGCAAAAAGCTCAGCCGGACGCTGATTCAGGCCGGTGTGGTGCTGCTGGGGTTCTCAATTCCGCTGCAGGACATCGCCCGGGCGGGCACGACGGGTCTGGCGTTCGCCGCGGGGACGATCGTGCTGGTGTTCGCGCTCGGGTGGCTGTTGGGCACTTGGCTGCGGACCGAGCAGCGGCTGACGGCGCTGCTGTCGGCAGGCACGGCGATCTGCGGGGGGTCGGCAATCGCCGCGACGGGGGCGGTGATCTCGGCATCGGCGGCGCAGATCTCGGTCGCGACGGCGACGGTCTTTCTGCTCAACGCCTGCGGCGTGTACGCGTACCCGCTCATCGGCCAGGCGCTGGGGCTGAGCCAGGAACAGTTCGGAGCGTGGGCGGCGGTGGGCATCCACGACGTGGCCGGGGTGGTGGCGGCGGGCAAGGCCTATGGCGACGTGGCGTTGCAGCAGGCGACGGTGATCAAACTGACGCGGGTGCTGTGGATCGTGCCGGTGGCGCTGGCGCTGGCCTGGTGGGTGCGGCGGTTGAGCACGGACGCGGGCAAGCGGGCGACGGGCACGCCGGTGCCGTGGTTCGTCGGGTTGTTTGTGCTGGCGTGCCTGATGCGGACGCTGGTGCCGGCTCTGGGTGAGAGTCAGCCATGGCTGGCGGGCATGCTGGGCGAGGGGCTGGGCAGCCCGGCGGCGGCGCTCAAGGCGGCCAGCAAGGCGATGCTGGGTGTGGCGCTCTTCCTCATCGGCGCGAGTCTTTCGCCGGCGGCAGTGCGGGCGGTGGGCTGGCGGCCCTTGGCGCAGGGCGTGCTGATGTGGCTGGCGGTGAGCGTGGTGGCCCTGCTGGTGGTGCGGGCCACGGTGGCTTGACGGCCCGGAGCCGTTAACCGATGGACGCGGCCATGCGGCGAATGCCCTCGGCGACGGTCTCGGGCCGCTTGCAGAAGGCGAAGCGCACGAGCGTGCGGCCGAGGTGGCGGGTGTGGTAGAACGCACTGGCGGGGATGGCGGCCACCTTGCGGGTGGCGATCAGCCGCTGCACGAACTCGAAGTCGTCGCTCTCGCCAAGCGGGGCGATGTCGGCCATGACGAAGTAGCCGGAGGGCGGGAAGTAGATGTCGCAGCCGAGCTTCACCAGCGCGTCGGCGAGCAGGTCGCGGTTGGCGCGAAGGGTGGCGACCAGCGGTGACACGCACTCGGCCTCGCGGGCGAGGGCGGCGGCGATGCCGATCTGCAGCGCTGGAGCGACCGAGAAGGTCAGGAACTGGTGGGCGGCACGCACGCTGCGGGTCAGTTCCGGCGGGGCAACGGCCCAGCCGATCTTCCAGCCGGTCAGCGAAAAGGTCTTGCCCGCCGAAGACAGCGTGATGGTGCGCTCGGCCATGCCGGGCAGCGTCGCCAGGTGCACGTGGGGCAGGACCGGGTCGAAGGTGAGCCGCTCGTAGACGTCGTCGCAGATGGCGATGACATCGTGGGCGATGCACAGGTCGGCGATGAGTTGGAGTTCCTCGCGGGTGAAGACCTTGCCGGTGGGGTTGTGCGGCGTGTTGACGAGAATGGCCCGGGGCCCGGAGGCGAAGGCAGCGCGGAGCTGGGCCTCGTCGAAGCGGAAGGGCTCGCGGACGATGCCGACGCCGGCGGCGTGCTGCGGGCGGTGCAGCGTGACGGGGATCGGGCGGCAGCCAGCCATGACGATCGACGAGCGGTGGATGTCGAAGAACGGCTCGAAGAGGATCACGCCGTCGCCGGGGTTGCAGGTGCCGAAGACGGCGGCCGGCAGGGCCTCGGTGCAGCCGCAGGTGACGGTGACGGAGGCATCGGCGTCGACCGGCAGGCCGGTGTCGCGTGTGAAACGCTCGGCGATGGCGCGGCGAAGGGCCGGCACGCCGGGCATGGGAGCGTACTGGTTGGGCTCGCGCAAGAGGGCTTCGGCCGCGGTCTGGCGGATGAACTCCGGGCCGTCAAAGTCGGGGAAGCCCTGCGACAGGTTCACGGCCTGGTGCTGGTTGGCCAGCGCCGTGATGGTGGTGAAGATGTTGGTGCCGAAGGGGGCGAGCCGGTCGGCGATGCGCGGCCTGGGTGAAGCGGGCTGGGACATGGGAGCGGGTCCGTGTCAGGCCGGGCTGGGAACGGTGCGGAGGATGGCGCGGAGGATGCCCTCGGTGACCGAGCCGCCCCCGACAGAGCCGGGCACGGCGGCCCGGGCGAGCACGCGGTGGGCGCACACGGGGATGACGTTGTCGTGGATGTCCTCGGGGATCACGTACTCGCGACCGTTGAGCAGGGCGGTGGCCTTGGCGGCCTGGCTGAGGGCCAGTGATGCACGCGGGGAGATGCCAAGCTGCAATTGCTCGTGCCCACGGGTGGCGCGAGCGATCTCGATGATGTAGTCGACCAGCGTGTCATCCATGCGAACGGCGTCGACGCGGTTCTGCATGGCGATCACGTCGCTGGCGTGCATCACCGGGCGGAGATTCGGCAGGCTGTTGGCGGCGGGGCGGGTCTTGATGACGGTGGCCTCGTCCTGCGGGCTGGGGTAGCCGAGGCTGATACGCATCAGGAAGCGGTCGAGCTGGTTCTCGGGAAGGGTGTAGGTGCCTTCAAAGTCGGTGGGGTTCTGGGTGGCGACAAGCATGAAGGGCCGTTCGAGCGCGTAGGTGGTGCCGTCGACGGTGACGGAGGACTCGTTCATGACCTCCAGCAGGGCGGTCTGGGTTCGGGGTGTGGCGCGGTTGATCTCGTCGGCCAGGACGATGTTGGCGAAGACGGGGCCCCGCTTGAACTCGAAGGTACCGGTCTCCTTGCGGTAGATCGACACGCCGACGATGTCGGAGGGAAGCAGATCCGGCGAAAGCTGGATGCGGGCGAAGGAGCAGTCGATGCTGCGGGCGAGGGCGTTGGCCAGCAGCGTCTTGCCGACGCCGGGCACGTCCTCGATGAGGCAGTGGCCCCGTGCCAGCAGGCAGACGATCAGGCGATCCACGGCCGGGCGGGCGCCGACGTAGACGGAGGCGATGGATTCACGCAGGCGATCGATGGACGGGTGCATGTTCGGGGCAAGCGTACTCACCGGCCGGCCCGGCTGGCTCGCGTGTGCGATCCGCCCAAGTTGGGGGTGATGCGACTGTCCGGCTTGCCCAGCTTTCCTGCCAATCGCACCCGGCGGAACCGCCGCAACGGCGGCCTGCCCTCGCGGTGCGGGCGGTTTGGGGGGCGGACCGCCAGTATCATCCCGCTCTTGTCCGACCCGCACGTCCCCAACTCGACAACCCCAGCCGGGTCCTACCCCCCGCCCCATCGGAACCAGTTGTCGCCCCCATCGCAGCCGATCGCGTCATTGGCGGCAACGGACCGGCACGGCTCCGGCGGGTCAACCGAACCGCAGGCCGCGGGTGTGCGCGGCCTGTCTGAACGGCTGACCGGCCGGCTCCCGTGCGTGAATTGCCGGTACGACCTGCAGTCGCTGTCCATTCTGGATCGCTGCCCGGAGTGCGGAACACCGGTGCAGGTGACGATTCTGGCGGTGGTGGACCCGATGGCCGACGAACTGCAGGCGATCCGCCGGCCGCAGTTGGTTGCCGTGGGGCTGGTGGTCTGGCCGCTGGCAGCGTTGCTGGCCGTCAGTCTGACCTGGGCGGTGGGGATCGGCCAGGCGCTTGCGACCTATCGGCCGCTGACGGGCTGGCCGATGGCACCGGGCCAGCTGGCGGGCTGGGTGGCGGGGCTGGTGTGTGTTTCCGGCCTGGCAGCGACAGTGCTGATTGCGCCGCACAAGGGGCTGCCCCGCAAGACACGGCTGCTGACGGCGCTGGCGGTATCGGCGCATGCTCCGCTGGCCTGGCTCACTTTCAGGCTTGACGCTCTCTCAGCCATGGGCTCGCGCAACGGTGAGCCGGCGTGGTGGACCCCCTGGCCGGCACGAACGGCGGTGCGGGCAGCAGCGCTGGGGCTGATCGTGTTCATTCTGCTCGGGCTGCGCCCGCACGCTCGGGTGCTGGTGCACCGGTGCCTGGCGATGCGCGCCGGCCGGGTTGATCGTCAGACCATGCTGGCCATGGTGGCGGCGGTCTGCCTGCTGATGGCGGGCGACGGGATTGGGGCGATTGCGTATGGCGGCCGACCGCACCTGGAGATTCTGGCAACTGCCGCGGTGGTGCTGTCGCTGGTGGGGGCGATCCTGCTGACCATCGGGCTGGCGGGATCGCTGGTGGATGGCGTGCGGATCGCCAGCGCGGTGCTTCGGCCTGCACGGGGCACTCGCCATTTGTTTTCACCGGATGCGGACGGATCGATGCCTGCAGAACGGGAGCAAACGTGAACCGGACGCAGCAGGAACGCTTCGATGCTCTGCTGGAGGAGGCATTGGAAGGGCTCCCCCCGGGCGTTGCGCAGGTCATTGAGGAGATGCCGGTCATCGTGGAGGATCGGCCCAGCGATGAACTGATGGCGGAACTGCGGCGTCAGGGGGTCATCGGCCCGGATGACCGCCCTGGAGGATCCGGGGATGAACCGATGGGGCTGCACAGCGGGATCGCGATCACCGAGCGGAGCGTGGAAGGGCCGGTTCCACTCCCGTCGACCGTGCACATTTTTCGCGAGCCGATCGTCGAGTTCGCCGGCGGCTGGGACGCCCCCGACGCGGATGATGCCATCTACGAAGAGATCCGCATCACGCTGCTGCACGAGATCGGACACCACTTCGGGCTGGACGAGGATGACCTCGAGGGTCTGGGTTACGCGTGACCGCTCGTCATGCGGCTCGTCGGGATGACTGGAGTACGGCGACGATGGCCTCGGTCATGATGCTGCTCTCAAGCGGCTTCATCAGATGACCGTCCATCCCCGCCTGCATGCAGCGGTCGCGATCAATCGCCTCGGATGACGCCGTGAGCGCGATGATGCGAATCGGGCTCCCGTCGCGACCCAGTGGCCCCCGCTCGGCCTCAGCCCGGCGGATGGTCCGGGTGGCCTCGATGCCGTCCATGACGGGCATCTGACAGTCCATGAGCACCACATCATGCCGACCACTGAGAACCTCTTCAACGGCGTGACGACCGTCGCCGACGCTGACAACGCTGCAACCGGCCTCCTTGAGCAGTTCCGAGGCGATGATCTGATTCACGTCGTCATCCTCGGCGATCAGGACGCGGACGCCGCGACGCTCGGCGATGAGCCGACCCATGCTTGTGCCGTGATCGATGTCGACCGGGTCCAGCGAGCGGTGCCAGGCGGCCATCGCTGAGGAGAGGGCATCGATGACGGTGTCCTCGGTGGTGGGCCGGTCGAGTACAGCGCTGACGCCGCTGGTGCGGAGTTGCAGGGCTTCGGCTGGCGTGGGGGACGTGGGCACTGATGCCACGACGATCATCGACGGACCGTTCGGACTGTTGATCAGGGTCTGGGCGAGGTCGCCGGCGCGGCGGGTATCGGAGACGGCGAGCACCACGCACACCGCTGTGGCTCTGCTTTCAACAGCGCGACCGACCGCATCGTAAAGAGCATCGGGCCGGGTCAACAGCTGGCAGTCAAGGCCGAGCCCGATGAGCACATCGGCAATCGTCGCTCCGGCCTCACCATCCTCTGCAAAGATGAAGTGGCGAAGCGATCGCAGATCGACGGGCTGCGTTTCCTGCTCTCCGGCCTGAACAATGAGACGGGCCGTGAACCAGAATGTGGTTCCGCGACCGGGCTCGCTGGCGACGCCGATCTGGCCGTTCATCAGCGACACCAGATGCTTGCACAGTGCAAGCCCCATGTCGGGCCCGGCGAGGTCGCCGGCATCCACCGACTCAGCGATGGCCCGGAACAGCCGCTCGATGCGGTCGGCGGGGACGCCGCAGCCGGAGTCAGACACCACAAAGCGAACCGTGGCCTCCTCGCCCTCGCGACGGTCGAGGACTGCACGGATGGCAATGCCGCCCTTGACGGTGAAACGCAGGGCAGCCCAGGTCAGGTTGAGCAGAATCTGTCGCAGGCGGACGGCATCGCCGATGACGTTGCGGGGCACATCGGGGGCCGCTTCACAACTGATGTGTACGCCCCGGGCCTGCGCCTGGGGCAGGACGACCGCGGTGATCTGCTTGCAGAGCTCGTGCAGATCGACCGGCTCGGCATCAAGTTGCAGTCGTCCATCGCGTGCCCGCCGATAGTCGTCCGCATCCGAGAGCAGCGCGAGAATGGTGTCGGAAGCGGCTTTGGCCATCTGCACGTAGCGGCTTTGTCGATCGGTCAGGCCGGTGCGCTGCAGAAGGGCCAGGGCCCCGATGATGGTGTGAAGCGGTGTGCGGACATCAAAGCCGCCGGCGGTGAGCAGACGGTCGGACGCGCGTCGCCAGTACCGCTTGGGTGTCGGACATTCGGGGCCAATGCCGCCGGTACATGCTGACGGGCGTGGAGTCTCCTCGGCGGTTGAAGGGACCGCTGGACGGGGTACCGGATTCTGCGTCCACGACTCGCTCAAAGTGTGCTCAGTCAGCAACCAGCCGACGAGGCCGGCAATGAAGCCCGGACAGAATACTGATTGATGGGTATCGACCGGGCCGCGGAGGGCCTTTGGAAGCGGACTCCGGGAAACACAAGCGGGTCACAGCTTCTAGGACCAGCGAGACCGTCGAAACGGCCCACCCTAAGTCCATCTTCTGAGTATCCAACCGCGAATCAGATCTACGGAAGTCGGCCACAGCGTCGACCAGCGAGCGGGGCTCAGCCAGCGGGAGGAAGCGAAGAGCGCCCGGCGTCTGCTGTGGATGATGTCGGAGGCCTTGCGGATGAGTGAGCAGCGTCCTGATCCTCGGTAAGGATGCGAAGCGCCGGGGTGTCCAGATCGTCGTATTGGCCGCCCCGAACGGCGCGGGCGAACGCGTAGACCGCCAGAGCGGCCAGGCCGATGGCCAGCGGGAGGATGATGAAGATCACTTCCATGCGGAGGTTCCGAAGGTGCGCGAGCGGAGCGCGATGGCCAGGACGGTCAGCGAACTGGCCGGCATGACGATGGCGGCGATGATGGGATTGATGACGCCGAGGACGGCGCAGGAGCCGGCGACGACGTTGTAGAATAGCGAGGCCCACAGGGTGCGGCGGACCACCCGAAGGGTGCGGTGCGAGGCGTCGACCAATTCGGCGACGGCCTCCAGGCCGGGCCGGTTGAGGTACACATCGGCGGCGGCGAGGCTGGCCTCGGCCCCGCCATGCACGGCGATGCCGACGGTGGACGCGGAGAGGGCCGCGGCGTCGTTCACGCCGTCGCCGACCATGACGACCGGCCCGTGCTGCAGGGCCTCGCGGACGCGGGCGAGCTTGCCCTCGGGGCTGACCCCGCCGAAGAGGCGATCTTCGGGCAGCCCGAGAGCGCTGCCGACGCGGGCGACCACGCTCTGCTCGTCACCGGAGACGATGGCGGGCTTGAATCCGATGGCGGAAAGGTGATCGATGACCGGCCGGGCGGAGTCGCGGAGGGGATCGCCAAGGGCGAACAGGGCGCGGGCCCGGCCATCGACGGCGACCATCACGGGCGAAAGGCCCTGGGTGGCGGCGAGTTCCGCCCACGCGTGGGCATGGGGCGGAACGGTGACCCCGAGGCGGTGCATCATGGCGCGGGAGCCGACGGCGACCGGCAAGCCGCTCACGGTGGCCTGGATGCCCTCACCCAGGACCGAGCACACGCCCTGGGCGTGCAGGTCGGGGAGATCCAGCGGCCGACAGGCGGAGACGATGGCGCGGGCGGCCGGGTGGCTGCTGGTGCGTTCAACGGCCTGGGCCATGGCCAGGGCCTCGCGGCCGCCCTCGACCCAGGCGGCGGAGAGGCGACCGATGGTCAGCGTGCCGGTCTTGTCGAGCAGCAACGAGCCGGGCTGGGCCAGTTTCTCGAAGACCTCGCCGCCCTTGATGAGCACGCCCCGCTTGGCGGCGCGGCCGATGTTGATGGCGAAGACCAGCGGAGCGGCGAGCCCCAGAGCGCAGGGGCAGGTGACGATCAGCAGGGCGACAGCGTGATCGACGGCGTGAGCCGGATCCACGAAGAACCAGCCGATGAGCGTGAGAACGGCGATGATGGAGACGCCGATCACAAAGCGGCCGGCGACGCGGTCGGTGAACTGGATGATGCCGGGCTTGGAGCGGGAGCCGTCTTCGACGAGCTTCATCAGTTTGGCCGCGGCGGTGTCCTCGCCGGTGGCGATGGCCCGAAGACGGATGGGGGCGGCGAGGTTGACCACGCCGGCCTGTACCAGATCATCGACATTGACGGCGACGGGGGCCGACTCGCCGGTCATGATGGAGCGATCCAGACTGGAGCGGCCGGTGATCACCACGCCATCGACGGGGACGCTGTCGCCGGCGAGCACTTCAACTGTCTCGCCAACCTGGACGGACTGGCTGGGAACGACCTTGATCCCGCCGTCGCGGAGAACGCGGGCGGTGGACGGGGTGAGGGCGTAGAGCAGTTCGACGGCGTCGGCGGTGGTGCGTTGCTGGCGGTACTGGATGAAGCGGCCGACCAACAGCAGGAAGACCAGGACGGTGAGGGAATCGAAGTAGATCTCACCCTGGCCGAGCACACCGTTGACGATGCCCTGGATGCCGCCGGCGAGCAGGCCCATGGCGATGGGGAGATCCAGATTTGGGCTGCGGGTGCGGACGGCGGCCCAGGCGTTGCGGAAGAAGACGGCCCCGGGCCAGCACAGCGAGAGCACCCCCAAGCCGGTGGAGAGCCAGTTGAAAAACGTCAGGTACTCGCCGGCGAGCGGACCGGTAACGCTGCCATAGAGCGCAAAGGCGATCACCATCACGTTGCCGGCGATGGCGCCGGCGACGCCGATGCGGATCAGTTGTCGCCGGTCCTCGCGGGCACGGACTTCGCGGCCGGTGCGGTCCTTGGCGGCGTGCGGGCGGTAGCCGAGGCTGTCGACGGTGCGGGCGACGCTGGAGAGGGGGACCTGGGCGGGGTCGTAGACGACGGTGAGCAGGTTGCGGCGGAACTGGACCGACGCCGAAGCGACGCCGGGGCAAACGGCGGGGAGTTTCTCAAGCAGCCAGACGCAGGCGGCGCAATGCAGGCCCTCGATGGCAAACTGGGCGGTCTTGAGGGTGCCGCCGCAGGGGCGGCAGTAGATCTCGGCGAAGGCGGGCTCGTCGAACTCTTCAAAGCGGCTGCCGGTGCCTTTGGCCTGGGCGGCGGCGCCGGTGGGCGAGCCGGTGGCGCGGGCGAGGTCGTAGTAGCGTTCAAGCCCGGCGGAATGGATGATCTGGAAGGCGGTGCGGCAGGCGCGGCAGCAGAACTGGTCGGCGGCGTTCTGCTCGATGAGACCGGCGGGCACGGGCAGAGAGCAGTGCCGACAGGCGATGCGCCCGGGGGGCTGAGCGGTTGGAGCCGCCCCGCCGCCCCGGAGCGCGTCGCCGGCTTGGAGCAGAGAGGAGATCACGGTGTGTCCTTGGTGCTGGGGGCGACGTTGCGCCCGCTGAGGCTGCCGGTGAGCGGGCAGCACGGAAGCGGCTGCTCGCCGATACGGGCGATGCCCGCCTCGCCCTGGGAGATGTCGGGAAGGCCCATGCCGATGTGACCCATCCGCTGGAGGACGGTGACCGAGCCGACGGCGATGAGGGCGAGGGCGGTCAGGGTGGGCAGGCGGCGACGCAGGGGCTCGGTGAGCAGGCGGGCGGCGGAGCCGACGGCGGCGAGCACCGGCAGCGTGCCAAGCCAGAAAACGGTCATGAGCACCGTTCCGTGCAGCGGCGAACCGGTGCCGGCAGCCGCGACCACGAAGGCGTAGAGCCAGCCGCAGGGGAGCAGGGTGGTGAGCAGGCCGATGGTCAGGGCTCGCGAGAAGGGCGGCAGGGCGTTGGCCCGCTGGTAGCTCAGGCCCGCCAGGCGGCTGAGCCAGGCCGGGGAGGCGGCCCCCATGCGCACGCCCGCAGCCCGGAGCAACGCCAGGATGCCGAAGGCGACCATCAGGGCCCCGGCCAGCACGGCGGCGGCCTGCTGCACGCCGACCAGCGAGCCCCCCACTTCCAATGCAGCGCCCAGGCCGCCGGCGGCAGCGCCAAAGGCGAGGTAGGTGAACAGGCGGCCGCTGTGGTACGCCGCTTGAAGGGTGGCATGGGACTGCCACAGGCTCAGGGCGCGGCCGTTGACGGTGAGGGCGGCGCCGGTGGTGGTGGCGGTGGTGGACTCGCTGGCGGAGGCGAGCACGGCGAAGGGGCCGCACATGCCGGCGCAGTGCAGGCTGCCCAGAAGACTGGTGCCGAGTACGGTGAGCAGCAGCCCGCTCATGAACCGGCCTCGACTTTCTGCACACCGGCGGCGGGCACCTGGATGGACTGCACGGCGGTGAAGGCGTCGGAGCCACGGCGGGCGGAGACGCGGATCTCCCACCAGCCGGCACGGTCGAGCCGGAGGTCGCCCTGGTAGGTGCCGGGCTGGCCTTCACCGAGGAAGACGGTGCGCTGATCGGCGGCGCGGGCCTGGTGGAAGGCGGTGACCTGGACGGTGGCGCCGTCGATGGGCTTGCTGTCGGCGCCGATCAGACGCAGTTGCAGCACAGGAGCACCTCCGCCGAGGGTCTCTCGGACACCAGGCTCGGCCTGCCAGCCGAGCTCCTTGTTGCGGCGGAGCTGAGCGGCGGTGCGGTCCCACGCGACGGCCTTGGCGTAGTAGTCCTTCTCCACGGCCATGGAGGCGTCGCCGGTGGCGAGGTAGATCAGGGCGGCGGCGCCCAGGACGTTCAGCCCGAGCAGAGCGACGATCAGACCGGGCCAGAGGCGGGTGCGGCGGAGGGACTGGGCTGCGTCAGGCGTGGGGAACATGGCGGGTCTCCTCGTTGACAGCGGGGGCAGGTGCGGAGGTCTGCGGCTTGGCGTGCTCGGCGTTGCGTGAGGACGGGCCAAGCAGGCGGTAGCTGCGGGTGATCTGAAGGCCGTCGCCATCGGTGAGCGTGAGGTTGACGTCGCAGATGCCCATCTTGAACACTGCGGGATCGATCAGCACGAGGGCGGGCTGGGTCTTCATCTCGCCGGGCTTGATGAGGATGGGGTTGGACTCAACCTGGATGCGGGGGCTGCCGGGGCCGGTGATCGACACGGCGTAGAGGTGCGGCTGGTCGGAGCGGTTGGTGACCTTGAGGGTGATCTGGTTGGAGATCTCGCCGGCGGCGGTGGTGTTGAAGGGCATGCCCCGGAACCGGAGCACGGCGAAGTCGGCGGTCTTGGCGGTGAGCAAAAGCGTGGCCAGAACGCTGAGCAGAACGGTGAGGATGACCGGGTAGATGAGCACGCGGGGACGCAGGAAGCGGCGGCGGTGACGCTCCACGGCGTTCTGCGAGGAGTAGCGGATCAGGCCCCGGGGCTTGCCGAGCTTGTCCATCACCGAGTCGCAGGCGTCGATGCACTGGGCGCAGCCGATGCACTCGAGCTGCAGGCCGTCGCGGATGTCGATGCCGGTGGGGCAGACCTGCGTGCACATGGTGCAGTCGATGCAGTCGCCCTTGGCTGGGGGGGTGGCGGGGGTGGCGGAGATGGCGGCGGGCGGCTGAGCGATCGCTTTGGAGCGGCAGTTGCCCGAGCAGGCGCCGTTTCCCTTGCAGCCTCCGGCGGAGGGCACAGCGGGCTGATCCAGCGTGGGAAGGCAGAGTTGCAGACCGCCGGCGGAATCGGCGGCGACAAGGCCGGCCGGCGTGGCCGGGGCCGGGGCCGAGGCCGGAACGCACGCTGCCTTGGCGCGGCCGGCCTTGCCTCGGGGCTCGCCCCGGAGGCGGTCGTAGATGACGATGAGGCTGTCGCGGTCGAGCATGACGGACTGGAAGCGGCCGTAGGGGCAGGCGATCAGGCAGAGTTGCTCGCGGAAGAAGGCGAAGTCGAACATCATCAGGGCGGTGACGAAGGCCATCACCAAGAACGGCAGCGGGTGCTCGATGGGGCTTCGCTGCACCCACTGCACCAGACTGTCGGCCCCGACGAAGTAGGCCAGGAAGGTGTTGGCCAGCGCGAAGCAGAGCACCAGGTAGACGGCGAACTTGATGGCGCGAGCGGCGGGGATGCGGCGGGGCGGATGGCCCGGGGCGCCCGTGAGCAGCCGCTCGATGGGGCGGAAGACAAACTCCATGTACACGGTCTGCGGGCAGCCCCAGCCGCACCAGACGCGCCCGAGCAGGGCGGTGACGAAGAAGACGGCGACGAAGAGGCTGACCATCAGCAGCGCGAGCATCAGGCTGTCGGTGGGCAGGAAGGTGCGGCCGAAGAGGGTGAACTCGCGGCGGAGGATGTCCAGCAGGATGACGGGCTTGTCGTTGATCTTCAGCCAGGGCAGGCTGACGAACACGGCGATCAGGGCGTATCCGACGGCGCGACGGGCGGAGAGGAAGCGGCCGGGCGCGAGGCGCGGGCGAATCCAGCGGCGTGAGCCGTCGGTGTTGAGGGTTGACAGGACGCGCTTCTCGGGCTGCAGCAGGTGGGGCGCGGTCTGGCCCGGCGCATGGGGGGCGCCGGGCGGGGGGGTTGAGATGGTCGACATCGGATTCTCCAAGCCGGATGCCTTGCACACTCGGGAACGGATCGGGTTGTCAAGGCCGGAGTCCGCGGCTACACACCGCGGCCCGGCTGCGCCGTGTTCGGGGGATCAGCCGTTGGGCTGAGTGGATGCGGAGGGAGCGAGGCTCACGCCGTCGCCGGTGGAGCCGGCGGGGCGAGCGGCGTTGCTGCTGCCGGTCTGGCCGTCGGGCTTGGCGGGGGCCTGCGGCCACGGGGCGACCTCGTGGTCATTGGCCAAGCCGGGGCCGGAGAGGTTGCGACCTCGGAGCGAGGCGACATACGCGGAGACGAGCATGAGCTCGTTGCCGTTGAGACGGTTGCGCCAGGCGGGCATGGCGCCGCTGTTGGCGCCGTCGGCGATGACGCGGACGATGTCCAGCGGGGCCTTGACGTTGCCGTACTTGTCATCGGTGAGGTTGGGGCCGACCATGCCGTGCCCGTCGGCGGCGTGGCAGGAGGCGCAGTTGGCCTTGTACATGCTCTCGCCGACGGCGAGCCACTTGGAGTCACCCATCAGCGAGAGCAGCGTGGCCTCGTCCTGCTTGAGGGTGCCCAGTTTGGCGAACTGCATCTTGTAGACGGCGGCCTGCTGCTTCTCGTGGGTGGAGGCGAGCGTGGGCGCGTCGGGGTCCATCTCCCAGATGATCCAGTAGAACGCGCTGAACAGGACGGTGGCGAAGAAGATCAGGTGCCACCAGCCGGGGGTGGGGTTGTCGTACTCGCGGATGCCGTCGTACTCGTGGCCCACGGCGACTTGGTTCTGCTCGCTCATGGTGGTGATCCTGTGAATCGGCCCGGGGGTCGGGCGGGTGCGTGCGGGACGGGAGCGGGTGGACGGGCGTCGGACCGGGCGGATCAGTCCTCGTCGACCGGGATGCGGGCGAAGCGGTTGATGTCCGCCCGGCTGGTGCGGAAGGCCCGGCTGGCGACCAGGACGAAGACGCCGAGGAAGATCACCAGCGCGGCCATCGGCCAGGCGGCGAGATCCATGTGGCTCATGACGTCGGAGAGTTTCATGGGGTTGAGTCCTTGCGATGCGGGGAGCGGGACGTACCGGGGCGGGGCGACTCAGTGGCCGCGGGTGGTGCTGGCGGTGGCAGCGCCGGCCTCGGCGGGCGGGGGCTTGGAGATGTCGACGCCAAGCCGCTGGAGATAGGCGATAAGGGCAACGACCTTCTTGTTCTCAAGGTCCGCCGGGTACTGCTCGGGCAGGCCAGAGGGGCCGGCCTGGCGGCGAATGTCGTCAGCGATGGCCTTGGCCTGATCGCGGGCGGCCTTCTCGGCGGCGCCGTCATTGACCATCTTGCCGTAGGGCACGCCGAGCATGGCCATGGCGCGGACGCGGGCCTGGATGCCGCTGAAGGGCGTGTCCTGGGTGATCAGCCACGTGTAGCGGGGCATGATGCTGTTGGGGCTGGACTGGTTGGGGTCGTAGAAGTGGTAGAGGTGCCAGAGGCTGCTCTGCTTGCCGCCCTCACGGGCGAGATCCGGGCCGATGCGGCGGCTGCCCCACTGGAAGGGATGGTCGTAGACGAACTCGCCGGGCTTGGAGTACTCGCCGTACCGCTTGGTCTCGGCGTAGATCGGCCGGATCATCTGGCTGTGGCAGTTGTAACAGCCCTCGGCGATGTAGATGTCGCGTCCGGCCAGTTCCAGCGGGGTGTAGGGCTGGACGCTGGCGATGGTGGGGACGTTGCTGCGGATGAGGAAGGTCGGAATGATCTCAAACAGCGAAGCGACCAGCACCGCCACGAGGACCAGCAGGGAGAACTTCAGGGGCTTGCGCTCCCAGACACGGTGCCAGAAGGCCTTGACCCAGACGTCGAGCTTCTTGCCGGTCTTGATGTTGGCGGTCAATTCAGAAGCGGGGGCAACGCCGTCGTCATAGTCGGGAAAGAGGGGCGGAGCGTCGTGGACGGGCTCGGCATAGACCGCCGGGCGGGCCTTCCAGGTCATCAGGACGTTCCAGGCCATCAGCAGGGCGCCGGCGAGGAACATGCTGCCGCCGATGAGGCGGACCCAGTACATGGGGATGACCGCGGCGACGGTCTCGATGAACTCGGGGTACTTCAGCTGCCCGGCGTCGTCAAACGCCCGCCACATGAGGCCCTGGGTGAGGCCGGCGGCGTAGATGGGGATGATGTAGAGCAGGATGCCCAGCGTGCCCAGCCAGAAGTGCGCCGAGGCGAGCTTCTTGCTGTACAGCTCGGTCTGAAAGAGCCTGGGGGCGAGCCAGTAGATCATGCCGAAGGTCATGAAGCCGTTCCAGCCCAGGGCGCCGGCGTGGACGTGGGCGATGGTCCAGTCGGTGTAGTGGCTGAGGCTGTTGACGGTCTTGATCGAGAGCATGGGGCCCTCGAAGGTGCTCATGCCGTAGAAGGTGATGCCGACGACGTAGAACTTGAGGATGGGGTCCTGAGCGACCTTGTGCCAGGCGCCGCGGAGGGTGAGCAGGCCGTTCATCATGCCGCCCCAGCTGGGCATCCAGAGCATGACGCTGAAGAGCATGCCCAAGGTGCTGGCCCAGGCGGGCAGGGCGGTGTAGTGCAGGTGGTGCGGGCCGGCCCAGATGTAGATGAACACCAGCGACCAGAAGTGGATGATCGAGAGGCGGTAACTGAACACGGGGCGGTCGGCGGCCTTGGGCAGGAAGTAGTACATCATGCCCAGGAAGGGCGTGGTGAGGAAGAAGGCGACGGCGTTGTGGCCGTACCACCACTGCATGAAGGCGTCCTGCACGCCGGCGTAGACCGAGTAGGACTTGGTGGCCGAGACCGGCACCGCGAGGCTGTTGCCGACGTGCAGCACGGTGACGGCGATGATGGTGGCGATGTAGAACCAGAGGGCCACGTACATGTGGCGTTCGCGCCGCACCTTGAGGGTCATGAAGAAGTTGGTGCCGAAGAAGCCCAGCCACACCACGGCGATGAGCAGGTCGATCGGCCACTCCAGCTCGGCGTACTCCTTGCCCTGGGTGAGGCCCAGGGGGAGCGTGAGGGCGGCACACAGGATGATCAACTGCCAGCCCCAGAAGTGGAGGGCGCTGAGTTTGTCGCTCCACATGCGGGCCTTGCACAGCCGCTGGGTGGAGTAGTAGATGGCGGCGAAGATGGCGTTGCCGGCAAAGGCGAAGATGGCGGCGTTGGTGTGCAGGGGCCGGAGCCGGCCGAACGAGGTGAACTCGATGCCCAGGTTGGCGGCCGGGAAGGCCAGCTGCAGCGCGACCACCAGGCCGACCAGAAACGCCACGCAGCCCCACACGACGGTGGCGGCCAGGAACTTGCGAACGATGGCGTCGTCGTAGACAAAGGCATCCATGCGGATGCCGCCGGGGGCTGCGGGCGGTGTGCTGGTCACTGAACCCGGCGATGAATGGGGCAATCCGGACATATTCCGAACTCCTGCTGCCGCTGCCGCCTCCCGGGATCTCCAAGCCAGGGGGAGCGACCAGCGATCCAGACCGTTTCTCAGAGCGTCGCGTTCTTTTGACGACTACTTGATGAGATGGTCTTTTTGTCGTATGCTTGATTGTGATCGCTTTCCACGTCGACGTCAAGCGTGAGACGGTAAGAAATCTGAAAAATCCTTGGAGTACCAGGATGCCCCCCTCGACTTGGCGATCAAATGAGTTGCTTGTCCGCTTGTCGAGTTTTCTTTGGACTGAGCGCCAACAATCTCCGGCCGGTCCCGGCATGGACCCGATGCCGGGGCAGGGCGATGCTGCCTGTGTCCCAGTCGAGGTCTCTTGCCCTCCGGAATCCGGCAGGAACAGTTCCCTCAGACGGCAGGGAACGCCTGCTCCTGCTGGATTGACCACCGCCCATGAGGACCCTTCACACGTCTCCCGGAGACATGGCATGCTCAGTCAGTCGGTTGGTTATGCGGCGATCGCCCTTGGATACGTCGCCGCGGCAGGCGGCAAGCCGATCCTCGTCAAAGAGATCGCAGCAGCCTCAGAGATGCCCGCTTCGTATCTGGCCAAGATCATCAACGGGCTGGCCCGCAAGGGCTTGGTCCTGACGCAGCGGGGCATCGGCGGCGGCGTGGTGCTGGCCAGGCCGGCAACCGAGATCACCCTGCATGACCTGTGCGTGTGCCTGGACGACCCATGCGTGCTGCCTCGCTGCATGCTGGGAACCGCTGAATGCTCCGATGCCCGAGCCTGTCCGGCACACCAGTTCTGGACACAGTACCGCAACCGGTACATCGACTACCTCCGGCGAATGACCGTGGCCGACGTAGCGGCGTTTGAACTTCGGCGGCGTGCCAACGGCGGTGTGCCGCCCAAGCCGGAGTCGACCGATGGCGACGCACGCAAGCGGCGCACGGCCCCGCTGCCGGTGGCGATTGACGCTCTGCTGCCGGGCGAGGTCGAGCCGACCCAAGCCGCCAGCGGTCCGAAGAGCGGCGGCAGCGCCTGAGCGAAGCACGTCTTTGGTGTGGATGAGACGGCCTGATGCCGCTTAGCGGCCGCGACGGACGATCACCTCGTTGCCGCGGTCGTTAACGAGGACCACCAGAGCGGCGGTCGGGTCAATACGGTGGACCGTCCAGCCAGAGGGCAGCCGGTCGCCCACCCGCATGAGCGTTCCATCGAGCACAGCCATGGCGACCCCAGTGTCGCGGTCGCCACCCATAACCACGGAGAGACGCGGAAGTGGAAGGGAATCGACCGGATCCGGATCGGCAACCGGGGCAGGAGCGGGTGCGGGTGCGGGAGCCGGCACGGCCTGCGGCGGCGGTTTGGGCAGCGACGCCTGGACCATCGGCGAAGTGACCGCCTCCGGCACGCGGCGTTCGGCCCACTGCTGGTACTGTGGCGGAATCACTTCCGCAGGGTTCATCAGGAGATTCGGGTTGACCGCCTCGGACTGGGGAGAGGCGGCCACAGACTGGGCCGGCGTGGCGGGGCCGCCAACGGCTCGCAGCGCCAGCACCAGTGCCAGCGGCGCAAACAGCACGAGTGCGTCGGGTAGACGGGCGGGGAGAGAAGGCTTCATCGCGGAGCCTCCGGAACCTTGGCCGAAGCCGGGGACGAGGTGGGGATGGGGTCAATCGAAACAGCCAGATGCTCCGCCCGCAGTTCAAGCAGAACCTCGCCTCTCTGCGGGTCGTTGAGTTTGGCCAGCCGCACATCGCGAAGGGCGGTGAAACCCAGTTCGCGACGCATGTCATCCAGCATGGCGAGCACTCCGGCGTACGAACCTGCGGCCACCACTTCCATGCCGCGGGCCGTCCAGTGAACCGGCGATTTGGGAGCTTTGGGCGAATGGGCACCGGCACCGGCGGCAACGGCACCGGCACCGGCGGCAGCGGCGGCATCGCCCGGGCCGCGACCCGGGGCAGCAGCCTGGCTGGGCTGAACGCGCTCAATCCGCAAGCCATGCAGCGCGGCCAGCGCATGAATGGCCCGCATGAGCTGCAGGTCATCGGAGGCAACGCGTGAACGGTCAAGTAGAGCGTCGGACTCTCGGCGAGCCCGGTCGGCGGCAGCAACCAAAGCCGCGAGATCGGTGCTGATACCCTCAAGAGACGACACCTCGGTCAGAAGTGCCGCCTCCCGGTCACGCTGTGCAGCCAGGGAGCGGGCCGCGGGATCAACAAGCCCGAACCAGGCTCCACAGCAGACAACACCGCAAACGACACCGATGATGACCGTGTCGCGACGCAGTTGGTTCATCGCGTGCCTCCTGCGGCGGCGTTGCGACTCTCGCCGATCGGCGACCAACCGGGGTCAGCCAGTTCGATGGCCAGTTCGAATTCCTGACGATCCTCCGCCGACCCGGGCAGCCGCTGAACCGAACGCAGCGCGGCTGACCGGACAATCGGAATGGCGCGGATCGCGCTGGTGAGCATTTGCATCTGGGCGGTGGAATCGCCGTCACCGCGGAACTGACCGAGATCGTCACGGGAGGACGCGACGCCTCGCAGCCGCAGGGTGGACACCGCATTGGGGACGCCGCTGGGAGCAGACAGGTGCACCTCGGAAAACCGCACGGTGGGCGGGGTGGCGGCAGAGAGTTCGGCCAGCAGCAGCCCGGCCGGGATGCTCGGCTGGCCCCAGCGAAGTACCGTCTGCTTGACCGACTCGTTCAGGCGGCTCACCTCGACGGTGCGCTTGGCGATAGCGCCGTTGACGGTCGCGGCCTGCAGACGAGTCTGCAGCAGACCGATGCGATGCTCGACCTGCTGGACCTCGGATGTTGCGAACCACGCATCGATCCCAAGCAGCGCTAATGCGGCGGCAGCGCCGGTGAGAATGCCGGCGCGAAGCCGTCGCTCGCGATGGGCGATGCGGATCTGTTTGGACCACAGCACCAGTTCGGGAAGCGGCCGCCTGATCCAGGCTTCGATGTCGCCCTCCTGCACCACGGACGGCGCCGGACGGTCCTGCTCTTCAAGATCAAGACCGGCCTGGGTGGCAATGGCTTCCGGCAGGCGGGCAATCAGGGCGCCAGGGCCGATGACCCGGAGGCGGACACGGGTCCGGTCGGTGTCGCGCACCCCGAAGCGGATGGACTGCTTGAGATCGATGCTCAGCCTCTGCACAAATGGCTGGATAAGCGGCAGAACGGTTTCGGCGGCGACACCCTGCGCGGAATCAAACATGGTGCCGCGCCGTGGCAAGCCGTTGCGGGCCCACGCCTGATCGGCTTGCGCGAGCGAGAAGTGCACGGAGCCCTCCTGGCCGTCCACCGTGGTCCGCAGTTCGCGTGTGATCGCAGTTGCCAGCGTGGCACGTCCGATGGTCAGACGCCGGCAGAAGATCAGCCGACCGTCGACGGCCAGCGCGAGCGCGGAATTGTGCTGGCCGATGTGCATCGCGATGCTGGGACCGGCGCCGCCCGATGCCGCGGTGACAATCGCCTCACGCATACCCAGCGCCGGACCCGGCACGACCGCCGACAAACGCAGTCCGACGGCCCGCAGTTGACTCGCCACTTCCCTGATACCCAGGTCCGACGCGCCGGCCACCAGCAGGTGCTTCTGCAACAGTGTTTGTTCGGGACCGTCCTGAACTGAGGACGGCGGGGAGTCCGTCCACGCCAGGCAGGCCCCGACAGAGTCGCCGCGAGGGTCCAGACCGGTGGAGTCGAGAATGGACAGGGACGCTGCACGACGGGCGTCATCGGTGGTGATGCTGGCCGAGCAGCTGAACATCGCCACCGGCTCATCCGGCAGAGCGCTGATCACCAGCGTCTGCGCACCGGTCACGCCAAACTGGTCCACCATCTGGATCAGTGCATTCTCGGAGGCCTTGATCATCTCCGGCAGACCAGCGGTCGACCCGACATTCGGATAGGTCGTGCGGGAGAAGACCACGCGGCCCCGACGCATGATCGCCGCGACCAGGCGGCCGGGTCCGATCTCCAGAATGACCGAGGTTCGCATCTGCACGTGTCGGGAAACCTCTGCGGCGGGATTGCCGAACTCACCTTGTTTGCCTATCGGTCGGATGACGTGGCGGCTTTCAGCGGTCAGGCGGACTGCGGGCGACGAATGACGCTATCGGACGGCGTCGGGCAGGCCGCCCCGAAGGAGCGTGATGGAGGGCGTCGCCACTCGGACAGCGCCCCATCGGCAACGGCCAGTTTGTGTACGTCGTTCGGTGCGGGTGACAACTCGGGACACGTACGCGATGGCGGCAGCGGGAAGGGAACACGGCGCGTGAGGCGCTCGCGGACGCTCCCGGCGAGAGCCACCGCAGCAGGATCAGCAACGGCGACACCTGTCTCACGCATGAGCGTGAGAAGGCGTGACAGTGTTGCGAGGCGAGGATTCATGGGCATCACTCCGCACGGTTCAGGCCGATACCGAGTGCCGGTTCTGACCATCTGGCCATGCATGTGGTCCGTCCGCAGTGCTGGCTGCCACCATTTCATGACTGAGGCCTCTGCAGATGTGATCCTGCGACGCTCTCCCTCAGGCACGGGCAACGGCTTTACTTGAGCCGTCGGCGATTCACCTCTGCCTGACACCCCACCGTGCAAAGACCGGCCCACCCTGCGATGACAGCGTACAACTCACGCTCTATTCTGGAGCTCGGCTTGCTGGCGAGTTGGCACTGCGACAACTACCACCGCAGAAGAAGCACTTCTGCCCCGACGATCACGCCGATGGACGGGAGCGGCTGGAAACCGTGACGTCAACGCCGCAGGGACCGATCACCAGGTGTTCTCATTGATGCCGGTGGTGTTGGTGTTGGCCCAGATCTTGCCCACGGCTGAGTCGTAGACATACCCCGGGGTCGGGGTTCCGCTGACGATGGTCTGGGCAGGATTGGGGGTCCCGGCGGTGGGAACGGTGAACGTGCCGGCAGCGATCACGGCGCTGCCGTTGTACGGATTCGCCGGGATGTAGTCCTGCAGCACCACGCCCGGGGTCTGCATCTGGTTGAGCGATGGATACACGGGCGCCACGGTCGTCAGGTGGCTGTGTGCATAGAAATTGGAGATCGCCGACCGGACGTTGCCGAGGGTCGAGCGGAGCGTCGCCTCGCGTGCCTTGGCCGAGTAATCGAAATACCGCGGCACCGCGATGACTGACAGAATGCCGAGCACCACAATCACTGCAAGCAGTTCGATCAGGGTGAACCCATTCTGCTTCTGGCTCTTCGTAAAGGTTCGCATATCGCCTTTCCTTTTATCTACCTCAGTTGCTGGCAGGTATCGGATCACATCCCGACCAGCTTTGCTGAATTCCACATAGGAAGCAGCACGGCCAGGGCCACAATCAGGACAACGCCCGTGATCAGGACGATCAGGAAGGGTTCGATAACAGTCGACAGTCGCTTTGCCAGGCGAGTGGCCTCACGCTCCTGTTCGTCAGCAATCAACTGGCACATCTTCGATAACTGAGCGGCCTCCTCGCCGGAGATGAGCATCTGGCGAGCAAGCGGCGAGAAGCTCGGACACTGAGGAAGCACAGCTCCGATGCGTCCGCCCGCGCGCACCTGCCGGGCGATCCGCTGAGCATCGTCCTGCACAGCCTTGAGGGCGGAGGCACCGCCAGCGAGGTCAAGGGCCTCAAGCAGATTCAGGCCGGAGGTCAGACACAGGCCCAGGATCCGGCAGAACCGTGCCGTGGCGGTGCCGAGCATGATCACTCGCAAGGGTGAGAGCCTGAGCAGGATGGCGTGAATCACCGGAAGGACCAGCCCCCTTTTCCAGCATTGATGCAGGACCATAGCGACTCCGCCGCACCCGGCCATCCAGAGCCACCATGACCCGCGGACGGAGTTGCCGACTGCGACCAGTACCGCGGTCAGCATGGGCACCTCGATATTGCGAGCCTTGAACATGGCCCCGAACCTCGGCATGACGCCGACGGTCAGAACGATCAGGGCGAGGGCCAGGACCACGATCACGCAAGCGGGATAGACGGTCGCTGATCGCAGGGCTTGCCGGGTTTCATCCTGACGCTCAAGAGTCTCCGCCAGGAACTCAAGCGCCTTGACAAGGTTGCCGCTCTTCTCAGCGGCGGCGATCGTCTTGACGAAGATCTCGCCGAAGACCGCGGAATTTCGGCCAAGCGAGTCGGCCAGCGTCTCACCGGCCGTCACCGACTCGGCAGCTGACGCAAGAGCATCACGCAGGCGGCCGGGCTCCGCGGAGTCAGCGATCGAGCCCAGGGCTCGAGAGAGCGGGACGCCGGCGGACACCAGCACGGCGAGCTGGTGCGCGAAACGACTGGTCTCCAGCGGCGACGCAGCGGACGGCCCGAAGCGTCGCCTGGGGACGATGTCGATGCTGGTGACCAGCAGCCCCCGTCCGGTCAACAGTCGCATCGCGGCGATCTCGGAAGCCGCTTCGATCACTCCGACCGAGGCGACGCCGGCGCGGTCAACGGCACGGTATCGGAACGGGACGTCGCTCATGCCGACAGCCTCACGGCCGATGCGGCGATATCGCGATCAAGCGAGCCTGCGGCCAGACGGATGACCTCTTCCAGAGTGGTCAGACCGAGCTGGGCCTTCTCGACGCCGTCGAGCCACATCGGCCGCATGCCTTCGCCGAGAGCAACCGATCGCACGGCGCCGGCATCGACGCCGGCAACGACAGCCTCACGGACAGGGTCGGTGACTTCCAGAAGTTCGTACACGCCCACTCGACCACGGAATCCGGTGCTGCCGCAGCGGACACAACCGGCCCCGACGCGGTATCCGCCGCTCTGCATGGCGGAACCGCCGGCGCCGCTGAACGCACTCGCTCCGGCCAGACGGCCCAGAATGCCGGGATGGGCCTCGCAGGGCCGAGCGCACTGGTCGCAGACGCGTCGGAGCAGTCGTTGCGCGAGCACGCCGCTCAGGGCGGCGGCGATGGCGAAGTTGGGCACGCCCAGGTCGGCCAGACGAGCAACCGCGCCGGCGGCGTCGCCGGTGTGGATGCTCGAGAGCACCATGTGGCCGGTGAGCGCGGCCTGCACGGCGATGCGGGCTGTTTCTTCGTCGCGAATCTCGCCGACAAGGATGACGTCGGGGTCCTGACGAAGCACGGATCGCAGCGCGGAGGCGAAACTCAGGCCAAGGTCGGCGTTGACCTGAATCTGCCGCACCATGGGCATGCGCACCTCGACCGGGTCTTCGATGGTGATCAGGTTCCGTTCCGCGGTGTTGAGTGTGCGCAGAGCCACATAAAGGCTTGTGGTCTTGCCTGATCCGGTTGGGCCGGCGGCCAGAACCATGCCGCTGGGCTGAACGAGTACGGCCTCCAGCCGGCGGCGCTGCTCCCCGGCGAGACCAAGCGACTCCCACGTGGAGCCGGCCATGCCTCCCGCCAGAAGGCGAAGCACGACGTTCTCGCCGTGCACGGTGGGCACGATCGAGACACGGACGTCAACGGTGCGACCGTCATGAATGAACCGAAACTTGCCTTCCTGAGGCCGTCGCGTCTGGGTAAGGTCCAGGCCGGACATGACCTTGATGCGCTGCACGACAGCCGGGTGGCTTGAGAGGCTCGGACCCGGACGCTGGACGAGCACGCCGTCAATACGCTGCCGGAGGGTGACGCTGGAGTCCTCGGGTGAGATGTGAACGTCGGACGCGCCGACGGCGGCGGCCTCCGCGATGATCTGGTTGACCGCCTGGACAATGGGAGCTTGATCAGCCGCGATGTTCTCGCTGCCGGTCGACGACTCGGCACGAGAAGTTTGAGCCCCGTGCAGGGAGTAGGCCCGCTGGATCAGCGAGCGGAGGACGGTCTCCTCAGCAAGCACGCTGACCACCTCGCACCGCATGGCCTCGCGCACCCGGTCGGCGGCGGTGAGGTCCAGCGGGTCGACCATGGCGACACACGCCGACCCGCCCAGCACGAAGATCGGAAACACGCCATGCCGCTCGGCAATCGACCGCGGCAGCAGAGCCGCATTGGCAACCTCGATTTCGTACTGATCAAGATCAACAAACGGGCACTCGCTGACCTGCGCCCGGACGATGGCGGCATGCCGGGGGGTGAGAAAACGCAGACCGATGGCGGCTTCCACCAGGCCGCTCCGGCGGGAGGCGGCCTCGGCACGCACCTTGTCAACCTGATCACCGGTCAGGTCGCCGCTCTCCAGAAGGGCGGCGATGACAAACTGGTCCTGCTCAAGCTGCAAGGCCCGCTCCTTGCTCACCCTCGCTGAGAGACCTGACGGCCAGCGACACCAGCGTGGTCATGACGGCCGCATGCTCAGCGTTCACCACCACACCAAGCGCATAGGTGGGGCGGCGATCGAGCATGGCGGTGCGGACGACGCGCCCGGAAATCTCAGCCAGCGGCTTGTCGGCGGCGTCGGTGATGGCGATGTCGATGGCGGCGCCGATGGGAACGAAGACCGGCACCCGCACCTCGACGCCGCCCTGGCTCACGCTGGACAGTCGACCCGGGACGCGGCCGTCAAGGCCGCCGACGCCGCGGGCAAACCGCACCTTGGAGACGCAGGACTGTCCGACGCGCAGGGTCATGGCCATATCGCACGAGAAGCGTTCGTGCTGCCGCACTGAAAGATCTGTGCTTGGTCTGATCATGACGGCTCCGGCCTGTGTTCGGGTAATCGGTCCTGCTTCGGTCGCCCTTGAGACCAGCGAAGGCCCAAAGACCCCGATCACACGGTCTCGGGGCGACGAAAGGGCAGGAAGTCATCCGATAACCAGATTTGTCAGGCCGGCCGAGCCCGAATGGTGACCACGCAGGCGGACTGGCCATGGACGAACACGCCGTCACCAACGGGACCGATCTCACCGGCGGCAAACACCCCGGCGAGGGGAACCAGGGCGGCGGGCCCCGCGGGGGCGCCGGCCTTGGCCAATTGCTCACCGGCGGGCGGTTCGGCAAAGGCCCGCTGCACGGCGGCTGCGTCGTGGTGCATGGTCTTGAACAGTCTGCTGCCCCGGGCATTGCAGGAGATGAGCAACGCCCCCTCCGGCGGGCCGTGGAGAGACTGACCGTCGAGCAGCATGGCCAGATCAGCATCGGCCGCATCGGCATCACGAACGGCGAAGCGGACGGTCGTCCCGACGGGCACCGGCTCAGCAACCACCAGCGAACCGTCTTTCTCGACCACGCCGACGACGTTGCGAATGAGGTAGTCGCCCGGGCCGAAGCGTTCCTTGTACTCGTCGATGACGCGGCCGATCATCAGGCCCTGCACGGCCTGCTGCCGCTTGGCATCGTCCATGGGCTCGATCAAATCGTGCAGGGCCTCAAGTGCCGGACGACCGCCGAGTCGGCGGATGATCTGGCCCTTGGCGGACGTGACAACGGTGTTGGGGCCGATCATCCGGCATCCCTGGCTGACCAGTGCATCCAGCCGGACAGCGCCGGAGAAGCTCATGCCGACGTAGCCCCGGTCATACATGCGGCCGTTGAGCAGCAGCGTGTTGCCGCCGAGTTTGCCGGACGCCGACCCGAGAGCGCCGAAGATGGGGCCCCGCCGCCCGGCCGGATCATCGCCGGACTGCGAAACCGACGAATGGCTGCTGGCCGGGCCTGCCCCCCCGGGAGAACACATGACGCGGGCGCGGGAGATCGCGTGGAGCACCGGATCAATGGGGCCCGACAGCGGATCAGCGAAGATCAATGTTCCCCGGTGCCCGACGCTCATGCCGACCGCATCGGCGACAGCGGCCAGATCAAGCTCGTGGTGGTCGTAGTGCTCCTCGGGCTGGCCCCGGAGGCCGGCGGGCATCTCCTCAGCGGCGAACGGGCTGATCGCGACGCCGGGAAGGCTGGCGGCCAGCAGCGAAACCGCCGGCGTGGCTTCCAGTTCGGTCCGACCGGAGATCACCCCTTCGCCGGCCATGGCAATGATCGCTCGCGGCGCAAGGCGACGCATGATGGCCTCGCCAATGCGGCCGATGGCCTGCGCGTGGGCGGCGGACACGAATACGACCGCGAGGTCGGCGATCGGCTGCCCCTTTTCGATCAGTCCGGCAAGCGCGGCTTCCGCGGCCCGCTCAGCAATGGAGGTGCTGTCGCTTCCGGCGACGGCCCCCATGGCACAGGCCAGTTGGCGGGTAACGCCTGGGACCGAGTGCATCGGGTCGGCATCGCCTTGCTTTCGCATCCGCAACTGTATGGAGCTCCTCTCGGCAGGTGCCCCCGATTGGGGGAAAACACGAGGGCGACCTCACTACCATCAAGCGACAGTTCACCCCGAAGCAGGGAGCCTTGCATGTCTCGTTTCTCGATTGTTCTGGCGGTCTATGCGGTGTGTGTGATCGTCTGCGGCCTCTGGGCGTTCTTCGCGGCGCCCGAGGGCGCCAACCCGACGACGGCACTGATCGCCACCGGGGCGATCGGAGCGATTGCGCTGGCTCTGGGCGGGGCGATCGCCGGGCTGCGATCGCGACCCAAAGCGGCGCGTGTGGCCCGTATGGCGGCTGTGCTGGTGGTGGTGTTCTTTGCGGTGATGGTGGGCTCGCTGGGCATCAAGCGGGGTGATGGCGTGGAGGCTCACCGGCAGGCGATGGCCGAGTGGCGCGAGCAGACCATGGGCGGGAAGATGGAGGACACGCCCGCCAACCGCGAGCAGTTCTTCAAGGCCAAGGGGGCGCCGGAGCGGGATCTGACGTATCTGCGAAACACGCTGTATGCTGTGTCGGGGCTGAGCGTGCTGGCGGCCGGGGCGTTGCTGTTCATGAACAGCAGCGGCGGGCGGGCAACGGCCGGCGGGAAGCCCTGACGTTTGGACGGCGACCGGTTCCAGGACCAGCACAGCCCGAGTGTGGACGACGCCATGCGAGCGGCCTTGAGTTGCCGCAGCGTGAACCGTTCGATGCGGACGGGGCCGCCGGGCGTGCAGGGGCGGCCCGTGCACGCAGGTGGTGAGCAGTTGGCAAGCAGTTGGTGAGCCCATGAGCGATGTGACCAGCGTCCGACCGTTGCCCAAGATCCAGCGTCTGGTGGTCAAGATCGGCTCGGCGGTGGTTGCGCCCGGCGGTTCGCTGGATCAGGCGTCGGTGGATCGGCTGGCCGATGACGTGGCGGCGGTGCGGCGGATGGGCGTGCAGGTGACGCTGGTGTCCTCCGGGGCGATCGCCAGCGGGTTTCGGCTGCTGGGGCTGACGGCCCCCCCCACTTCGATTGAACTCAAGCAGGCGGCGGCGGCGGTGGGCCAGCAGCGGCTGATGGCGGCGTGGGCGGCGGCCCTCGGCAGGCACGGGCTGACGGTCGGCCAGTTGCTGCTGACCTCTGATGACATGCTGGCGCGTCGGCGGTACCTCAACGCCCGGCACACGCTGGCGCAGTTGCACCAGCACGGGGTGGCGCCGGTCATCAACGAGAACGACTCGGTGTCCTACGACGAGATCCACTTCGGCGACAACGACGCGCTGTCGGCCTATGTCTCGGGTCTGGTGGACGCGGACTTGCTGCTGATTCTCTCGCGGGCCAGGGGGCTGTACGCGGAGGGTGACGAGAATCGGGTGATTCCGCTGGTGCGGCTGGGCGGGGATGCGGAGATCGCCGGGCTGTCTCGGCACGTGACGGACACCAAGACGCTGACGGGCGTGGGCGGCATGGCCAGCAAACTGACGGCGATCGGCGTGGCGTGGAAACTCGGCGTGCCGGCGCTGATCGCCGGCGGGGATGAACCGGGGGTGATGGGCCGCGTGCTGAGCGGGGAGAACCTGGGAACGCTGTTCCTGCCGGTGGACGCGCAAGCGCCCAGCCGCCGGAAGGCGTGGATCATGAGCACCGTGCGTTCGGCCGGGACGGTGCGGGTGGATGCGGGGGCGGCCAGGGCGGTGGTGAGCCGCCGTGCCAGTCTGCTGCCCAGCGGCGTGACAGCGGTGAGCGGAACCTTTGAACGCGGGGAGCCGGTGGACGTGTGCGGACCGGACGGGGTGGTGATCGCCCGGGGCCTGACGGCGTACGCGTCGGAGCAGATCGCACGGATCAAGGGTCTGGCGTCGGACAAGATCGCGACAACGCTGGGCCAGCATCTCGGGGACGAGGTGATCCATCGCGACGACCTGGCGGTGCTGACCAGCGGCGGCGGAGGGACGGCGTGATGGACGCACAGACGTTGAGCATTGAACAGTTGGCCCGGGCTGCCAGGCGGGCGGCGACGGCGGTGGCGACGCTGACCACCGAGCGGAAGAACCAGACACTGCTGGCGCTGGCCGCGAGACTGGCCCAGCGGCAGGATGCGATTCTGCAGGCCAACGCGCAGGACCTTCAACTGGCCGAAGCGGCCGGGCTGGCCAGCGCCAAGTTGCAGCGTCTGCGGCTGACCGCTTCGGGTCTGGGGCAGTTGTGCGACGGGCTGCGGCAGGTGGCGGCGCTGCCGGACCCGGTGGGGGCGGTGGTCAAGGGGTGGACGGCGCCGTCGGGCATGCTCGTGAGCAAGGTGCGGACGCCCCTGGGGGTGATCTGCATGATCTACGAGGCCAGACCGGGCGTGACGGTGGACGCGTTTGCGTTGTGCTTCAAGTCGGGCAACGCGTGCATCCTCAAGGGCGGCAAGGAGGCGCACCACAGCAACACGCTGCTGGCGGCGATCGTGCGGGAGACGCTCACGGAGCAGGGCGTGCCCCCGGAGGCGATGACGGCGTTCACGTCGTCATCTCGCGACGAGCTTCGCGAACTGTTGCGGCAGGACGCATCGATCGACCTGGTGATCCCGCGCGGCGGGCACGAACTGATCCGCTTTGTGGCCGAGCACTCGCGGATCCCCACCGTGCAGCACTATCAGGGCGTGTGCCACATCTTCGTGCATGAGCGGGCCGACCTGGAGCAGTCGCTGCGGGTGTGCCTGACGGCCAAGACCTCGGCCCCGGCGACGTGCAACGCCGCGGAATGCGTGCTGGTGGACCGGGCGGTGGCGGAGCGGTTTGTGCCGGACCTGCTGCGGGCGTATGGGCAGGCGGGCGTGGAGGTTCGAGGGGACGAGCAGGTGGCGCGGCTGGGCGCGGGGATGGCCCATGTGCGGCCGGCCGGACCGGAGGACTTCGGCCGGGAGTTCCTGGACCTGATCGTGGCGATGCGGGTGGTGGACGGGCTGGAGGGCGCCATCGAGCACATCGGGCGGTACACCTCCAACCACAGCGAGGCGATCCTCACCGAGGACCAGGCGACGGCGACGGCTTTCACGCAGCGGGTGCAGGCCTCATGCGTGCTGGTGAACGCGAGCACGCGGATGAACGACGGCTTTGCGCTGGGGCTGGGGGCCGAGATCGGCATCTCGACCACGCGGGTGCACGCGTATGGGCCGATGGGGCTGGAGGAGTTGACGACGCAGCGGTACGTGGTGGAGGGGTCGGGCCAGACGCGGTGAGTGAGATCCGCTCACCCACCGTGGGCGGGGTGCGGCTTATGCGTGGTCATCGCGAACGAAACGCAACGGGAAGCCGGTGGAGGTGTGCGCCACCACCGGGCGGTGGCACGGCTGCTCGGCGGGAGCGGCATCGGGCGTGGAATCCTCCGAGGGCGCGGGCTGCATGGCGGCCAGGGCGGCGTCCTGCTCGCTGAGGATCTGCCGGAGCAAGCGGTCGACGATGCGCTCCAGCACATGCTCGGGGATCTTCACGTGCGACTCGGCGCCGGCGGCGACACCGCGGCGGCGGCGGACGGTGCGGGCGGCCTGGGCACGCGCGGCGTCAAGCCGCTCCATGGCCTGGCGATAGGTTTCAGGTACGCGGTTCTGGTCCATGCGTGAAGCTCCGTACACGCCGATGAACGATCCATCATCACAGTTCAAGCGGTCGGCTCCGCCGGCCGCGGGGGTGGGACGCGGGCGCCTTTCGGCGCGACGCGTTCAGTCGGGCTGCTTGCCCCCTGGCGAATCGGGGCTCGCCGGCGGCGGTGCAGCGGGTGGGGGCTCCTGAGGCGGGGCGAGCAGCTCGTTCAGGCGGGCGATGGCGGCGACGAGAACCTCGTCGGTCCCGGCGGCGATGCCCTGGGGGGTTGGCGACACGGGGACGGTCGGGGGCGTTCCGACGCCGTGGTAGACCGAGCCGTCGTCATTGAGCACACGCATGCCGGTCCAGATCATGACGAACCCGCCCGGCAGCATGGTGCGGTTGATGTTGCCGTTGGTGCCAGCGGTGGTCTGCCCGATGATCTCCCCAAGGCCCAGACTGCGCACGATGCTCAGACAACTCTCAGCGTAACTGATGGCGCCCGCGTTGGTGAGGAAAGCGACCTTGCCGGCGATGCGAGGCTGAAGCGGCGTGAGGTTCCAGAAGACCTCGGGGTTGAAGGTGAAGTTCTCGCGATCGGGCAGCGTGACAAGGGGGATGGACATGCGGAGCGTGCGGACCGGACCGGGCACGAGGTGCCGCAGCACCTGCAGGCCGGCTTCGCCGGGGTAGCCCCGCACGTCGAAGATGACCCCGCGTGCCGCCGCGACGGCGCTGCGGTGCTGGCTCCACGCGGCGGCATCGGCGCCGACGAGATCGAAGTACACGATGCCGGGAGCGACCTGCGAGCCGTTGCGGGGCAGGTTGACCGGACGCTGGATGTGGGTGAACTGATCCAGCGGGAAGGCCGGGACAGCGACCTCGCGGGGTTCACCATCGCCGGTGCGGACGCGGACGGTGCTGGTCGGTTGGTTGAACTCGGCGGCGATGGCGGCCAGCAGGCGGTGGCGACGCCAGCCCTCGGTGGCGGCGGAGATGCGGCTGCCCAGTTCGCGGGTGATCGCGTCGATCGGCCGCTGGTCGATGGCGAGCACCACGTCGCCGGGCCGGATCTCGCCTTCGGCGGACTTGAACGGCTCGGCCGCGACCAGTGCGTCGCCGGCCCAGAGCAGACGCAGCCCAAGCACACGACCGGGGGTGACGCTCGGGTGGCCGACGTGGCCGTGCCCGTCGTGCAGGTGGAACATCAACCGCTCAAGAACGCAGGTCTGCTCGATGGTGTCGGCGGCGAGGGCGGCAGCACCGAGCGCAGCAGCCTGGGCTGCGGGCCAGTCGGTGGTGATGGCGTCGAAGTAGGGGTAGAAGTGGTGCAGAGTGTTCCAGGCCACCAGCACCGAAGCGAGGCGAACCGAGCGGTCCTCGGCGGTGGATCGCCAGGAGAGCGGCCGCTGCGGCTGCGGGAGCGTGCCCTGTGCGGCGGGCAGCGTTTGGCCTTCGGCGGTGCAGGGCAGGGCGAGAGGGAACTCGGCCCAGAGGCCGGGGGCGAGGGTGAAGCGGTGCGGGGCGGGCACGGCGTGCTCGCCGACGGGCAGCACAGTGCGAACGCTGGCGTAGATCTGGCCGGGCCGCGGGTCGCCGGGGCCCAGGCCGTTGTGGACCCAGTGCACGGAATGGGTGTGCGGGGGAATCGCCGGCATCTCGACGGGGAAGGCGGCTGCGTCTGGCCCGTCGGTTCCAACCCGAAGCAGCGGTGCGATGGGGCTGTAGGTCTCGACGAGTACGCGGGCGACTTCGGCGGGGGTGGCGGCGGATGCAGCGCGGTCAATGGCGGCGATCAGCAGAGCGTCCCACGGGGCGGAGACGGACTCGCTGGATGGGTAGAAGAAGCGGACGAGGTGGTGGAGGCGGCCGGTGGCGGTGACGGTGGCGAGTTCACGGTCGTCCAGAGGGGCGGGCGGACGGCTGCCCTCAAGGGCCGAGCCCAGCACGAGCAGTTGGACGGCGGCGACTTCGATGCTGGCGTCGCCGAAGGCGAGGAAGCCCAGGGTGAGCCCTTGGGCATCGGCGGCCACCTCGCCGTCGATGCGGGCCTCCTGCCAGTTCTCGCCCCGGATGCGGCGGCCGTCCATGTTGTCAAAGAAGCCCATGCGTCCGGCCGAGCGGTCCACCCGGGCCCACATGGCGGCCTCGGCCTGACGTTCGCGGCTGAGCACGCGCACGCGGGCGGTGAGCGTGAAGCGACGCCCGGCAACGGCGGCCATCGCCTCGGACGGGAGCGCCTGCAGCAGGATGCCGTACGGTGCGGCCTGATCCGCTGCACCGCTGCGAGAGAAACGCACGGCGGGGGCGTCGGGCGATTCGCCGGGGGCCGGGGCGGTGGCCCAGCCGGGGGTGGTCAGCTGCCAGCCGGCGGGGCGACCGTCGGCCCAGGCCTGGAAGTCGCCATTGGCGATCAGTGCGGGTGCCCCGGCATCGGCGGCAAAGGTCAGCCGGCCGATGAGCAGCAAGGAAGCGATCAGCAGCATGGCGAGGCAGAGGCGACGCATGATGTGGGCTGGGGGTGGGACAGGGGCTTGGCGAGAGGCAGGCGCAGCAGGGCGGCGGCCGCGAGCGCCCGACGTCGGACACAGGAACATGCGGCCGGGCCGCGGGCAGTTTAACCGCTTTCAAGGTTTCGCCAAGTGCCCATCCTGCCGAGCTTGTGCAGATTCTCCAGATTTCGATCTGCCGCCGCGTGTTCTCGGGCGGGGCAAGGTCCGAAGATGTGCCGGCGGTCGGGAGAGGTTCAGGTTGTGGGGCGGGCGGCGTCAGGGGCGAGCCGCCAGGCGGCGCCGGCGCGTTCAACCCGGCGGTAGAGGGTGTCGCGCTCAACGGGGATGCCCCCGGCCTCGCGAATGGCCTTGCAGAGCGACCAGACGTTGACCTCCTGATGGGTGGAGGCTCCGCCGACCTTGGTGATGTCGTACCACACGACGGTGCCGTCGATGTCGTTGGCGCCGGCCTGGAGCATGAGCTGCGCCATGGGCAGCGTCTGCATGATCCAGAAGGCCTTGACGTGGGGGAAGTTGTCGAGCATCAGCCGGGCGACGGCGATGGTGCGGAGGTTTTCCATGCCGCTGGGGCCGGGGAGATGCTCCAGTTCGCTGCCGTCGGGGAAGAAGGGCAGCGGGATGATGGTCTGGAAGTAGCCGCCCCGGGCGTTCATCTCGGGGGTGGGCAGGCGAACGCCGTCGCGGGTGAGGGTGATGACGGGGACGTCGTCGCCCTCGTCGGCGGTGTAGCCGAGGTGGCCGGCGGAGGGGGAGGTGGTGTCGGCGGCGGCGGTGTGAGCGGCCGGGGCGTGGTCGGCATAGCCCAGGCGGGCCAGGGCGCGGTCCTGAGCGCGACGCAGCATGTCCATGTGGACCAGGCGGTCGGATCGCTGCTCGATGTGACCATAGAGCAGGGTGGCGTTGGAGTTCAGACCCAGTTCGTGGGCGACGCGGTGGACATCGAGCCAGACGTCGCTGCGGATCTTGCCCTTGTACGCCTCGTCGTGCACGCGGTCGTCGAAGACCTCGGCGCCGCCGCCGGGGAGTGAGCCCAGGCCGGCCTCCTTGAGTTGCTGCAGCACCCAGCGGATGCCGGCGGTGCGATCGGACTGCTTGTAGACCTTGGCGATCTTGGCCAGGTGCACGATCTCAACGGCGGTGAAGGCCTTGACGTGCAGATCGCTGCCCAGTTCGCGGGCAGTCTGGCGGATGGTGCGGACCAGTTCGGGGTAGTAATCCCACGGCAGATACGGGTGCAACCCGCCGACCGAGTGCATTTCAGTCGCACCGCTCTCAACGGCCCGCCGGACCTCGTCGCGGACATACGCCATGTCGCGGGTGTACGCGCCGTCCTGATCCTGCTTGCGGTAGAACTCGCAGAACTTGCAGGAGAGGGCGCAGACGTTGGAGTAGTTGAGGTGGCGATTGATGTTGTAGTAGACCACGTCGCCGTGCAGGCGACGCCGGACCCAGTCGGCCATCATGCACACCGACCAGACATCGGGCGTGGAGAACAGGGTCCCGCCGTCCTGCAGCGTCAGCCGTTCACCCCGGGCGACCTTGGCGGCCAGGGGCCGCAGGGCTGGGTCAGCGCCGGGGCCGAGCACCAGAGTGCCGCCGTCGGCCCCGGGCAGATCAGCGCCGGGGCGGTGCGACGGGGTGGCGGACGGCGATGCTGGCGCGACGGCGGTGGGCATGGGTGGATCGTGGCTCGAGGCGAAGCGGGCGGAGGCTATTTTCAGTTGTTTCTGAAAACTTGATAATACGCCAGCCGATGCGGTCAGGCAGCGGCGCCACGCCAAGCCGGAGCCTTGGCCGGGCGGGTGACCGCAGTCGGGCGAGCGGCCTGGGAGGCCGAGCGGAGTACAGCGGACGGATCCCCGCCGGCGGCGAGCACGGCAGCGGCCAACCCGGGGCTGCTGGCGAGCTGCCAAGCAACCAGCGAGGTGTCCAGGGCATCACCCATGCCCCCGCTGGGAGCGGCCGCATGGGGCCGGGCAGCGGCCCGCTGCTGCTGGGCGGCGATCTCGCCGGCCAGCCACCGCAGCGCGGCAACGGTTCGCTCCACAAGTGTCGGGTCCGCAGCGGCGTGTGAGGCGGCCGCCAACCACGCCGCCAGCACGGCCCCGGTCACGGCCCCGCCGGCAACTTCCAATCCACAGCCGTACCCGGCCGCCATCTCCACCTCGCGCACGACGGTGGCAGCCAGTTCCTCTGCCTCGGGAGTCGGGCCGTAGCTCAGTTCCATGACCCGCTGGAGAGCCAGAGCGGGGGCCACCATCCGCAGAGAACTGGGGCGGGCCAGACGGGCACGGGCCTCGGCCGGAAGAGCACGGCCGTTGGCCAGCACGGCATCGAAGGCCTGGGCCTGACGGCCGGTGCGGATGAGCTGGACGACGCGCTTGACGGTCAACATGGGACGGACTCCTGAGATTCACCTGTTTGCGGTAGATTCGGGGCTTTGAGGACCCGTTCTGTTCGGAAAGTCTACAGGTGTTCGGGCGACCGTCAACCTATCATACGCTATTTGTTTGGGTAACACATACCTATCGACTGACACGCTGTTGTCAGTCTGTCGTGCAGATTTTTGCGATTGGCTCCCGGCGGCCGAGCCCGGGCCGCGAAACGGGCGGGCCGAAAGGGCTTGCCGCGGGGTGCCGGCGGGTGGCTCAACTGGGGAATCGGTTGACCGGGAACTGCAGCAGCCGGACCTCAGCGCAAGTTCGGGCCGCTTGACGTGCCGGGCTTAGGCGGCGGCGGCTGCGATGGGTCGTCGCACTTCTCGCACACGCCGTGGAGCGTGACATTGCTCTGGTTCAGTCGGATGGACTTGCCCCCGGGCTTGCCGGATCGCTTGGGGCGGAGGACAACCTCGGCGTCGTCAACACACTGGACTTCTCCGCACGAGTCGCAGACCAGATGAGGGTGCTCATGCTGGTGGTGATCGCCGTGGCAGTGGGCGTGGTCGGTCAGCGAGAAGCGGAACTTGCGGTCACCGGGGTCGACCTTGTGGGCAAGGCCCTCTTCGACGAAACTGGTCAGGGTGCGGTAGACGGTGACGCGGTCGGCGGCCTCGCCGGAGGCGGAGAGGCGGTCAGAGACCTCGTCGGCGCTGATGGCCACGTCACTGGCGTGAAGGGTCTCAAGGATGGCCACGCGGGCACGGGTGACGCGCAGACCAACCTGCCTGAGCAGCGCGGCAAAGTCCGGGTGGGCCTTGGCGGGCTGTTTGGGGTCGGAAGAGTGGGAAGCGTGATCGTGTCCGGGGGGGACCATGGCCGGGGGATTCTATCGGCCCGCCATCTCTTTGATGCGAACGTCCATGGACGGACCGGGAGCGCCCAAGCCATCGGTTTCGATGGTCTGCTTGAGTTCGCGGAGCAGGGCCTGGCGGACGGCGGCGTGCGAGGTCGTCTCGGCCCAGACGCTGACGGTCCAGGTCTGGGCGGGGTGGAGGTCGTTCAGGCCGACGCCGACGGGCTGGTCGGTGACAACACCGGGGGTTGAACCGGCCACCCTCTCGGCGGCGGCCAGCAGCGAGGACCGGACGCGGTCGTACGCGAGTCCGCCGTTGACCGCCAGGGTGACGTCGGCACGGCGACGGGGGTGGCGAGTCTGGTTCTCGATCACGCCGCTGAAGATGGCGCTGTTGGGCACCACGATGCGGCGGTTGTCGCCGGTGTCCAGATTGGTGGTGAACAGATCGATGCCGTCGACCACGCCGGCCTGCCCGGCGACGATGACGCTGTCGCCGATCTTAAATGGGCGGAAGATCAGCAGCAGCACGCCGCTGGCCAGGTTGCCCAGGTTGCCCTGCAGGGCCAGGCCGACGGCCAGACCGGCGGCGCCGATGAGGGCGGCGAAGCTGGTGGTGTTGACGCCGAAGGTGCCCAGGCAGGCGATGACGGCGAAGATGATGATGGCCCACTTGACCAGGTTCGCGAGGAACTTGCTCAGCGTGAGGTCCACCTGAGCGCGGGTCAGCCCGCGGAGGACCAGCCGGCGGACCCAGGCGGCGATGAACCAGGCGGCGACCAGCAGCAGCAGCGTGGCGACCACCGCGGGCCCCTGGGTGACGAACCAGTCGGCGGCCTTGGTGGTGAAGCTCTCGACGAAGTTGACCCCGCGTTCGACCTTCTCGCGGGCCACCTCGACGGCGGCCTTGCTGACGTCGGCAGCGCCCACCTGCCCGCGGTCGATCATTCCGGCGGCTCGAGCCGCCTCAATCGCCTGCCGTGTTGCCGCTTCGGATGTCGCGCCGCCTGCCTGCATGACTGTGTGCCTCCGAACCGCGGACCACCATCGGCCCGCGGGGCGGCAACCGTAGACGGTCCCCAGGCTCAGGCCCGGCCGCCGGGGCGGGTTGAACTGTCGAGGATCAGCGTGACGGGCCCGTCGTTGAGCAGGCTGACGGCCATGTCGGCCCCAAAGCGGCCGGTGGCGACGGTGCAGGCCAGGGCCTGGGGCTCGGCGGCGCGGGCGGCCAGCCCGGCCCGGACGCCCTCGACGACGGCGTTGAACAGATCGGCGGCCTGGGGCGGACGCATGGCGTTGTCGAACCCGGGACGGTGGCCCTTGCCGGTGCTGGCGCAGAGGGTGAAGTTGGGGACCAGCAGCACACCGGGGCCGGCTTGAGGGGGGGCGGAAGGGTCGGCCGGCTCCCGCCCGGGGCCGGGCTGCCAGACGGCCAGGTTCATCTTGCCGGCGGCATCGGTGAAGATGCGCAGCCCGCACAGGCGGTCGGCCAGCCAGTGGGCGTCGGCGGGCGTGTCGGCGACGTGCACGCCGACCAGCACGAGCAACCCCGGACCGATGGCGCCCACGGTCTGCCCGTCGACCTCGACCCGACCCCATGCGACGCGTTGGACCAGCCCGATCATGCGGTGGCGACGGTACGCGGGGCGGAGCCGGCGTTACCATCGACCGTGAAGCGGGCGCGTGACAGGCTGACCGGGTGGGTAAGGGCGCAGCCGGTGCTGCTGCCGCTGGCGATTCTGCTGGCGTGCTGGCTGCCCGGAGCCGCCCAGGGCTGGTTTCGCACCGATTCGCACTACTACGCAGCCATCGGGCTGAGCGCGTGGCGGACGGGCTCGCTGTGGAACCTGCACGTCGGCGAGTCGCTGTACCTGAACAAGCCGCCTCTGGTGTTCTGGATTCACGGGCTGTTCATGCACCTGCTGGGACCGTCGCTGCTGGCGGGGCGGCTGCCGAGTCTGCTGTTTGCCGGGGTGACGGTGTGGGCGACGGTGCGAACGGCCAGGCTGCTGGCCGGGCCGGGGCTGGCGATCTGGTCGGGCATCGTGCTGGCTTCCACGCTGGAGTTCTTCCGCTACACCAAGGCGATCTCGCTGGACATGACCCAGTGCGCCATGCTGAGCCTGGCGACGCTGGCGGTGGTGTGGGCGGTGAAGAGTGACCGAGGGTCGCGGGTGCTGTGGGCGGGCGTGCCGATCGGGCTGGGGCTGCTGTGCAAGCCGCTGATGGCGCTGCTGGGCCCGGCGCTGCTGGCGGTGTGGCTGGTAAGCCAGGGCCGCAGCCGGTGGCTGGGGTGGATGGCCGGTGCGGGTGCGGTGGCGCTGGCGGTGGCGGCGCCGTGGCACGCCGGCATGTGGCTGGAGCACGGCGAGACGTTCGTGCGGGTGTACTTCGTGCAGCAGTCGCTGGAGCGGGCGGGGGAGGTCTCCGACCGGGGGTGGTGGTACTACCTGCATCTGCTGGTTGAGAACTACTGGCCGTGGCTGGGGGCGCTGGGGCTGACGGCGGCGCTGGCGCTTCGCGGGCGGCTGTGGAGCGGGAGGGCCGACGCGCCGGCGAACCCGGGGCGGCGGGGACTGGCGGTGCTGGCGGTGGTGATCGCGCTGGGCTGGCTGGTGGCGCTCTCGGCGTTCGGGGGCAAGGCGGGGCGGTATGCCCTGCCGGTGTACCCCGGCTTGGCGATGCTGTGCGCGGTGGGGCTCACGGCACTGCCCCGGGGCGGGCTGACGCGCCCGCTGGGGCGGGCCTTGCCGTGGCTGGCGCCGGCGGTGCTGGCCGGGGGCATCATCGCGGCGGCGTTGCCGGTGCAATATCACGAGGCCCGCGACCCGGCGTGGGACCGGGTGGTGGAGGCGGTGAACCGAGCCCCGCAGGCGGAACTGCTCTCCAGCCTGGGAGCGCGGCCGATTGCCGCGAACACCTATCTGCTGCTGGGGCAGTGGGCCGGCGTGGCTCCGGCTCCGGAAGCGGGCTGGGAGACGGCGGCGGGGGAACGCACCTGGCCGGCGACCGGTTCGCTGCTGGTGGTGACCCCGGCGGACGCGACGGGGGCGTTTGCCCGGGTGGGAGAGACGGTGGCCAGCTCGGGGGACTTTGTGCTGCTGAAGGTGACCCGGCCGTACCGGGCCGGCCCGCCGGAGCGGGCGAGCACGCCGTTCTGACAGGTCCGAAGGTGAAGGGATGGGCGAGGGGGCAGGGCTGGGCCGGGTGTGGGCCGGGGCGGGTGTGGGCCGGGGCCGACCGCCAACCCGCCCCCCATCCCGGCCCCATCCCGACTGCCAGGAGTGAACCGGCGGGCCAAATCCGCCGAAACCCGTCTATACTCCGCCCCTCGGTTCCCGGCTCGGCCGGTTCCTTGGCCCCGGACGGCTCCTTTGGAGTCGCCCGGAACGACATCCGGAGAGGTGTCCGAGAGGCTGAAGGAACGCGATTGGAAATCGCGTATACGGGCAACCGTATCGGGAGTTCGAATCTCCCCCTCTCCGCTTTGCACAGCCCCTGCCTCGGCGGGGGCTGCTTGCTTTTTGGCGGCCGCCCGATGGGCCTCCGGAGCACGAACCGGCCACCGGCGGCGGAGGGGGCGGAGCGGCCAAGGCTCAAGCCGACCGGGCCGAGGCAGGCCGAGGCAGGCCGAGGCAGGCCGAAGCGGGCCGAAGCGGGCGGACCCTACCCCTCTGCGGCTGGCGGGCGGTGGCCCAAAACGACAAAGAGCCGCCCGGGCTGGGCGGCTCTGTCGTTTCTAATGACCCCTAGGGGATTCCAACCCGAGCCGGTTTCGGCCCAGAAACCCGCAGTCTCGCCGGAGACGACGCAGAATCCGACGCACTCGGCCCCCGCAACCGGCACCGCCGCCGAGACCGCCGCCCTCATCGCCGCCCTCGCCAACCTGCCCCCAGAGGTGCGGGCAGCCTTGGCCGCCGCCCTGCTCAAGCCGTGAGCCCACCCGCCGCCCGTAGACGCCTCCGGTTCGCTCCGGCTGGCTCTGTTGACCCCGTCCGTCACCCTTGGCCGAGAACGGCCCCCCCAGCCCCCTGGGGCTGCCAGCGAGAAACACCAATGACACCACCGATTGATCGTACAACCATCGACCGCATCGCCGCTCTGGCCCGTCCGAAGGATTGGAGTTGGGTGGGCAAAGACCGCCGCCACATTCGCCGAGACTGCAAGATGCTGGCGCGTGCAGCGAGGGATGGCTGGCTGGATGACCCCACCATCCTCCACAACGCCACCGACCGGCTGCTCGCCCTCGTCAAGGAAATCGACGCCGACCCGGTATGGGACAGGGGCGTCAAGGGCGGGCTGGTGTGCCGGGTGCTCGCCGCCGCCGCCGAGGTGGAACAGGCCGCCCACAAAATCGAGTATCTTGAGGTTGTCCGCTACCTCCGTGAGCAGTTGAAGTTCGCCCGACTGCCGAGGGGGTATCCGGGCTGAAACTGGGGAAGGCCTGTCGCTCCCGGTTAGGTGCGTCAAAGTGTCCGGTCGGCGTCCTATGACTTCCGCAGCGGGTGCCCCTGGCAGCGACGGCTGAGGGGGCTCACGGGCAGCGGCGGGCCGGGTTTCACCTCCCCGGCTCGCTGCTCCCGGCTCGCTGATGAGGTGACCCCATGCTCCCGGAACTCGACCCCCTCGCCCTGCGTGCGCTGCAAGCCATCGCCCGCGCCATCGGCCCCCGTGAAGATGCCGTGCTCCACTTGCACCAGATACCCGAGGGAATCGAGCGGTACGAAGTGGAACTGCTGGCCGAGTTGCGATTGATTGAGGTGTCCCGGTGTGTCACCTACGCAATCGTCACCGAGCAGGGAAGGCCGCCGACACCGCCGATTCTTTGCGGCACTGAGGAGGATTGGGGCACCCCATCCCGTGCGAACACCCGGATCGGCCCGTGGGTGCACCTCTGGGGCTCGCTGCGGCCAACGAACAGAACCGCAGCCGCCCTCCGGCTGACAAACAGGGGACGCCATGCGCTGAGGTTGGCAGCGACGACGCCACCGACGATCCCTGCACCGACGCCAGCGGCGGAGGCTGGCGATATTGGCGAGAACAAGAATGACCCTTGGCTTGATACCTCGCAAGTGGCCGAGTATTTGCACATCAATGGCCCAGCCCTTAGAAAGCGACTCAAGAACAAGCACGCCAACGATAAACGGGCAAAGAAACATGGGGGCAAGTGGTCGGTGCGGTGCACGCTGCTGGCGGAGTTGTACCCGCCAGAGTGGGGAGCCAACGGCCCTGAGATGCTGAAGAAACTGGGATACCGGCACCTCGCCGCGGGGGATTCCCGCCATCCTCCACTCACTTCCCCGTAACCAAACGTAACCAAACGTAACCGAACGTAACTCAACGACTCGTTTCTGCTACCGGCCGTTTCGTGCAGGTGTATTCATGTTGGCATGAATCACTCCCCGAAACGCATCGACCTGCATCAGTTGAAGCGAGAAACAGGCCTGCCCCTGGCATGGCTCAAGCGGCTCGTCAAGGCCGGAGCCATCCCCGCCGTGCAAGCGGGTAGACGCTACTGGGTGGAGCCTGAGACCGCCCTCGCTGCCATCAAGGCCATGGAGAACGTGAAGGGGGGTGGCAAGTGAGTACGCCCCGCGTTCACCCCTTCGACGCCCCCGCCGCCAGTGAGTGGCTGGGTGGCTGCCCGCAGGTGCCGACGGTGGCCCCTGATCCATCCTCCCCGAGCACCCTCGCCGCCCTGCTGCTCACCGAGAGCGACGTGGGCAACCTGCTCCAAATCTCCGACCGCTCGGTGCAGAGCCTTCGGGAGCGGGGCGTTCTGGTGCCGGTGAAGATCGCCGGTCTCCGCCGCGTCCTGTACCGCAGAGCAGACGTTGAGGCCTTCGTCGCCGGTCTCCCGGTGGGAGGTGCCGAGTGAACTTCCACACCCCTGGCCGAGACTGGATCGCCCGCAAGATGAACCGGATGACGACGCAGGAACTGCGGAACTGGAAACGAGAGGCAGCCGCCGATGGCGACGACAACCTCGTGAGCCGACTGGAGGCGGAAATCTACCGCCGCAATGAATCATGGGGACCGCTGACAGCCTGGGGCAGAGGGGAGACCGACGAATGAGCCGCCCCCCCACTCCACCCGCCGCAGCGCATCCCGCCCTGTCCGTGAGCATCGACGACGTAGAGGCAGCCATGGCGCACGCCAGCCCCATCCGCCGCCGACCGACCGAGCCGGTGCCGACCGCCGGGGAGGTTTCTGTGGTTTCTGTTGCAGCGACAACAGAGACAGCCACCGCCGAGAGCGAGACCGCCGCCCGCCCGGTGAACCCTGGCCACCAGTACGTCCCCTTCCCCGTCGCTGCCCTGCCCCCACCCCTCTGCACCCTCGTTACCGAAGCGGCTGCATCCCTCCGAGTAGATGCTGGCATGCTCGGTGCCCCCATGCTCGCCGTGCTGGCCGCCGCCATCGGCAACAGCCGTCGGCTGCTCGTCAAGCCGGGTTGGACCGAGCCCGCCGTGGTGTGGGTGGCGGTGGTGACCGAGAGCGGGAGCGCAAAGACACCCGCCCTGCGGGCGGTGGATGCCCCCTTGCGGGAGTGGCAAGCCCGTGCGCTCAAGGCCCATGCCAAGGTGTGGGCCGAGCATGAGGCCGCAGAACTCTGCTGGCAGCGAGACGTGGCTGCGTTCAAGAAAGGCGTTGCCGGTGGAGACCCCCCCGCCAAGCCGACGCCCCCCACCGCCGAGCGGCTGCTCATCGACGACGCCACCCTTGAGGCGACGGTCTCGCTGCTGGCAACCAACCCGAGGGGCCTGCTGTTGCTCAAGGATGAACTGGATGCATGGGTGACCGCCATGGACGCCTACCGCAGCGGACGCGGGGGAGACGCCAGCCGGTGGCTGGAGATGGCCAACGCCGGGCCGGTGACAGTGGACCGCAAGGGCGGGGGCGTGCAGTTTGTACCCCGTGCAGCGGTCTCGCTGACAGGGTGTGTGCAGCCCGACGTGGTGCGCGAGACCTTCACCAGTAAGCACCGATCCTCCGGGCTGTGTGCCCGCATGCTGTGGGCCTTCCCGCCGTTCAAGGTGCGGCTGTTCTCCCGAGAGACCGTGGACCCCTTCACCACCAACCTCTACGGAGCGGTGGTCTCGGGGCTGCTCGCCCTGCCCATGGGCACCGACGATGAGGGTGAGCCATGCCCGGTGAACCTCCCCCTGGCAGCCGACGCCCTCGACCTCTATATCCGCTGGCATGATGAGCACGCCGACGCCATCGGTGCAGCGTCTGGTGACCTGCGGGCAGCCATGGTCAAGTTGACCGCCTACGCCCTGCGGTTCGCTCTCATCCTCCACCTCGCCAAGGTGGCCGCCGGTCTCCCCGGCTGCTCTGAGGCGGAGGTGGACGCGGACAGCATGGAGCGGGCTCTCACCCTCACCCGGTGGTTTCTGTCCGAGACCGAGCGGGTGGTGGACCTGATGAGCGAGACCGAGGTGGAGACTGAGGATCGGAAACTCATCCGCTGGCTGGAGGGGCGTCCGTCCGGCTGCACCGCCTCAGAACTGGCCCGAGCCATCCGCCGGTACCGCAACAACGCAGAGGCCGCCGAGTTTGACCTGGCCCGCCTTGAGGCCGCCGGGCTGGGCAAGTGGGTGCGGGTGCCCTCAACAGCCAAGGGTGGCCGACCGACGGAGAGGTTCGTGCTGCACAGTGTCTATGCAACAGAAACCCCAGAAACCCCACCAACGGGCGCGTAGGCTCTGACAGGTGACGGCCCATCGGGCCGAGAATGAGGTGATCCATGGCAAGCGTTTCAATCTCCGCTGAAGGGCTGGCGAAGGTGCAGTACCTCGCTGGTGGTGTTCGCCGCACGCTGCATCTCGGGCGGGTGAGCCGCAAGGCCGCCGACGCCGTGCGGGTGCATGTTGAGGCTCTGCTGGCATGGCCGAGAACCGGCACGCTGGCCCCTTCAACAGCGGCATGGGTGGCCGGGCTGGATGACAGGATGCATGAGCGGCTGGTGGGTCTGGGGCTGCTCCCCGCCCGTGCTGCCCGTCGCCGCCGGACGGTGGCCGACCTGCTCGACGCGGTGAAGGAAACCCGCCAGTGGAAGGCGGGCACCCTCGCCGGTTTCTGCACCAACCGCGCCAGCATTGAGGCCCATCTCGGGGCGACGACGCCGGTGGAACTGGTGACGCCGGAACAGGCGGAGCGGTTCGCCGCCGCCATGGCCGAGCAGGGTCTCGCCCGAGCGACCATCGCCAAGCGGGTGGCGGTGGCCCGGCAGGTGTTCGCCAAGGCCGCCAAGTGGGGATGGATCGCCCGAGACCCCTTCGACGGAGTGAAGGCGGGCAGCCAAGCCAACCCCGACCGGCTGCACTACGTCTCCGCCGAGGTGTTTGAGAGGGTGCTCGCTGAGGTGAGAGACCCCGAGTTGCGTCTGGTGCTCTGTCTGGGCCGATACGCCGGGCTGAGGCTGCCCAGCGAGGTGGTGGGGCTCAAGTGGTCCGACCTGAGCGACTGGAGCCGGAGCCCCCTCACCTTGACCATCCGATCCACAAAGACGGAGACGACGCGGGTGGTGCCGGTGGTGCCGAGGTTGGCGAGGGAACTGCTGGCGGGGTGGGAGCGGGCAGCCGAGGGGGCGGAGTACGTCCTCGGTGACCGTCGCCGGGGAGGATGCTTGAACTGGCGGAGGGGGCTGGAGTGGGCGTGCAGCCGGGCAGGGGTGAAGGCCTGGCCCCGGCTGCTCCATGCCCTGCGGGGGAGTTTCTGCACCGACATCTCAGCGAGATTCCCCAGCCACCTCGCCCGCCAGTGGTGCGGGCACAGCGAACAGGTGGCGGTGGGGCACTACTTGAGCACGCTGGAGAGCGACCTCGCCAAGGCCTGCGCCATGGATGACTTTGGCCGCCCTGCCCAGCCGACGCACCAGACGACGCAGCCGACCCCCCAGACGACGCAGAATCCGACGCAGCGGGGAGCGGCACAGACGGGCAGGGAAGGCCAAACAGAAACGGGCACGGCCGATTCCGTGCTGGAAGCGGCTCTGTGCCCGTCTGTGCCCCACCCTACCGAAACACTAATGACCCCTAGGGGATTTGAACCCCTGTTACCAGGATGAGAACCTGGCGTCCTGGACCAGGCTAGACGAAGGGGCCGTCGAGCCAAGATGGTAACGGGCTGGGCGGCAAAATCAACTGGCTGGCATCCGTGCGGCCGGCTCCCGTGCGGCTGGTTGGCCCGACCGGCCGGGGCAGATGGCCGCGGGCCCCGCCGGGAAACCCGGACACGCCTCAGAGGATCTCGACGATCTTGAACTTCTTGACCCCACGCGGAGTGCGGACGCCGACCGTCTCGCCGACGCGGGCTTTCATCAGGGCCTCGCCCATGGGGCTGGTCGCCGTGACCTCTGTGTAGTCCTCAGGCATGGTGCCGCTGAACTCGCCGACCATCTTGAACAGTTCGGTCTCATCGGCCCCCTCCTCCTGCACTCGAACGGTGGCGCCGAGGAAGACGATGTCGGTCTGGCGGCGGCTCTCATCGATCACGCTCAGCCGCGACAGCCGCTCCTGCAGGCGGCGGATCTCGGCCTCTTCCATGCCCTGCTGCTCGCGGGCGGCGTGGTAATCGCCGTTCTCCTTCAGATCGCCCAGGGCCCGGGCCTCGGCGATCTTCTGGGAGATCACCTGCCGGTTGCCGATCAGCGCGGCCAGCCGTGATTCCAGCGCTGCTTTTTCTGCGGGGGTCACCATTTCCATGTCGCGCGTTCCTGCTGCTGGGCGTTGCCTTGTCGAAGGCGGCCGGGAAAGAGCCATGAACCGGCCGCCGGAAATCACCAGAGTTGATCCGCCGGCCGGAGCCAGGCGGGTGAAAGGGGGCAGACGACGAAAAACACCGAACCGAACGATGGGCCGTCAAAGGTCCAGGCGTTGAGGATAGCGATGGCCCCGGCCAGCGGTGTGGCGCGCCTGTGAAGGGTGCGACGCCGGACAGCGGCTCAGCGGGGGGGGTTGGACTGCCGCTTGGCACCCTCGCGAGAGACGGTGGATCGAGACGGGCGAGCCTTCCGCTGGTCGCTGCCCCCCTGCTGCGGGCCGAAAACACGGGACGGGTCGTTGCTGTCAGGCGGCAGTTCGGCCGAGAGTTCAGCCTGCAGCGCCGCCAGGGCGGTGCGGTCGAACATCACGCCCCGCGGGTTGGAGACATCAACCACGGGCATGTTGGCGTCGATGCGGCGGCCATGCTCGCGGGACTGGTACAACTGCATCAGGCGGCGGAGTTTCTCTTCGGGGGTCGGCTCGGCGGCGGTCCACTCGGTCGGGCTGACGCCCCAGATCACGCGGTTATCGGTGTCGGTGACGATGACCAGCCGCTTGCGGCCTTGGTACTCCGCGACATCGATGCCCTTGACCTGGCTGTAGAAGGGCGTTCGCTGCAAATAGCCCAGCAGGGCGAGGCCGGCCTGTACGTCGCCCCCCAGCCAGGGCTCGCCGGGCTGCCCGGGTACGGCCATGCTGGGATTGAGAATGATCTTCAGCAGCGAGCCCCCGGGCGAGTAGTCCAGCGGCAGCAGGTCGCCCTCGGCGGAGACCAGGTGATCACGCCCCAGGTAGCGAACCGCGGCAACCGGAGCACGCCACTGGCCCCGGATCTGCACAACGCCCTCCGGACCACGACGGACCGCATCGATCGCGCTGAACCAGCCGGTGGCCATCAGGGCGTCGGCGGCGGCCTTGAGCGACGCCCCGTCGGTGGGGTCGCCGTTCAGGGCGTTGAGCGCAGCCAGTTCGATCTTGCCCCGGATGGAGGGGCTCATCCAGGTTTGCGGGGCCTCGCCGGGACGGGACGGGGGCCCGATGACCGGCCAGTTGATGTCCACACTGACGGGGGCCTCTTTCAGGCGGCCGACCTGGTGGCGCAGGGCCTCACGGGAATACACCACACCAATAGCTGCGCCGGCAAGGAGCACCAGCGTGATAGCCAGGGTGGCGGACCGGAAGTGAGCTTTGAGCTGTTGGGTTTTATCGCGTGCGGCGCGTGGCATAGGTCAGCATCCGTGCTGGACCGAACATGTTATCACCCCGCAACGGCCCGTAGAGGCGGCCGCCCGGGAACGGGGCCCTCAGGCCAGAAGGCTGCGGCCGGTCATTTCCGGCGGCTGGGGCAGCTCCATGACGGTCAAGGCCGTAGGGACAATATCGGCCAGACGCCCCCGCTGCTCACGAATCGCCGGCTTGAACCAGCCGGCCGGGTCCTGATCGCCCCGCAGGCGACGGTTCTTGTGGGCGGGGCTGACAAGGATCAGCGGGACGTCAAAGGTGGTGTGGGCGGTGTGCGGGGAACCAGTCGCCGGGTCGAACATCTGCTCGGCGTTGCCGTGGTCGGCGGTGACGATCAGAGCCCCGCCCCGTGCCAGGGTGGCCTGCACGATGCGGCCGACGCAGGCATCGACCTTCTCGCAGGAGGCGATGGCGGCCTGCAGCACGCCGGTGTGGCCGACCATGTCGCCGTTGGCGAAGTTGACCACGATGAACGCCTCGCAATCCGGGGCGGCCAGCCGGGCGAGGACGGCCTCGCAGACGGCGTCGGCGGACATCTCGGGCTTCTGGTCGTAGGTGGCAACCTTGGGCGACTGCGGGTTGACGCGGGCCTCGCCGGGGAACGGCTCATCGCGGTAGTCGTTGAAGAAGAAGGTGACGTGGGGATACTTCTCGGTCTCGGCGCAGCGGAATTGCCTCAGGCCCAGCGAACTGATCCACTCGCCGGCGATGTGCTTCATCTTGGGGGGCTTGGGGAAGGCGACGCCGGCGACCAGAGGGAGCAGTTCCTCCCAATACTCGGTCATGATGACAAAGTGGGTGTTGGGCTTGGAACCCCGGTCAAAGCCGTTGCGACCTGAATCCGGCGAGGGCTTGACCTTGGCCCACTTGTCATCCGGGAAGCAGAAGGCAGCGCACAACTCACGGGGGCGGTCGCCCCGGTAATTGACGAAGATCACCGTGTCGCCGTCGTGGATGCTGTCGGCGGCGACGGTGGCGGCCGGCCCGATGCGGCGGGCGGTGATGAACTCGTCGCCGGTGAGGTTGGAGGCAGTCGGCTGGTCGTAGTACGCCTGAACGGCCGAGGAGACATCCGCAAACACCGGCCCGGACTGCCCGGCACCCACGCCGACACCCCGCAGGCAGTCGTACGCGGTCTTGACGCGCTCCCAGCGGTTGTCGCGGTCCATCGCGTAGTAGCGGCCGATCACCGAGGTGATCCGGCCAATGCCGATGGCGACGCACTGCTTCTCGACCTGGCGGCAGAACTCCAAGCCCGTGAACGGGCCGGTGTCGCGGCCGTCGGAGATCAAATGCAGGTGCACATCGGCGACGGCCAGCGCCTTGGCGGCCTTGACGGCGGCATAGAGGTGATCAAGCTGGCCGTGCACGCCGGCGTCAGACGCGATGCACAGCAGGTGCACGCGGGCGGGGGAGCCGTCGGGCCGGCGGGCGGTCTTGCAGCGGGTGATGGCCGAGGCGATGACGGCGTTGTGCTCAAGGCCGGCGCGGCAGGCCTTGGTGATGGCGACACTCTCCTGATCGACAATGCGGCCGGCGCCGATGTTCTGGTGGCCGACCTCGCTGTTGCCCATGGTGCCCTCGGGCAGGCCCACGTCCTCGCCGCTGGTCTTGATCAGCGTCCAGGGGTACTCGGCCATCAGGGCGTCGGCCACCGGGGTGCGGGCCTTTTTGACGGCGTTGAAGGCGTCGTGATCGGGGTGAGGATTGGTCCCCCATCCGTCGCGGATGATCAGCACCAGGGGCGGACGGGCGGATGAAACAACACCGCCGCCCGTGTCCGGGGCGGCGGCGGGGGATTGATGCACAGAATCAGAACCGGAAGCGAACGTCGCCATGGGGCCGAGGGTATCACCGGCGGCGCGGGCCGCGGGAGGGACCGGGGCTCGGTTCCGGGCGGCGAGGCCGTGACGGCTGGCCGACGGATCAGCCGATGGCCGCGGCCAGTTCCTCGGCCTTGAAGGCGTCCTTGATCTCCCGCTTCTGGCTCCACTTGACCTTGCCGTCGCGGCCGACGATCACAGTGCCCCGGCCGGAGATGTTCAGATCGGGCCAGTAGATGCCGTACGCCTTGCAGACCTGGCGGTGCATGTCAGCCAGCAGGGTCTGCTTGAGGTTGAGCGACTGGGCCCAGGCCTCGTGAACGAAGAATGAGTCGCAGGAAATGCCGACGACCTGAGCGCCCTTGGCGGACCACTTGGCCAGTTCGTCGTTGGCGCACTTCATCTCGGTGCTGCACACCGGGGAGAAATCCATCGGGTAGAAGCACAGCACCACATCACCGTTCTTCAGGGCATCAGAGAGCTTCCAGTCGGCACGGTTCTGGGCTTTGAGGACAAAGTCCGGGGCGACCTCACCCTTGGAGATGAAGCTGTCACGGGGCTTGAGGGCATCGTTGCTCATGGGATTCCTTTCGGTACAGACACCCGATCCCCCTTGAGGACGGATGACGGGATGATCCGACAGACGCGGGCGGAACTCAGACCGGGCTCACACGCCGACCTTGGCGGGCGCGGGAGCGACGGGGGCGGCCTTGTAGAACGGCAGCTTGACGATGGTCGCGTCCAGCCGCTCCTTGCCGTTGTCGACCTGCAGCGTCGTGCCCTCGGCCGCGTGCTCGCGGGCGACGAAGGCCATGGCGATGGGGTAGCCGAGCGTCGGGCTCGGGCAGCCGCTGGTGACGATGCCGACCGACGAGTCGCCCTTGAGGACGTTCATGCCCTGGCGGGCCGAACGCTTGCCCTCGAGCTTCAGCCCGACGAGCTTGCGGGCCGGGCCGCCGGAGTCGCGGACCTTCTTCAGGGCCGCCATGCCGATGAACTCGTCCTTGTGATCGGTCTGGTCCTTGTCCAGGCTGATGGCAAAGTCGACGCCGCATTCCAGGGCGTTGATCTCTTCACCGAGCTCGTGCCCGTACAGGGGCATGCCGGCCTCCATGCGGAGGGTGTCGCGGGCGCCCAGGCCGCAGGGCTTGATGAGCGAATCGGGGGCCTTGGGGTCCACGTCCTTGAGCAGCATGCCCATGGCGATCTTGGTCATGCCGGCGGGGAGGATGACCTCGACGCCGTCCTCGCCGGTGTAGCCGGTGCGGGAGACGAACAGCTTGGCGATGAGCAGGTTCTTGGTGGCGAAGGTGTACCGCTTGAGGGTCGGAATTTCCTTGCTGACCTTGGAGATGAACTCCATGACGCGGGGGCCTTGGATGGCCACCATGGCGGTGGAGGTGGTCTGGTCCTCGATGGTGAGGTTCATCTGGTGGTGGGCCTTGACGGCGTTGAAGTGGCCGACCACCTTGGCGCGGTTGGAGGCGTTGACGACCATCATGAACTGGTCCTCATCGAACCGCATGACGATCACGTCGTCGTGCACGCCGCCCTGCTCGTTGCAGACCAGCGAGTACCGGCAGGAGCCGGGCTTCATGTCGCGGATCTTGCGGGAGCAGACCTTCTCCAGGAAGCGGCAGGCGTGCCGCCCCTGGATCTTCAGCCGGCCCATGTGCGAGACGTCGAAGAACCCGCCCTTGGTGCGGGTCTGCACGTGCTCCTCGTTGATGCTGCCCTTGCCCCCGGGCATGTAGACCAGGGGCATCTCCCAGCCCGCGAAGTCCACCATCTTGGCGCCGTACTCAACGTGCTTGTCATACAGGGGCGTGCGATGCAGCAAAGTCACAACTCCTCAGGAGATCTCTGGCGGGCAACCGACCGGACCGGGTGGACAGGGGGCGGGCGGGGTGACCCGCCCGGCGGAACCCGGCGATTCCGCTGAGCATGTTAGAACCGGCGGTGCGGCGGCGTTGCCGACCGGGCCGACGCACCGGGGCCGGGAGCCGCTTCAGCGGGTGGGCAGGGGCCAGACGCCGGATGCTGGCTTGACGACGACGGGGTCAGCAATGCGGAGCGTGGCCACCACCATGGCCCCCGCGGTCGCTGCGACAGGCGTGTCCAGCACGCCCACGCCAGCGGGCGACGGGCCGGCCGGGGAGGTGAACCAGCCGTCGGAGTCCGGCGACTGGCCGGTGAGTTTGCCCAGCGCGGCCCGGATCTGCTTGCGGCCATCGGCCGACCGCAGCGGTGAGGCCGCCAGCAGCACGCCCTGACGCCAGACCAGGCCCCAGTGCCGCGCCGTGCCGCTGGTCAGGTCGCGCAGCGGGCTTTGGTGCTCAACCCGCCAGGCCGACGCGGCGACTGCGGCCGGAAGGGCTGCGTCATCGGGCCTCAGGGCGGCGAGCGCGTCGCCGCCGGTGCGGATCCACTGGCCCAACCCGGCCCCGAGCAGGCCGAAGCCGACATCCGGCCGAACAGCCAGGGCCAGGCCATGCTCGCCGGTGGGACGGTCGCCCAGTTCCGCGGGCCAGGCATCCAGGCCCAGGGTGGCGCGGCGGATGGCGCCCGGCGGATCGCTGCGGGCCGACCAGGTCAACTCCACCTGCACCAGGGGCAGGCGGCGTTCATCACGCGGTGCGATGGCCTGCACGGCCAGACGCACCTCGCGGGCGTTGCTCAGTTGCAGCACGCGGAGCAGGCGACCCTCAGGGCCGTCGCCGGGGTTGCCACCGGCCAGCCGTTCCGGAGCAGCGCGGCGGAGGGCGTTGATGTCAACCCACAGTTCGATGATGGTGGCGTCGGTGCGGCCGCCGGTGCGGCCTTTGCGAGCGGCGGTGCGATGGTCGAGCAAGGCGGGGGGCTCGGCCCACAGTTGGGGGTCGTTCACCTGAACCCCGGCCAGCGGCGGGGTCAGCCAGCGGGTCGTCCGTGGTTCGGGCAATCCGGGCACGGCGACCGCCGGCTGGTCAGCGGCATCGGCCATGGGGTCGCTCGCCAGCGACACCCGCCATGCCGGTGGCGAGGCGGTTGCGTCCAGCCAGGCACACCCGGCGAGCGGACGGGCGCGAGTGAGGGCATCGTCGGCGCTCAGGGCTGTCGCGTGAATCAGGTTGGCAAGGTCGCTGCGCTCGGGGTCGGCAAGCACGCGACCGACTCGCTCGGCCAGCGCCAGCGCCGGCGCATCGCCCGGCGCGGCCGCACCTGCCGCCCGGGCCGGCAAGCCGGCCGCGGCGGGACAGACCACCCAGCGGACCGCTGGAACATTGGCATCAGGGTCTTCCGCTGCACAAGCGACAGCGGCACAGGCAGCGATGGCGGCAACGGCCAGCAGACCAACACGGCCAGATTGGCCAACACGGCTCCGAGGGCCGGAACGAACAGGACGGCCAAGCGGGCCGCGAACGGCAGGGGCAAGCGGCGTCATGTCCGGACGGTAGCCTGAAGCAGCGTGCCGCCAGACCGCGGACCCGGCTCAGTTGCCAGCGGGCGGGGCGTTCATGTCGTCACCATGGCCGCCTTCCTGATCCTGCATCTGGCGCAACTGCTGCTCACGCTGGACGCGTTCGGCGGCCTCGCGGGCCTGCACGAAGGCGGGCACCACGCCCCCGAGCAGCGCCACCGCCGGCGCGAAGGTCTGCAGGCGGCCCAGCGTGGAGCCGACATTGACCACCAAGGACTTGTCGGAGATGCTCTGGCTGACGCGGTCGTCGCCCCGCCAGAAGGTCATGGAGACCTCGGGCTTGAGGTTCCTGGCCAGCACGTTGTACGGCGGCACGATGATGCCCGGCTCGCGAACCGTGCCCGAGTCACCAGCGCGGGAGCGGACCAGGTTGGCCAGCCCCGACCCTGCCAGCGACACCAGCGGGTAGCCCGCCTTGAAGGTCGTGCGGGTGTCGTTGAAAGCGAAGGTCTCGTACTGGCGGGGGCCGCTGGGCAGGGCGCCGGTGACGGCGGTATTGCTGAAGATGCCGGCGTCGCCCTTGCCGACCGCCTGGGCGACAGCGGCCATGGCCGCCTGCGGGGTCAGGCCGATGATCAGGTGGGTGTCGGTCATCGTCCAGGTGGGCTCAATGGGCACGGGCACGCCGGGGAAGCGGAGCGACCAGAAGACCTGCTGATCCATGCCGTTGATCGAGCCGTCGGTCCAGGAGCGGATGGCGGCGTAGCCCCGCGCCGTGTCCTCACCGGAGAGCATGGCGGTGGCCCAAGTGGCCAGCTTCTCGTTGGCCGAAGCGAGCTTGGCGCGGTCGGTGATACCGACGAAGGCGACCACCGAGCCGAGGCCGCCGCCGCCGGTGGCGTCGGATGCGTAGTAACCGGACACGCCGCCCAGATTGCCCAGGATGTCGGCGACGGGGTCGACGCCGACCTGCTTGGTGATCTCGGCGAAGGCCCGCTTGGCGTCCGGCTCGGCGGCGATCAGCGACTTGATGCTCTGCACGAAGCCGGAGAGGTCCGCCGTGGTGATGGTGCCGAACTGGGCGTCGGCGGGGATCAGGCGGTAGGCCGACTCGGGCAGCACCTGGCGCTGCTCGGGCCGGACGAAGCGGCCCTTGCCGCTCTCGAGCATCGTGAACACGGTGGAGTCGTCGGTGTGGGCCAGCGAGAGGCTGTAGGTGATGGCCTCGGGCCCGATCACCCCCTGCTCCTGCAGGCTGGGCAGCACGCCGGCGGTGGCGGGGTTGCCGGCCAGGCCCATGGCCAGCAAGCCGAGCAACGGCGTGAGGCTGGCGGGGTCGAAGTTCGCGGCGATGAAGGGCTTGGCCATCACCTTGCCCTCAGGCCCGACGGCGACCGGTGCAAGCGGCGGGAAGACCGGCGGCTTGACGGTGTACGCACCGAAGGTCAGGTCGTAGCTCCAGCGGCCGTTGGCGTTGCGGGGGCCGTACTGGATCAGACCGCCGGGCGACTCGACCTCCATCACGCCGGGCAGGGCTTTGCTCTCGGCGGGCTGCAGTTCGCGGCGGAAGTCGGGGATGGAGTCCAGCAGCGACTGCACGTTGGCAGCGACAGCCTTGGCTCCGGCCTCGTTGTCGGCCCCGAGCGAGATCTGCACGCCAACGCCGAAGGGGGAGCCTTCGACGTCGTTGGGGTCGTAACTAAGGGCAAAGCGGGCGGGGCGCTCCAGCGCGGTCGCCAGCAGGTCAAACAGACCCGGCGGCACGTCACGGAAGTCGGGGATCTCCGCCGGCAGGTTCTTCAGCCGGGGCAGCAGCATGCCGAGCGCCCGCTTGATGCCCGCGTCGCGCGGGTCCACCAGCACGTCGTTCAGGCCCAGCCGCTCAACGGTCAGCACGGTGGTCCGCTTGGCGGGCTTGGCTGCCTCGCCGCCGCCGGCGGGCTGGGCGAGGGCCATCCCCGCCAAAGCCAACAGTGCGCCCGCCGCGATCATCCCCACACGCTGTGCTCCGGTTGCCATGACCGTCTCCTTGCTGGGTTGCCAGATTGCTGCTGTGCTGTCATCCAATATACCACACCAATACAAGCTGGCGGAGATTCTGTCATCGGATGCAGCAGGCCCGGGTTTCATCGATTTCGCTGACCACAGCATCTGGCATCCATTGCACCCCTCCCGACCTGCTCACCTGCGCCCATGCCCGCCCCCCGCGTCACCCTCTCGGGGCCTCAACCGGCGACCTACAACCGTTCCCGGTCCCGCTGGCCGCCCGAGCCAAGCCACCCCACCCTTGCCCGTGTCGAACGTCGCATCCCCCCAACCCGACTCCGCCACGCCACCCCAGCGGGTGCTGCTGATCCGGCCCTCGGCCCTTGGCGATGTGTGCCGCACGGTGCCGCTGCTCGCCCGGCTGCGGGCCGGTTTCCCGCAGGCGGAGATCTGGTGGGTGGTGCAGGACGCCTTCGCTGGGGCAGTGGCGGCCCATCCGGGACTGAACCCCGGAGGCATTGTGCCGTTCGCCCGGTCGCGGTTCGGTCGGGTGCTGCGGGGGGACGGGCTGGCCGGTGTGCTGGGGTGGATCGACCGGCTGAACGACCTGCGTGCGGACGTGGTGATCGACGCTCAGGGGCTGCTTCGCAGCGGGCTGTTCACGCTGCTCAGCGGCGCACCGATGCGGGTCGGCCACTCCGACGCGGCCGAAGGGGCCTGGCTGGGCTATTCGCACCGCGTGCGGGCCCCCCGATACCAGTTCCACACCGTCGACCGCATGCTCGCATTGCTGGGGCCGCTGGGCCTGCCCACCGGCCCGGCCACCCCGGAGGAGATGCGGCTGCACGTGCCGGAAACGTTGGCGACCGGCCCGTTGCCGGGCGGGCTTGCCCGAAACCAGCGGCTGGTGGTCATCGCGCCGACCACGCGCTGGCGGGCCAAGAAGTGGCCCGATGACCGTTTCGCAGCCCTCGCCCACGGGCTGCTGCAACGGGGCGTGGCCGAGCGGGTGACCCTTGTGGGCGCTGCCGGCGAGCGAAGCCAGTGCCCCCGGCTGCTGGCCCTGGCCGATCGCGACAAGCGGGTGGTCGATCTGCTGGGCAAGACCGACCTGCCCGGGCTGCTGGCGGTGATCGATGCGGCATCGCTGCTGGTGGGGTGCGACTCGGCGGCGGTGCACATGGCGGTGGGTCTGAACCGCCCGCTGGTGGCCCTGTATGGCCCGACGGACATGGCGCGGGTGGGGCCGTATCGGCGGCAGAGCGATGTGCTGCAGGTGCTGCGGCCCGGCGACCGGCTGGACCACAAGCGGCCGGAGCAGGTGGCGATGATGGAACGCATCAGCGTGGAGCAGACGCTCCAGGCGTGCGTGCAGCGGCTGGGTGGGTAACTCAGCCCGAGTGTGCCGCGGATGCCGAGACGGCGGTATCGACGGACTCGATCCACCCGCCGCCGAGCACCCGCTGGAAGCCCTCGCCGCCATACACCACCAGCGCCTGCCCGGGCGTGACGGCCTGCTGGGGCTGATCAAACCGCACCGAGAAGCGGCCAAGCCGCCCGGAGTGCGTTGGCCCCACGGCCGGCGGCAGCGATGCGATTCGGGCGGGGACCGGCGAGGCGTTGTAGTTGCACTGCACCATCACCGGCAGGCCCGCTTCATCCGGCGGCGTGCTCAGCCAGTTGGCCTCGCCCACCACGCAGGCCTGGCTGCGGAGCAGTTCCGCCGGGCCGACGGTGACGGTGTTGGCCTGCGCGTCCTTGCCGACGACGTACACCGGGTAGCCCAGCGCCAAGCCCAGCCCCTTGCGCTGGCCGATGGTGAAGCGGTGCTGGCCCTGGTGGAGGCCGATCTGGCGGCCGGAGGTGTCCACCACAGCGCCCTCGCGTGAAAGCCCCGGATCACGCCGCTCGAGGAAGCCTGCGTAGTCCTGATCGGGGACGAAGCAGATCTCCTGGCTGTCGGGCTTGTTGAACACCGGCAGCCCCTCACGCTCGGCGATGGCCCGCACCTGCGGCTTGTGCAGCCCCCCGATGGGCAGGAGCATGTGCGAGAGCCGCTCCGGCGGAACGCCGAACAGCACGTAGCTCTGGTCCTTGTCCTCATCCAGGCCCCGCAGCATGGCGTAGCCGTGCGGCAAGGAGGCATCGGGCACGACGCGGGCGTAATGGCCGGAGGCGACGTAGTCGGCCCCGATCTGGCGGGCGTACTCGTGGAGCTTGCCGAACTTCAGCCAGTCGTTGCAGCGCACGCACGGGTTGGGCGTTCGCCCCGAGCGGTACTCGGCGGCGAAGTAGTCCATGATGCGGCCGAAGTCCTTCTTGAAGTTGCAGACGTAGAACGGAATGCCCAGTTGCGCCGCGACCAGCCGTGCGTCGGCCGCGTCGGAGACCGAGCAGCACCCCTGCTTGCCGAGCCGGATGGTGCGGTCCTCGCCCGATCTATCGCCCGGTGTGTCGCCCGATGTGTGGCCCAGCCTGCACGCCTCAGCCTCGGCCTGCTCGGCGGGCATCAGGCGGTCGAGCGTCTCGCCCGGGGAGCCCAGGCGCATGAAGCAGCCGACCACGTCGTAGCCCTGCTCGCGCAGGAGCACGGCCGCGACCGAGGAGTCCACTCCGCCGGACATCGCCAGCAGCACTTTTTTGCCTTCAACAGACATGGGCCTGGGAGTTTAGCTGCCCGGCCCGGCGGCCAGGGTTCACTGCCCGGGACGTCCGAAAGCGCGGGCGTCGCGCTGGCGTTCGGCCTGCCCGCGTTCGGTGGAGCGTGACACCCAACGGGCCTCGCGATCCAGTTGGCTCTGACGGTTGTCCACCGCCCACGAGAAACCGCGGGCGACGTCGATCAGAGCGCCAAACCAGAGCGTCGGGGCGATGACCGTGATGATGGTGAAGATGATCTGCCTACCGAACGCGAAGGCAGAGATGGTCGAGGTGTACAGAGACATCATGACCATGAAGCAGCCGAAAAGCACCGCCAGGAGCACGCCCCAGGTGAGGCCTGTCAGACGGTTGCAGGCGTGGTCGTCCTGGAGCAGGCGGGCGAGTTCGGCGTGCACCGGAAGGACCGCGGCCAGCGCGACGCCGGCGGCGACAGCGACCGCATAGGAAAACAGTTGAACCATGTACCCAGCGGGCGATGCTCCGCCGCCCAGCGCCAGCGACACGCCGATGGTGACCGCGAGAAACGTCCACACCAATGGCGCCAGCATGGCCCGTGTCCGGCGGCGGGGCGACTCGCCCAGGAAGCCACCAACTCCCCGTGCCTGCTTGCCGCCAACGGCCCACCACTGGGTCACGGCGGTCACCACACCGGTGCCGCCGGCCAGGAGCAGGGCGACGGCGATGGCATCCCTGCTGAAGCCCAGCCAGATGACCGCCAGCGACGCCAGCCACACGCCCAGCCACGCCACCATCCACCCCATCCACGCGAAGCAGAGCAGACGCACGCGAGACCGGAGGTTCTTGAGCGCCTGCACCGGCAGGTCCATGAGCAGGCTGTGGTTATGGCGATGGGCACGGACACCCGTACCTCGGACCGACGCGGCCGGCGATCCGTCGGGGGTGCCGCACTCGGGGCAGATCGAACCGGGCGGCAGGCCGGCGAGGTCGTACCCGCAGGCAAGGCAGCCGCTGGTTCGGCCGCCAGCGGCCGGTTCCGACGCCAGCGGCTCGACGCGGTGCTTGCACTCTGGGCAGGCCGAGCCGACTTTCAGCCCGCCGAGCCCGTAACCGCACTGTGGACATGCGGCGCCTTCGGCGTATCGCCCGTCGGCCTGTGGCAGTCGGCGGGGCGACTCGGGCGGGGCAGAGACCGGCATTCTCTTGGCGTCGCCTGCCCCCCGTGCCCCTGCGCCCGCGCCCCCTCGCCCACCCGGCGCAGCGCCGCCCGCTTTGTCCGGCGGGGCCGCCGGTGCAACCTCCGCCATCCGCCCAAACCCCACGCCGCACTCCGGGCACACGCCATCAGCCGGCAGCCCGGCCAGGTCGTAACCGCACGACGTGCACGGCTGGCGTTTGCCGCCGCCCGGCCCGTGATAACCCTTGAGTGTCCGCGGATCGATCGGCATGCACAGGCCTCCGCGACAGATTCACCACCCGCAGCGCATCCAGCCCCCGGGCCCGTCAGCGAACAGCGACCGCCGCCTCCACCGCGTTGCGGAACATCCGCACACCCGGCGTATCGCCCGACCGCACCGACGGGTCGATCCGTGTCCAGTACGGGTGGCGGTTCCACTGCAAGTAGCGTTCGGGGTGGGGCATCAGCCCGAAGATGCGGCCGGTGGCGTCGCAGATGCCCGCAACGTGGCCTTCAGAGCCGTTGGGGTTGTCGGTGTAGCGGACGGCGATCTGGCCGGCCGCCTCCAGCCGCTTGAGCACGCCGGCCTCGGCGGTGGCAAAGCGGCCCTCTCCGTGGGCGATGGGCAGCAGCGACACGTCCGCAGCGTGCTCGCCGCCGATACTCGCCAGCCCCTTGGTCCACACGCACACCGACGCCGGCTCGTACTTCACGCCCACCCAGGTGTCCACGAAGCGGCCCCCGGAGTTGAACGTCAGGGACACTTCCTGCTGCGGAGTACGGTCCTCGGGCCAGCCCTCGCCGCCCGCCGGGCCGGGCAGCAGGCCGGTCTGCACCAGCACCTGGAAACCATTGCAGGCAGCGATCATCGGGCACCCACGCCGGGCAGCGGCCCGCAGTTGCGGATACAGGTGCTGCTTGATCCGAACAGCCAGAATCCGGCCGGAGGCGATGTCGTCGCCATACGAGAAGCCACCGGGGAAGCCGATCAGCTCGAAACGGTCGATCTGGCCGGGGTCGGCGATCAGCCGGTCCACGTGAATCAACTCCACCGCGGCGCCGCCGAGTTCAAACCCGCGGCACATCTCGGCATCGCAATTGGTGCCCGCGGTGCGGACGACCAGAGCGCGAGGACGGGGCTTGCCGCCGGAGGCGGTTGCGCCGGAAACCGAACCCGAAGCGGGGGAAAACGTCTGAGATGCCACGCCAGTGCCAGCCATGCGGCAGGTTATGCGGGGCCGTGCACTCAGCGGGGGCCGGCCGGGGTCAGGGTGGGCTGAGCCGGGGCCGGAGCCGGGGCCGGGGCCGGCGCGGGGGAAGGAGCCGCGCCGGGTGCTGCGGGGGCGGCCGGGGCGGCGGGCGGTGCGGGGTTGTCGTTCCACGGGCGACCCGCAGCCTTCTCGATGCGGGCAAGCCGCTGGTACATCATCTGCTCGCCGGGAGGGTACAGGGCGTGCCCCAGCCCGTTGACCACCTCGACCACCGCGTCGGACTTCAGCCCAGCGAGGCTCTCTTTGAGCAGGGCGACGGCGCCGTGCAGATAGAACGAGTCCTGCGAACCGGCCCAGACGTGAATCTTGCCCCGCAGCTTGGGCTCGAGCCGGGCCCAGTTCCGCTCCAGCACCAAGCGGATGTCGTAGTTCTCCCACGCCTTGGCCACCTGCGGGTCGATCACGCCGGTCACGGGGTCGAACAGCCGCTTGGGCAAGCCGTCCTCGCCCCTGGGGCTGAACACGGCCTCGAAAGAGCGGATCTGCCCGCCGGGGCCGAGGACCGACTCCATGGCGACGAAGTTGTCGTACTGGATCACCACCGCCTCAACGCCGTTGGGGAGAATCTGGCGTGCCAGCGGCCGGCGGCGGCCGTCGGGCGTGCGGAACATGTTCTCGCCCTCGCGGTAGATGTTGATCTGCTGGAAGTCGCGGAAGTCCACCGGGTCGGGCACGTGCGAGAAGCAGCCGTTGAAGACCTCCGGGTAGGTGATCTGCAGCCACAGGCTGGACCACCCGCCGGAAGAAACGCCGGTGACCACGCGGCGAAGCCCCGGATTGGCGTCCTTCGCATCCGCGGCGGGGCCCATAAAGGCCTTCTCCACCTCGGGGATGAGTTCGCTCACCAGCGCCGTGCCCCACGGGCCGGTGTTCGCCGAATCAGCGAAAACGCTGTGGCCCCAGTAGTTGGTAGCATCCAGGAAAATCCGCAGCACGTTGTCCCGCAGCGGGCTGGCATTCGGGCCCGAGCGCCGATCAGCCGTGAAGACGTCGAAGTGGCTGCCCCCGAAGCCGGAGATCGAGTAGACCGCCGGCCAGGTGCGGCCCGAGGTCTTCTCCCACCCCACCGGCAGCACCACCGCCGCCCGCAACTGAGCCGGGCGGCCCAGAAAAGCCGACAGCGACGGCGAGTTGATCTCGAAGAACTTGATGCGGTCGGTTTCTTCAAACGGCCGAATGACCGCGATCTGGTTGAGCAGCAGCCGCACCGGTTGACCGGCCTGGATGCCCTTGGCGGCATCGGCGGCAGTGCGGATGCCCTCGGGCCCGACGGTCACCTTGACCGGCAGGCTGTACAAATCGCCCGGGCTGCGACCGGGAATCGGGTAATCCTGACTCACGCGGGCCATCGCCTGCACCTGATACTCGCCGGCCGGCGTGGAAGCCAGGCCCATCGGGTGGCCCATGGCCTTCTCGTCCAGCATCACCACGCCGCCGGCGGGGATGTCCTTCACGTCCATGCTGTACGTGGGGGTTGGCCGGAACCAGTTGCCGATCTGGGTGCGGGGCTCGCGATTGCCCCGGCCGAAGACCAGGTACACCCGTCCGCTGTAGGGCTTGGGGAAGATGCGGGCGTCGAACGCGATGTCCACCGAGCGGGCCGCGTTGGGCGCCGCGATGGCGGCGGGCTGCTCGGGCTGGCTGGGCTCAGCCGGCTGGGAAGGCTGGCTGGGCTGCGCAGGCCGGGCCGGCGCAGTGGGCGGCGTGGGCGCGGCCGGCTGGCCGGGCGCCGGCTTGGGCGGGGTGATCGGCGTCGGCGGCGGTGCCGGTGGAACCGGTGGCACCACTTGGCCGAGCACCATCGGTCCGGCGGCCAACGCCGCCATCAACCCGGCCATCCAGCCCCTGCCGCCAATCCCCGCCCGTCCACAATCACGCCGTCTGCTGCTCATGTCGTTCTCCGGCCAACCCGCCGCCCCGAGATACACTGGTATTGACTCAGTTCACTTTCACTTCGATCGCCTGGCCTTCAGTGCCGCGCCCTTCTTTCACCGACGCGCCGGTGAGCACCTTGACGATGACCGGGCGGGCGGCCCCGACCCGCTGCCCCTCCCGCTTGCTCACCGAGACCGTCACCGTGTCGCCATTGCGCCTGGCGGCGTAGGTCGTCAGGCGGAAGTCGCCCGAGCGATACGCAAAGCCATCCTCGCCATCCTCATAGAGCGTGCCCACCGCCTCGCCCTTCTCATCCAGCGAGACGTACAGCGTCAGTTCGTTCAGCGGTCGCTGGTTGAAGTACTCCAGCATCGGCCCGGCAGGGATGATGGTCCCGCCCCGCAGGTACAGATCGGGGTTGGCCGAGTGGCTCTCATCGACCACGTCGAACTTCCGCCAGATGCCCCGGGGCAGCAGCGGCGTGCGGCTGCCGTCGGGCATCAACTGCGGAACCACCAGCAGACCATCGCCGAGCAGAAACGAGTCGTCCTCGCTCCGCAGGGCCGGGTCCTTGGGGTCGGCGAAGAAGACCGGTCGCATCACCGGCATGCCCGTCACCGAAGCCTCGCGGAACAGCGTGTAGAACATCGGCAGCAGGCGGTACCGCCGCTGCAGCGCGATGCGACAGGCCCGCTCGGCGTCCGGGCCGAACGACCATGGCTCCTTGTCGATGTTGCCCTTGGCGGTGTGGCCCCGGGCGAACGGCAGCAAAGCGCCAAAGCCCATCCAGCGGGCGAAGTGCTGCGCCTTTTCATCGTCGCCGCCGGGGCCGTTGCCGATGAACCCGCCGATGTCCGGGCCGGAGAACGGCTGGCCGGAGAGCCCCAGGTTCAGCGCCATGGGGATGGACTGCTCCAGGTCCGTCCAGTTGGCCGAGTTGTCGCCCGTCCAGGTCGCCGCGTAGCGATGCGAGCCCATGAACCCGGCCCGGGTGAGCACGAAGGGCCGCTTGTCGGGGTTGGCGGCGGCGATGCCCTCCCACGTCGCCTGCGCCATGAGCATGCCGTACACGTTGTGGAACCGCAGGTGATCCCCGGCGGAAACCGTCTGGGGTCCAGCGGCACCCGGGGTCTGCCAAGCGGAGTACGCACCGCCCCGGTGGCGGTTGTCCTCGGGCATGGTCTTGCTGGCGACGTTGAAGATCGCCGGCTCGTTCATGTCGTTCCACACCCCGTCAATCCCGTTGGCCATGAAGTCCTTGTACAGCCCCGACCACCAGGCACGCACGTCGTGGTTGGTGTAGTCGGGGAAAGCGCACGGCCCCGGCCACACGTTGCCCCGGTAGCTCTCGCCCGAGGCGGTCTTGACTTCAAAGCCCTTGGAGATCACCTGATCGAAGATGTTGTACCCCGGCTCGGCCTTGATGCCCGGGTTGATCATCCAGATGGTCTTGAACCCCATCGCCTCCAGATCGGCGTTCAGCCGCGCCGGATCGGGGAAACGCGTGCGATCGAACGAGAAAGTGCGGTACTCGGACATGTAGTCGATGTCAAACCAGATCACCGAGCCGGGCATCTTGCGGCTGCGAAAGCCCTCGGCCACCTCGCGGACCCGCTTCTCCGGAAAGTACGAATAGCGGCACTGGTGATACCCCAGCGCCCACTTAGGCGGCAGCGGCATGGTGCCCACCATCTCCGCCAACGCGGTGATGACCGCCTGCGGGCTGGACCGCTCGATCACGTACACCGGCGGGCGGTTGCCCTCGACAATGAAACTCAGCCCCTCGGCCCCGCCGGCGGTGTTGATCTCCATCCGCCACGTGCTGTCCACCAGCACGCCAAAGGCCGTGCCGTCATCCCGCACCGCCAGCACCCACGGGTGGCTCTGATAGAGCGACGGTGAATCCACCGTGTAGCCGTACGCATCGGTGTTCCACAGCACCGTCCGCCGCCCGTTGCGCAGCAGCCCCCCGGCCACCTCGCCCGTGCCGTACAGCGAGGTGCCCGCCGCGGTGTCAAACCGGATCACGTGCCGGCCGTCGGCGGTCACGCCGAACCGGGGCACGGCCTTGAGCGCGCCGTCGGCCGGACCGGCCGCCTCGGGCACCTTCAGCAACGCAAAGCTGGCCACCGCGTCGGTCGCCTGCCAGCCCGGCGGGAAGAACCGTGCCACCGGCCCGCTGTATCCCTTGACCATCTCCCCCCGCCCCGGCCCCAGCTTCACATCCCCCAGCGGACGCGCGACCGTCGGCGACAACTCCGCCGACGCGGCCGTCTGCGCCCCCACCGGCGTGCTCCCCCCCACAGTCCCGCTCACGATCGCCACCATCAAGGCCAACCCCATCGCCGACAGCCGAGTCGTCATACGCATCGTCCTTGCGTGGCGGGCCGGACCGGCCGGGTCACCCCCCCCATCCCCATGGGGGACCACGGGGAGGGCACGGGGGGCACACCGTGGAGGCCGGATCATGCACCGCAAGGCCACGCCCCTGCGGCCGCCGAGTGTACGGCCCGGCTGACCCTGCGGCCCGGAAAGCCCCGGGGCGGCGGGCGGATTTCGACTACCATCCGCCGACATGCCACCGCCATCTGTTGCCTCCCCCGCGGCCCCGCAGGCCCCCCATTTCGCCTCCGTCCCCCCCGCTGCCGCCCACCTCAATGGGCATGGCGCGGGTGGCCCGGCGTCCGCTTCTCCTCCTCCCCCTGCCTTCAACCTTCAGGCCCTGCTCGACGCCCGGCACGACGAACTGCTCGACCTCCACGCCCGCACCATCAACCCCGCCGTGGTCGGCGTGCTGAAGACCATCGGGTTCGATGCCCGCTACACCCACGGCCGCGGGGCGTACCTCTTTGACGACCAGGGCCGCCGCTACATCGACTGCCTGGGCGGCTACGCCGTCTTCGCCGCCGGCCGCAACCACCCGGTCATCCGCGCCGCCATCAAGCAGGCCCTGGACATGGACCTGCCCAACCTGCCAGGGGTGGGCCTGTTCCGCACCGCCGGCCTGCTGGCCGAAAAGTTGCTCTCGCTGGCTCCTTCGGGCCTGAAGCCTTCAGAAGGGGGGTGGGGCAAGGTCTTCTTCGCTTCCGGCGGCGGCGAGGCCGTCGACGCCGCCATCAAGATGGCCCGCATCGCCACCGGCCGGGCCCGCATCATCTATTGCCACCGGTCCTATCACGGCCTGACCGTCGGCGGCCTCTCGGTCACCGGCAACCACGAGTTCCGCGACGGCTTCGGCCCACTGCTGGCCGACACGCAGGAGATCCCGTTCAACGACCTGCCCGCACTCGAGCAGGCCCTGGCCTCCAACCAGGCCGCCGCATTCATCGTCGAGCCCATCCAGGGCAAGGGCGTGAACATCCCGCATGCGGACTATCTGGCCTCCGCCGCGGCGTTGTGCAAGAAGCACGGCACGCTGCTGATCCTCGATGAGATCCAGACCGGTCTGGGCCGCACCGGCCGCTGGTGGGCCGCCGAGCACGACGGCATGGGCACGCGCTGGGCGCCGGACATGCTGGTCACCGCCAAGGCCCTCTCCGGCGGCATCGCCCCCACCTCCGCGGTGCTCTCCACCGATGCCGTGCACGCCAAGGTCTTCCCCGGCATGGCCCAGTCGGCCAAGATTCAGAACACCTTCGCGATGAACGATGTCTCCATGGCCGCCGGGCTGGCCGCGCTGCACGTCATCGAGCACGAGGGCCTGCGGGCGAACGCCGCAGCCGTTGGCGACTACCTGACCAGCGGCCTGCGGGCCGCCATCGGCCAGATGGAGATGGTCAAGGAGGTCCGGGGGCGGGGCCTGATGATCGCCATCGAGTTCCAGCGCCCGCGCAGCTTGTCGCTCAAGCTCGGCTGGGACATGCTGCACAAGCTCGACCCCAACTTGTTCTGCCAGGCGGTGGTCATGCCGCTGATGAGCGACCACCGCATCCTCACCCAGGTGGCCGGCTACCGGTTGGATGTGATCAAGCTGATCCCGCCGCTGGTACTCACCCGCACCGACGCCGACGAGATCATCGCGGGGTTTGCTGCGTGCGTGGGAGCCTGCCACACATTCCCCGGGCCGGCCTGGGAAGTCGGGACCAAGTTGACCAAAGCCGCAGCGCGACGGCTCGTTTGAGCATCTGTGATATCTTCGGGCTGAGCCAAGGCATCGTTTGGTTGCGCGCCATCCGCGCGGAGAGGGCCTTGAAGATGGTCCACTGATGTCGGGGCATCTTCGGGTTGCCTGTCTGTCGCGCGGAGAGGGCCTTGAAGATGGTCCACTGGTGTCGGGAAATCTTTAGGTTGCGTGTCTGTCGCGCGGAGAGGGCCTTGAAGATGGTCCACTGGTGTCGGGGGCGTGCCGCCCCCGACTGCCCCCGGCTCAAGGCCAAGACCTGCCGGAGCGGGCGCGGGCCGCGCGACGGTGGCTGCCGCCCGCGTTCGGACGCCCACACCGCGCGAACGGCGCACCCCGCGACGGGCACGCCGGGCCATCGCCATCAACCCCACCGTGCCCCCACGCCAACCGCCTGACTTCAGCCGGGGGCAGTCGGGGGCTGCAAGCCCCCGACACCGGCAGACCTGCTTCAACAACGCCGCCGCGCGCAACCTCCGTGACCTCAACGCCCTCAGATAACGCCAAAGGCAACGCAATACCAAGATGTCCGGGGGCGTGCCGCCCCCGACTGCCCCCGGCCAAAGGCCAAGACCTGCCGGAACGGGCGCCGGACGCGAGACGTTGGCCGCCGCCCGCGTTCGGACGCCCACACCGCGCGAACGGCGCACCCCGCGACGGGCACGCCGGGCCACCGCCATCAACCGCACCGCACTCCCGCACCAACCGCCTGACTTCAGCCGGGGGCAGTCGGGGGCTGCAAGCCCCCGACACTCGCGAACCTGCTTCAACAACGCCGCCGCGCGCAGCCCGCACAACCCCGAGATGTCCCGACACTCGCGAACCTGCTTCAACAACGCCGCCGCGCGCAGCCCGCAGAACCCCGAGATGTCCCGACACTCGCAAACCTCCTCCAAACAGCTCGCCGCGCGAAAAGTGCGCAACCAGACCACCCCCCGCACCATCCGCACGCCCCTCCGCGCCACCCGCAGCCTCCCCCGAACGGCCCGCAGCATCCCCCACACAACACCCATCTTCCCCCGCATGTCGCGGGGACCGCTCCGCACCGTCCGCGGACGCCTGCACATGGCCGGGGGGCTGCTGCGCAGCACCGGCGGGAAGGTCGGGCTCAACCCCGCCACGGCCGCAGCCGATACCACCGGCATCCGCAAGGGCCCGACCATGAGCAACCACCGCAACGACGTCTTCCCGCGCCAAGACACCCAGATCTTGCCGTGGATCAACCAGTTCATGGACCGCTGTTCGGACTGGTGGTCGCGCCATGGCGGGGACGGCAACCTCGACGAACTCCGCGGCCTGCGCGATGCGTTTGCCGCCGCACTGGAGGCCGACGCCGCAGCGCAGGCCGCGGCCCGGGCGGCCACCGCGGCCAAGAACCAGGCCCGCGCCGAGATGGAGAACTCGCTGCGGGCCATGGTGCGGCTGGTGCAGAACACGCCCGACACCACCAACGCCGAACGCGCCGACATGGGCCTGACCCAACGGCGCTACCCGGCGGCCCCGCTCAAGAGCATCACCCCGCCGCTGACCGCCGCGACCTCCGGCCGCCCCGCCCCCGTGCCCGCCCCGCGCACCGCCCCGGCCGTGACCGCCGCCCCCGCCGCCCGCCTGGTGCACCGCCTGCGCCTGACCGACCCGCACCGCCCCGACAAGCGCGGCAAACCCCCGGGCGCTGCCGCCGCCGAGATCCGCGTGGCGTTGGTCCCGGCGGGCGCCGCGCCGCCCACCGATCCCGAACGCTTCGCCTACCTGCTCAGCACCACCCGGCCCTCCTTCCGGACGACGTTTGGGCCGGACGATGTGGGCAAGACGGCGGTGTACCTGACCCGGTGGGTGAACACGAGAGGGGAAGTTGGTCCGTGGTCGGAGGTCACGGCGGCGACGGTGGCGGCGTGATCTACCGGCCCGGGGGCGGCGGTGGTGGTGTCGGCCGTGGTCGGCGATCGATTGGCGCTTTCTGCAAGTTGCCGCCGGCGTGAACGGAGCCGTTACCGCCCTCATTCACCACTTGTGGCACATTCACGGCCGGGTTGCCGCTTCGGTTCGTTGACGGGTTTGGCTTCGTGTCCTTGCTGCTCATCTTCTTTTCCTTCTTGGCACTCGACCAGAATCCGATGTACCTGATCGATCTCTTGGGAGTGTCGAACAAAGGTTTCGTCATCCGCGAAACGCATGAACTCTACAGCCGCAACCTCGGCTGCGTCAATGAGCATTCGGTTTACTCCGTACAGCCGGGCCTCCCTCCCGTCGGCCAGATACCACGCCGGCTCCTCGAGCAAAAAATGGCCCACTCCAGGCTGGTCAGGGAACAAACGGGGCCAGCCCATAAGGCGACGCCGGTCCTTGAGCACCAACACAATCCACGAAGTTCGCTCATTGAAAGCCCAGTGCCACTCCGTCGCAGAAGAAATTTTCTTGGTCGTACCCCAACGCTGCAGAAGACGATGTGCGTAGCCATTATTGACCACATGTGACCAAGCCACGCCAATGACCAGCCCCGCCAAGGCACCCCAGACAAACTCGGCTGTCTCGTTCCACGGTCCGATCGGTCCGACCAGTGATCCGACGACCACCAAGATCCACCCTAAACAGACCACGACCAACTGTGCGACCATGGTGAAGATCAAGGCGTTGACCAGCCGGTCAAAGAGATCTCGCTTTGGATAGGGGGTCAGTGCGTGAAACACCGTTGCGGCCAACAGGCCCGGCATCAACTTGAAGAGAAGAGCCGCGAGATCGGACGAAGGCAGATCCATAAGTCCTCGCTTGGTGCCGCGTGATGGCGGAGCATCCGCTGGAGCTCAGTTGACCCTCCTTGCGGCAACTGGCATCGCGTCCTATTGGCCGTTGGCCAGAGTGTAGTCTGCTCGGATTGGGTTTGGCCGCCTCGACAGCGTCGGCCGGGGGGCTCGGCTTCCTGCCTAGACAGCATTTGGCCCACTCGGCGCCGAGCCTCTGCCACTGTCCAGCTTGATGTTGAGATCGGCCAATCGCTTCTTGTTCGTAACAGGCTTGACGTAATAGTGGTCGGCCAGTTCTTCCAGGATTGTCAAAAGAAGTTGCGCCTCATGCGGTTCGACCTCAGTGATCTCGCCCGTCTCCCGATTCTCTTGGGGATGAGCGGACACATTGCCCAGCCTTCGAACGGCATCCATTGTCTCCCGCAGATATCCGGGCAGCTCTGGCTCTGCCGCCTCGATCTTCTTTACAAGCTTGGACTGATTGTAATTCTGCCGAGTGAGCATCAGCTCCAAGCAGCGCCGCGCGAGTGCAGCACTCGCCTTCGGGGAAACCGGCAAAACACGTGCAGCCTCGGCAAACTCGTCGCGTATCTTACCATCTACACATTCGGGGAGAAGACGGGGTGGCAGTTGGCTTGGATGTACCAGCGTGCTTATGCGATTGACTACCTCGACTATGCACACGTGCTCACATGACGGACATACACAAATATCGAACAAGCCAACGACCGTTGCGGATGGATTCCGCAAGTAAAGACGCCCGGTGCTTTGAATGTAATTAATGACCACCTTCTTCCGCTCTACCAACATCTCGTTTGTTTCAGGACATTGGACGTTGACCGCTTCGAAACGGACGACCCTTGCGCAAAACGGGCAGATACCTGAAGAGCCAGCTTCGGGTGGCGATGACATGGCTTAAGCCTAGGGCCTACGGATCGACCTGGCTCCACGTTCCGAAGATTCCCGGTCGTTTATCGACCCGGTGCTGAAGCCCCGCCCAGGCGTGTAGACGCAACGACCTTCGCCGCCTAAGGACCCGATCTCGCACGATGAGTTGCCGTCGTCACCGGTCAAGTAGCTTCGGCAAACTGCCGACTTATCGATCCAGTGTCCCCGCGTGCCGATTGACGGCTTGGGTAGCGGCCGGACTTGTCTTTGAGCAAGCCGACGAATCCATAGTAGAGGAAGATGTCCAATGGCTGATTACATCCCCGGGCCCGATGCCTCCTTCCAGGCGTGGCAGTCCAACTTTGTGACCTACGCCAACGCCAACCTGACCGCGCTGGGGCTCACCGCCGCGGACCTGGCCCCGGTCACCGCCGCTCAGGGCACCTGGGCCACCGCCTTCCCCGCCCACGTCGCCGCCGTCAACGCCGCCAAGGCCGCCAAGCAGACCAAGGACGAGGCCCGCGCCGCCTATACCGCGGTCATCCGGCCCCTGGTCCGCCGCCTGCAGGCCTCGCCCCAGGTCTCGGATGCCGAGAAGGCCTCGCTGGGCATCACCGTGCGCCAGGAGCCGACCCCCATCGGCCCCCCCACCACCGCCCCCATCTGTTCCATCGAGTGCGGCAACCGCCTGCAGCAGTCCCTCCGCTTTGTGGACTCGGCCACGCCCACGCGGCGCGGCAAGCCCGCGGGCGTGCTGGGTGTGGAGATCTGGAACAAGGTCGGCACCACCCCGCCCACCGGCGAGGGCGACCTGCGCTTCGTCGCCGTCGACACCAGCGCCCCCTACGTGATGAACTTCGACGCCGCCGACGGCGGGAAGACCAACTACGTGTGGATGCGGTGGGTGTCGCCCACGGGCGAACGCGGGCCCTGGAGCGAGCAGGCGCAGGCGACCATCGCGGCGTGATGGTGTGGATGAGCCTTTGGGGGTTTGGCCGTCGCCGGGAGAGCTGGCGGCGGTTGATTCTGCAACCGGCCCCGCTGGGGCCGCAACCCAACCGGACCACACGGTTTGGGCCGGGAGGGGTGCCGAGGAGGGCTGCAGGCGGCGGTGGAGAACGAGCGATCTGCAATCGCTGCGGCGGACCGTCCGCCCGCTCGCGTGTTGGCTCAGACAGAGGGCTTCGGGGGCGTCTGCTGCCCCGGCGTCAGCCGCTTGGCGTTCTGAAGCTTCGCTTGCAGGTCGGCCAGCCGCTTGGCGCTCGCAGCGGGCTTCACGTAATAGTGGTCGGCCAGTTCTTCCAGAATGGTCAGCAGCAGGTCCGCCTCGTGCGGCTCCACGTCCACGATCTCGCCGGTGTGCTTGCTCTCCTGGGCGTGCACCGAGAGGTTGCCCAGCTTCCGCACAGCGTCCATCGTGGCATGCAAATAGCCCGGCAGGTGCTGCTCGGCCGCCTCGATCTTCTGTTCCAGCTTCGGGTGGTAGAACCCCTGCTTGGTGAGCATCATCTCCAGGCAGCGGCGGGCCAGGGCGGCGCTCGCCTTGGGCGAGATCGGCAGCACCCGAGCTGCTTCAGCAAACTCCTCCCGCATTTCCGGATCAACGGTCTCCGGCAGCAACCGGGGCGCGGAGGAGCTTGGCAGCACCAGCGTCCGACTGACCCCTTTGCACTGCACAATGCAGGGCTGGCGGCACGCCGGGCACATGCACACGTCAAACACCCCGGCCGACTTGTCCGACGGATCGCGGACTTCAATCTGGTTGATGCTCTCCATGTAGTCCAGCAGCACCGACTGCCCGCCGATCTCTTCAACGCGTGACTTCTCACACCTCAGCGTGACGCGTTCGAATCTGACCACGTTCTGGCAAGCCGGACACTGACCTGTGGTCTCAGCCTTGGGTAATGACGACATGAGGCAAACATAGTCTGGGCCGCTCACGGTGACGCCGAAGGCGGCCGCAACCTTCATCCGCCATGCGGTCCGGGAACTTCAGCTGCGGCTGAGCAAGCATCGGTACAGGCGGGCTTCGCGGGCTCAAGGTCCGTCGCCGCGCGCCGAGTCCCTTCGAAGTGGCCCGCCGGTGTCGGGTGCGTGCCGCCCCCGACTCCCCCCGGCCAAAGGCCAAGACCTGCCGGAGCGGGCGCAGGTGGTTCTGGGGCGCCTCCCTGACCCCAAGTCTCCGTGGTGCGGTCGCGGAGGCCACATCGCCCCGTCCGCAACCGGACCCGCTGGGGCCGCCACCCAATCTGACCGCCCGGCTTGAGCCGGGAGGGGTGCCGGGGAGGGCGGCACGCCCTCCCGGCATCAGTGGATAATGAGCGGCAGCGGTCCGCGTGTCGCCATAACCCATCGGGGTGCTGGGATCAAGGGCGG
>JAJTDF010000071.1 GCA_021294835.1 Planctomycetaceae bacterium
AACGCGCTGCGGCGGGCGCTGGGGGAGCGGGCGGGGGGGCGGGGGGCGCGGAGCGGAAGTGAGCGGCGGTGGGGTGCCAGCGCAGGCGTGCAGCGCGGCTGAAGTGGGCCGCGCTGCACGGGGAAGGCGATGTGTTGTGGGGCGTCGTCGGTGATGCTTGGCGGGTCGAGTGGCGATCAGAACTCGCCGTCGCGGACGTAGGGCTGGCCCCAGAGGATGGCCTGGAGGAGGACGGCCTTGACCCAGGCGGCGTGCATCTTCTCGACCTGCTCGGGGGTGGCACCCTTGCTGGCCAGGAAGGGCTTGAGGGTGGTGGTGATGGGGATGGTGAGGGCGGGGATGTAGCGGTAGTTGACGATGGGGACGCTGGGGGCGTTGTCGGTGCGGTTTTTCTTGGTGCGGTGGTGGCGGAGGGCGATCTCGTGCTGGTAGTCGAGCCACTTCTGGTCGAAGTTGGCGTCGGCGGTGTCGAGGATCCAGCGGGCGAAGCGGGCGCGGACGCGGGCGAGGTACTCGCCCTCGGGCTTGCCGGTGGTGGCGTTGCCGAAGAAGGCGAGCAGTTCGGGCGTGGAGCCGACGAAGCCGTACCAGACATCCAGGATGGCGTCGGTCTGGTCGGCGAGGATGGCCTTGGACTGGCGCAGCGCGGCCAGGTCATCATCGGTGAGCAGGAGGGAACGCTCGAGGGCGTCCAGATCGGCCAGGGTGATGGGGGAGCGGGCCAGATCGGGCGAGCCGAAGGTGTAGCCGGGGATGGCGGGGGCGGTGGTTGTGGTGGTGGGTTTGGTGGGCGGCGCTGCGGGGGGTGCTGCGGGCGGTTGGGCGAGGGCGACGAACGCGATGCCGGAGGCGGCCAGGGCCAGGGCGAGCGCAGAGACAGCGGTGCGGCGGTTCATGATGGGGGAACTCCGTTGAGGACTGAACGTGTTGGTGTTTGGCGGCAACGGTGCGGCGCGGATGCGCCGCGTCAGGTTGCCGGCTGTGGCTGGTGGGCCGGGGGGGGGGGGCCGGGGGGCCAGCGGATTACTTGGCCAGGTCGGAGAGCTTGGCGCCGAAGTTGATGTGGTAAGGTGCGCCGTCGATGACCAGGGCGGGGACGGAGAGCACGCCGGCGCGCTGGGCGTCGGCCAGGCGGGCGGGCTGCTGGCCGAGGTGCACGATCTCAACATTGAAGCGGGTGCGGTCCAGGGCGTGGGCAACGGTTTGCTCGGCCTGGACGCAGACGGGGCAACCGGCGTGGTAGAACGTGGCGGACTTCATGATTCAGGACTCCTTACGGGGTTGGGGGGAACGGACGCGGCGCGCACGTGCGGCCGCGGACTTTGTGGTCTTTGCGGGTTTGGCCGGCTTGGCTGGTTTGGCTGGTTTGGCTGGTTTGGCTGGCCTTCTGGGCGTCAGCGGTGCGCCGTGCACGAAGAGCTGCCATGTGCGTTGGGCCTCGGGTGCGGGCGCGGGGGTGTGCTCGGGGCAGTCCAGGCGGAGGTCGAGCTCGGCGAGCGGGGCGTCGACGTAGGCGCAGTGGTGGGGACGCTCGGGCGAGTCGTGGGCGTTGGGGCGGAAGTAGGTGCAGGTGGGGCACATGCGGGCGGTGGGCACCTGGCCGGCGGCCTGCAGGGAGTGGATCATCTTGATGAGGGCGCGGATGAAGACGGCGCGTTCGTCGTCGCTGAGGGTGTCGATCGCGGCGAGCAGAACGTCGGGCCAGCCGGCGTTCTGGCGTGCGTGGCGTGCGCCCTCGGGGGTGAGGCTCAGGCGGACGATGCGGGCGTCGCGCTGGTCGCGGGCGCGGCTGGCCAGGCCCTTGCGTTCCAGGGCGGCGACGGAGTCGCTGAGGGTGGCGGGGGTGATGGCCAGTTCGGCGGCGATCTGCGACATGGTCAGGCCGTCGCCGGTGGTGCGGGCGTGGAGCAGGGCGAGGACCTGGGCCTGGGTGGGGGAGAGGCCGGCGTGGTCGGCGGCCTTCCAGGCCTGGTGGCGCATGACCAGGCCGACTTTGGCGAGCCCGCTGGCCAGTTTGCTGGGCAGTTCGTCGGCCAGCGTGTCGGCGGGTTGGTCGTCGGGTTGGCTGGGGGTGGAGGGGTGCATGGGGGATGATGACGGGGCGGTGGTGTGCCCACGAGATGCTTCGGACTCCTAAACAATACCACGCCGCCGGAGGTTGTCAAGCCCCCGGGGGGCCGAAGGTGGCGGGGCGGTCAGGCGGGCGTGCGGATAACGTTGCGGATGTTGGGCGGTCGGGCGGGGCCGGTGTGCGGCCCGGGCCGGGGCCGAAGACAGGAGTGCGGGCATGGCACAGGGCAACGAATGGCCGTTTGAGGATGCACCGAACACGGCGGCGATCACCACGCGGCAGGTGGTGGAGAAGACCGAGCCGGTGCGGCTGGTGGTGCGCGACGAGGACGGCGGGTGGCAGTTTTTGTGCGGCACGACCGGCGAGACGGAGGACGGGCGGGTGGTGTCGCTGGCGGGGATGCTGAAGTTGGACCCGAGCCTGGCGGAGGTGGCCGATCTGCCCCCGGGGTCCGCAGCGGAGCGCGAAGGGCCGGGCGGGGAGTGGGTGGAGTTTGAGTTGGAGGATGATGAGGAGGAGTGAGGGGTGGCCGGTGGGTGCCGCGGACGACGCTTCAGGGTGAGGTGTCGGGGGCGGGCTGGCCGGTCAGTTCAATCTGCATCTCCACCGCTGTCGCCCGCCAGCCGAGCCGCGTGAGCAGGGCGCGGGAGGCGTGGTTGGCATGGGCGGTTTCGCCCCGCACCTGGGTGCAGCCGATCGTGGGCGGAGCCTTCGAGATGTATTATCGGACTTGTACGAAGGTGAGGGCTCACCGACGGGCCGCTGTGGTGCCGGCGTTGTGCCCGCCAGTGGCATCGCGCCGTGCAGTTCTGTGTCGTTATGATACTGAACGGCTCAAAAGTATCACAGGGACGGCGATGGCGCACGGAGGTATCACAGCGTGAACGCGGCGGCATTCCAGCCCGGGCACCCCGGCCGATTGGTCCAGATCGCCACCGATGGGCGGTCCGTCTGCGCGTATGTGCCGGCCCCGCTGCCGCCCGTCTTTCCGTGGACGGGTGAGATCGTCACGGCGTTGTCTGCCGCGGATCGGGCGCTCGGGCAGCTCGCCGGGGTGGGACGCAATCTGCCCAATCCGCACCTTCTGATCGGGCCGTTCAAGCGGCGTGAGGCGGTGTTGTCAAGCCGCATCGAAGGCACCCAGGCCTCGCTGTCGGATCTGCTGTTGTTTGAGGCGGCGCCGGTGGGTGAGCCTGCGGTTGGCGACGTGCTGGAGGTTGTCAACTACGTTCGCGCTCTGGACTATGGCCTGGCACGGCAGCGGATCCTGCCGATGAGTCAGCGTTTGTTGTGCGAGATGCACGGCCGACTGCTGGAGGGTGTCCGCGGCCAGAATCAGGCGATCGGCGAGTTCAGGCGTTCACAGAACTGGATCGGTCCGGCGGGGCGACCGATCGATGAAGCGGTGTTTGTGCCGCCACCTGTGAACGAGATGACCGGGTGTCTGGCGGCGTTCGAGAAGTTCCTGCATGCCAAGAGCGAGCTGCCGACGCTGGTGAGGCTGGCGGCCGTGCACTATCAGTTCGAGGCCATCCATCCGTTCTATGACGGCAACGGTCGCATCGGTCGGTTGCTGGTCACGCTGCTGTTGTGCATCGAGGGTGTGCTGCCGGAGCCGCTGCTGTATCTGTCGGCGTATTTGGAGCGACACCGCCAGCAGTACTACGAGCGACTGCTGGGAGTCAGCCAGCGTGGAGAGTGGCGGGAGTGGTTTGTCTTCTTCCTTCGCGGAGTGGCCGAGTCGGCGATGGACGCCGTGGAGCGGGCCGCCAAGCTCAGTGCCCTGCGGGAGGACTATCGACGCCGGCTGGTTGGGAGACGCGCTTCGGCGCACCCGCTGGCGCTCGCGGACCAGCTGTTTGCGCATCCTGCGATCAGCGTTCCCCAGGCGGCAAAGTTGCTAGGCGTCACCCAGCGCGCGGCGCAGTTGAACATTGACAAGCTGGTCGCGGCCAAGATCGTGCAGGAAGTGACGGGCCGGAAGCGCAATCGGGTGTTTCTGGCGACCGAGATCGTCAGAGCGGTTGAATGATCAGAGGTGGAAGCATGACGCGCGAATCGAAGGGTGTTTCGGGCTCCGTCGGGCAGCGGCTGGTGCTTGCCAAGGAGCAGAAGGCGACACTCCGTGAGTTGTACAGCTCCACGAAGCGCACGGTTGATGACTTGCCGTACACGGAGGAGTTCGAATGGCTGTACACGCAGTTCGTCGCCCGAACGGGCCTGACCATGACGCGTCACGATGTGTGGCGGGCGCTCTCAAGCCAACGGAAAGCCAAGGAACTCATCCGCAAGGAGCGATGAGCGGCGGATGGAGGCTGGTGGCGGGCGCGGCCGCTTCCGGGGACTGAGCGTGCTGGGCTCGCGGTGACGGCGCTTCTCACCCCCACCCGGCGCTCAGATCCATCTGCATCTCCACCGCCGTCGCCCGCCAGCCGAGGCGGGTGAGCAGGGCGCGGGAGGCGTGGTTGGCGTGGGCGGTTTCGCCCCGCACCTGGGTGCAGCCGATGGCGTGCAGGCGGTGCACGCAGGTGGTCAGCAGCGCGGTGGCGACACCCCGGCCCCGGGCGTGAGGCTCGACCCAGAGGTCGTGCACCCAGCCGTAGCGGGCCGTGGTGTAGATGGGGATGTTGTCCTGCACCTGGGCGACGATGAAGCCGAGCAGGGCTTGCCCGGGGGCGGCCGATGTGTCAGCCGATTCGGCGACCAGCAGCACGCTCTCGGGGTCTACGGCACGCTCGGGCAGCCAGCGGCGGTACATCTCCAGCACGTGGGGCACGGTGTCAAAGCGCGGGGCGTCCCACTGGCGGTGCAGGTCGATCAGCGATCGCACCATGGGGAGCAGGGCGGGAACGTCGGCGGCGGTGCCGGGGCGGATGAGCGGCGGTGGGGGCGGCGTTGGGCCGGGGTTCACGGCAACTGCCAGTCGGGCGCGGTGGCGCGGTCGCTCCAGCGGCGCATGTCGCGGAGGTCGTCCATCTTCAGGCTGCCGCCGTGCCCGTCGAAGTAGCTGACCACGGCCTGGCCGCCGTGGCGCGGGTCCACGTTGCCGTAGGCCTCGGCGGGGAGGGAGCGGTCGAAGGCGCCGGGGGTCCAGCGTTCGAAGTTCGAGCGCGGGCTGTCGACGATGTGGAAGCCGGGGACGTTCTCGCCATCGGGGCCGACGCCCCGGGCGGAGACGAAGACCAGCAAGTCGGAGGGGCGGCGGGCCTCTTCGATCTTGCTGACGTAGAAGCGGCCCCAGCGACGCAGGGCCATGGGGTTGAAGCCGAAGCCCGGTTCGCCCTTGCCGCCGACGAAGTCGGCGTTGATGCCCAGCGAGGGGGAAAGGCTGACGACGTAGAGGTAGTCCTCACGCCGGCGGTAGTTGTCGAGCACCTTGGGGTCGTCGTAGAGGCCGGCGAAGTTGTACCCGAGGTAGGGGGCGATGCGCCAGGGATACCGCCGGGCCTCCTGGCCGAGCAGGCGGTTGCCGTTGTCGTCGGTGGCGATCAGCGGCTGGGTGCCGCCGACCGGGGCGGCGTTGCCATGGGCGACCGAGCCGTAGCCGGGCATCACGGCCCCTCGGAAGTCGTTGGCGTACAAGGTGTAAGCCGTCATCAACTGGCTGCTGGCCGAGAGCTCGCGGGTCTGCTTGGCCAAGCCCCGGGCACGCCCCAGGGCGGGCACGGCGATGGCGACCAGCACGGCGATGATGGCGATGACCACCAGCAGTTCGATGAGGGTGAACGCGGTGGGCCCCAGCGCCCGGAGGGGGCAGCGACGGACGCGCACCGCGGAGGTGGCGACGGCAGGTCCGGGAAGCTGAGAATGGTCAGAAATCATGAGGCCAACCAGCGGATACGGGAGTCATCAAGTCGTGTAAAAGCGTATGCTGTTCAGGAGAACCACGGTTCCGAAATGACAGTACTGAGTACGATCTGACAGGAATTGGGGTTCTGGGTCGGGGTGATTGCTTTGCTGGGGAGTTTGGGTTGCTTGTGTTTTGTTTGGTGTTGGGAGCGGGGGTGCTTATGGGTTGTGTATCGGCCGTGAGCGGGTGCCGCGAGCGGGGTTTGGTGCGAGAGGAGACCAAGAGGATGAACGCAGGAGCGACCAAGACCATGCAGCGGTTGGGTGCGGTGCTGGTTGTGGCGGGGCTGGCCGGCACGGCGGCGATGGCGCAAACGGTTACGGTGACGCGGCTTACGCCGAACCTGGACCGTTGGAACTACCCCTTCGGGGACTTCCAGGGCATCCGCAGCTCGGCGCCGACGTTTACGACCAACGGGGTGACGGGGTTTGACGACCGCGACGCGGAGGTGCTGATCGGGTTCAACACCGGGCCGGACGTGCCGACGGGCATGCCGCTGAGCCATTACAACGTGCAGTCGCTGACGGTGCGGCTGACGGTGACGGTGCCGGACGCGTCGGCGGCGTTTGTGTATGACCCGACGCAGGACCCGTTCCAGAGCTACTTCGCGTCGAGCGATCCGTTCTTCATCGCTGATGCGGACGCGGGGCGGCCGGTGGAGCTGTACGCGTGCGGGTATCGCCCGACGAGCCCGGCGCCGGGTGCGCCGCTGTGGTCGGCCTTGACGTTCCAGGAGAACTCGCCGTTCTCGTCGGCGGCGCCCAATCCGCCGCCGGCGCGGAACAACCGCAACGTGTTCCCGGTGGCGTTCAACGAACTGGGGCAGGCGGTGAACGTGTCGAACAACGTGACCGGCAGTGCCGCGGAGGGCGGGCGGTTTGAGGTGGCGCCGCTGGCGGTGGGCACGACGACGGCGGTGCAGCCGGGCGAGCAGGTGATCGAAGGGGCGACGTTCACCTTCAGCGTGAACCTGGCACTGCCGGGCGTGCGCGAATATGTGCAGCGGGCGCTGGCGATGGGCCGGCTGAACCTGCTGGTGTCGTCTCTGCATGCCAGCCAGCAGCCGGGCGGGGCGCCGGTGCCGATCAACTACCCGGTGTTCTACACCAAGGAGAACCCGTTCGGCACGCCGGCGCAGTTGGAGCTGGTGGTGACGCTTGGCGGCATGGAGTGCCTGGCGGACGTGACGGGCATCGGCGGGCCGCCGGCGATTCCCGATGGTCTGGTGACCGGTGACGACTTCAACGCGTTCATCGCGGCCTTCGCTGCCGATGACCTGCTGGCGGATGTGACGGGCATTGGCGGGCCGCCGGCGATGCCGGATGGGCTGATCACCGGTGACGACTTCAATGCGTTCATCGGGGCGTTTGCGGCTGGGTGCCCGTAAGCGGCCGGTGGCGGGCGGAGCGGTGCCGCGGCCCGCGGTGTGGTGCAAAGTACCGATCAGATTTCTACCCCCTGGCTTTCTACCCCCCTTGCTTTCTACCCCCCGGCCGTCCGGGGGGTTTATCGTTTGGGCGTGGCTGCCAAACGCTCACCGTCATCCTCGGCCAAGGCTTCGGTGTCCGCAGCGTCGGTGCTGGGGACGCGGTCCAGCGCGTATCCGGCGCCGGTGGAGCGGTTGATCGAGGCGTTCGCGGGGTTGCCGGGGATCGGGCGGCGGTCGGCCGAGCGGCTGGCGTTGCACGTGCTCAAGGCGAGCACCGATGAAGCGCTGGGGTTGGCGCGGGCGGTGGAGGATGTGAAACTGAAGGTGCGGCACTGCCAGCGGTGCTTCAACCTGGCTGATGCGCAGCGGACGCCGGCGGCGGAGGAGGACGCCGGGCACGCGGCCAAGGGGCCGCTGTTGTGCCGGGTGTGTGCGGATCCGGGGCGGGACCACGGGGTGATTCTGGTGGTGGAGCAGCCCAAGGACCTGCTGGCGCTGGAGCAGACGGGGATGTATCAAGGGGTGTACCACGTGCTGCTGGGGCGGATCAGCCCACTCGAGGGCGTGGGTCCGGGGGATCTGACGATCGGGGCGCTGATCGAGCGGGTTCGGAGTGGAGGTGGCGGGGGTGGGCAGGGGGGTGCGCCGGTGGTGCGGGAGGTGATTCTGGGTTTGAACCCGACGCTGGAGGGGGACGGGACGGCGTTGTATCTGCGCGAGCAGTTGGCGGGGCTGGGGGTGAAGGTGAGCCAGTTGGCGCGGGGGCTGGCGGTGGGGAGCACGCTGGAGTTCGCGAGCAAGGCGGTGCTGGCGGCGGCGATTGCCGAGCGGCGGGGCGTGGAGGGGTGAGTGTTTGGTGATTGAGCGGGTAGGTGGCGGGGCGGGTGGGCGGTGGCGTGGGTACGGAAGGTGTTGAGACTGAGTCTCAACAAGTGCTCACGGGGCTACGCTTGCGGGCTGTCTGGTTGTCCCCGGATCAGGGAAGGAGCAAGGCATGAAGGGCCTGGTGTTGGCGGCGGTGACGGTGTGCGGGCTGGCGGGCGGCATGCTGGCGCTGGGCTGGAGCGGCGGTGCGCCGGCGGCAGCGCCGGGCGCAGCGGCGGCGCCGGCGGCCAAGCCCGAAGCGGCGAACAGCAGGCCGCTGGTGTTCGTGTTCCAGAAGCAGAAGGACCCGACGGACATCAAGGCCAAGGCGGAGGAGGTGGCGGCGTTCCTGGCCAAGGAGACGGGGCGGCCGTTCACGGCGGTGGTGCCGACGGACTATGCGGCGTCGGTGCAGGCGCTGGTGAGCGGGAAGGCGGACTTCGCGTACGTGAGCGCGATTCCGTTCCTGCTGGCGCAGCGTGATGCCAAGGCGACGCTGGTGCTGGCCGAGCAGCGGCCGGACCTGACGGGCACAGCGCGGACGAGTTATGACTCGGTGCTGGTGGCCAAGGCCGAGAGCCCGCTGACGGGGATGGCGGATGTGGTCAAGCGGGCGAAGGACCTTCGCCTGGCGTTCACCAGCCGGACGAGCACGTCGGGGTATGTGATGCCGTACTCGCGGTTTGTGGATGAGGGGCTGCTGAAGGCGCGGCAGAACCCGGCGGAGGCGTTCAAGGCGGTGGCGTTTGCGGGGTCGTACACGCAGGCGCTGCAGGCGGTGCTGGACGGGCGGGCGGAGGTGGCGGCGGTGTCGGCGTACACGGTGGAGGGGCCGACGGCTGATGCGTACTTGCCCTCGGCGGATCGGCAGCGGCTGAAGGTGGTGGCGCGGATGCCCAACGTGCCGACGCACCTGATCTGCGTGCGGGGCGGGGTGGAGGCGGAGGTGGTGGCCGGCGTGCGGGCGGCGCTGCTGAAACTGGCCAAGGAGAAGCCGGACCTGCTGAGCGCGGTGTATGGCGCAAGCGCCCTGGTGGAGGTGGACGCGGCCAAGCACCTGGAGCCGGTGCGGCAGGCGCTGGAGCGGCTGGGCGAGCCGATTGAGGGCTTTGCACGGTGAGCGGCACGCGCGACGGACAACCTGAGCGGCCGCTGGAACGCCCGCCGGTGGCGGTGCTGGAGGACCCGGAAGGGCCCGAGCATGCTGCGCATGCGGCTGGCTCTGGGGTGGGCTCTGGGGCGGGGGATGCGCTCGCCGGCACGGCGGAGCGTGCCGCGGAGGCGGCGCGGCCGGCGGCGTTGCGGGCGCAGGGGTTGTGCGCCGGCTATGGCGGCGGGCGGACGCTGGACGGGGTGGATCTGCACGTGCAGGCGGGGGAGCATGTGGCGGTGCTGGGGCCGTCGGGCAGCGGGAAGACCACGCTGCTGGCGTGTCTGGCCAGCCGGATTGAGCCGCAGCGCGGGACGGTGGCGGTGGAGGGGCGGGTGGCGACGATCCATCAGGACCTGCGGCTGGTGCGGCAGAGCAGCGCGCTGGCCAACGTGCTGCACGGCTCGCTGGGGCGGCGGCGCGGGTGGGCGGCGCTGGCGGCGCCCAAGGCGGATGTGGAGCGGGCGGTGCGGCTGCTGAACGCGGTGGGCTTGGGGCACCGGGTGCACCAGCGGGTGAGCCGGCTGAGCGGCGGCGAGCAGCAGCGGGTGGCGATTGCGCGGGCGCTGATGCAGGACCCGGCGGTGCTGCTGGCCGACGAGCCGGTGGCCTCGCTGGATGAGGCCAACGCGCAGGCGATGATGGCTCTGCTGGGGAGATTGTGCCGCGAGAGAGGGCTGGCGCTGGTGACGGTGCTGCACGACTCGCACCTGGCGAGCACGCACGCGGACCGGGTGCTGTTCTTGCGAGATGGGGTGCTGTGCGACCACTGTCGGCCGAGCGTGCGGTGTGAGCGGCACGGGGGGTGTGAAACGGGCGGGTGTGAGAGTGGCGGGTGTGAGACGGGTGGGTGTGAGAGTGGCGCGAAGGCGGCGTGTGTGCCAGCTGCGTGCGGGCCGGCGGGGATGGCTGGGTGTGCCGGGCCGGTGACGGCGGGTGGCGGGGTGCCGGCGCAGCCGACGCTGGAGCGGGCTCCGCTGGCGCAGAGCGGGCCGATGGTGCAGACGGCTGAAGCGGGGGGGGCGGGTGGGGCATCAAACAGAGCGATGCGGGGGCTGAAGTGGGCGGGGATCGCTCTGGCGGTGGTGGGGGTGTATGCGTGGTCGATCAGCGGGCTGAACATTCGCGGGGAGGACCTGGCCAGCGCCGGGGCCGGGGCGTGGGCGTTCGCCAAGCAGTTGTGGCCGAGCAGCGCAGCGCAGATCACCGGTTTGCCGTGGGGCGAACTGCTGGGGGCCTTGGTGCAGACGGTGCAGATGGCGCTGGTGGGCACGACCATCGGCGTGCTGGTGTCGGCTCCGCTGGCGGCGGCGGCGGCGCGGAACCTGGGGCCCCGGCCGGTGCGGTGGGCGGTGCGCGGGGTGCTGAACGTGATCCGCACGGTGCCGAGTCTGCTGTGGGCGCTGGTGGCGATCGCGGCGGTGGGCTTTGGGCCTTTGGCGGGTGTGGTGGCGCTGGCGGCGTACAGCGTGGGGTATCTGACGAAGTTCTTCTACGAGGCGTTTGAGGCGGTGGATGGTGGGCCGCAGCGGGCGCTGGCGGAAATCGGGGCCGGGCCGCTGGCGCGGTTCGTGCACGCGGTGTGGCCGGCGGCGTTGCCGGCGGCGGCGAGCAGTTGCCTGTTCATGCTTGAGTACAACGTGCGGGCGGCGAGCATCCTGGGCATTGTGGATGCGGGCGGCATCGGCACGCAGATCAAGCACTACCTGGACTACCGCAACTTCCCGGCGGCGATGGTGTGCCTGGGGCTGATCTTGGCGGTGGTGATCGGGCTGGATGCGATCAGCACGCGGGTGCGTGCGTGGGCGGTGGGGCGGGGGTGAGGGGGGTGAGGGGGCCAAATGGCCAAATTGCAAAATTGCAAAATGGCAAAATCAGAACGGGTGGGATGCGGATGGGTGAGGCGTTGAGTGGCTGGGTGAGTGCACGAGCGATTGGGCTACTTGGCCGGCGTGCGGGTGAAGGTCATGGGCGGGGCGTTGGGGCCCACGCTGATGCTCAGGGTGGCGGCGCGGCCGTCGGGGCCTTTGGTGAAAGTCAGCGGGATGCGGTCCTGACCGTCGAACATCGTGACGGCGCCCTGGGCATCAGCGGAGAGTGTGCCCCGGGTGACCGGTCCGGCGCTGGGTGAGCCGCCCCAGAGGATGCGGATGCGGGCGGCGCCGGGCTCGATGATGACCACGCGGCCCTGGGCGTTGCGGTATTCGCCGGCGAGGGTGGCGGCGAGATCGGCGGGCAGGGGGACCGGCGGGGCCCAGGTGGGCTTCTCGCCGAAGAGCAGGCTTTCGATGCTGGCGGCGACCTGTTGCACGGGTGCGTCGTCGGCGTTGGCGAGCACGATCACGCAGGCGTTGTGCTGCGGGAAGCGGCGCATCTCGGCGAGGAAGCCGCGCACGGCGCCGCCGTGGCTTTGGGTGGTGCGGCCGGTGGGGTTGGTGGTGATGCGCCAGCCCAGGGCGTACTCACTCAGGCCGGGCGTGAAGAGCCGTTGCCGCTGGGCGTCGTTGAGCACCGTGGAGCCGGTCAGGGCGCGGTCCCAGCGGTAGAGGTCCCACACGGTGGTGACCACGCCGCCCATGCCCCGGTACTGAAAGCCGTACGCGCCGTAGGGGTGATCGAGCGCTGAGCGGCTGGGGCCCCGGGCCGAGCGGCCGATGGCGACCACAGCGCCGGCGGGCGCGGCGTCGCCGGTGAACAGCGTGTGGCGCAGGCCGGCGGGGGTGAAGAGGGCGTGCGTGGAGTAGGCCGGGTAGTCCTGCCCGCTGGCGCGGGTGATGATCTCGGCGAGCAGGGCGTAGCCCTGGTTCCAGTATCCAAAGCGCGTGCCGGGCGTGTGGCGGGGGCCGCCTTTGAGGAACAGCGGGAGCACGGCGGCGAGATCAGAGCCGGCGCCCTGGGAGTTGCCGCCGGGGATGCCCGAGGTGTGGTGCAGCAGGTGGGCGATGGTGATGGATGAGCAGTCCTCGGGCACGCCGGGGAGGTGCTTGGCGATGGGGTCGTCGATGTTGAGTTTGCCGTCTTGCTGCAGACGCAGGATGGCCGCGGCGGTGAACTGTTTGCTCAGCGAGGCGATCTCGAACAGCGTCGCGGGGGTGTTGGGCACGGTGCCCGACGCATCAGCAAAGCCGACGCCGGTGGCGGCGATGACCTGGCCGTCTTTGGCGGCCAACACGGCGCCGGAGAAGCCGGCGGCGGCGGCGCTGCGGGCGAAGGTGACGATGGCCTGGCCCTGCTCGCCGATGGCGAGGGTGGCGGAGTCGTCAGTGGGGGCGGGGGCCGGTGCGGGGGCGGGGGTGGGGGCTGGCGTACGGGCCGATGCTGGCTCGCTGGCGGCCGCGGTGGGCGCGGCGGGCGCAGCGGTGAGCGTGAGGAGGAGCAGCGCGAGGGTGGCGGTGCGTGCGGGCATGGTGGGGGATGGTTGGCGCGGGGTGGGGGTGCAGGCGCGGCCTGATCCGCACGCAGCCCCGGTATCCTGCGGCATGATGCACGAGGCGCGCATAGCGAATGGTGGTTCTGGCGGGCGGGTGGCGCTGGAGACCACGCTGCTGCTGCACGGGGTTCCCCGGGAACGGGCCATGGGGCTGTATGCCGAACTGTGCGCGGTGGTGCGGCAGCAGGGGGCCGAGCCGTGCTTGTGCGGGGTGGTGCGGGGGCGGATGACTGCTTCGATGACCGAGGCGGACTTGGCCGGGCTGCTGGCCGAACCTTCGGTGCCGAAGTTGAACACCGCCAGCCTGGGGGTGGCGCTGCATCGCGGGCGGAGCGGGGCGAGCACGGTGTCAACCACGATGGAGATCGCGGCGGCGGCTGGGATTCGCGTGTTTGCCACCGGCGGGCTGGGCGGGGTGCACAAGGGTGTGACTGGCGGGGGGCGGCTGGACATCTCGGCGGATCTGGCGGCGTTCACGCGTTTTCCGGTGGCGGTGGTGACGGCGGGGTGCAAATCCATCCTGGATGTGATCAACACGCGGGAACTGCTGGAGACGTTGGGCGTGCCGGTGGTGGGGCTGCGGACCGACCGCTTCCCGGCGTTCTACATGCGCGACGGGGGCATCGGCGTGGATGAACGCTTTGAGAGCGAGGCGGACCTGGCGGCGTATCTGGCCCATGAACTGCCCCGCACCGGGCGGGGCGTGGTGGTGGCCAACCCGATTCCGCCCGAGCACGAACTGCCCGCGGCCACCTTTGCCACCTGGCTGGCCCATGCGGAAGCCGAGGCGGCGGCGCACCGGGCCGAGGGGCGGGATGTGACCCCGGCGGTGCTGGGGGCGCTGCACCGGCTGTCGGGCGGGGCGACGCTGCGGGCCAACGTGGAACTGGTCAAGCACAACGCGGCGGTGGCGGCGAAGTTGGCGGTGGGGATGGTGAGGTGACGGGGTGGCGAACTGGCCAAAGCGGGCCGGATGTGCCGCGGCGGGCTGGGGTGGATAACCGGGTTGTGACGTGGGAAGGGCCGGGCGGGGGCAACCGCGGGGGGTGGCGGCGATAAACTGGGCTGGCATGCCGCCGATCACCGCCGGGACCAGCACGTTCTTCTACACCGCTCGCAAGCAGCCGGGCAATCGCACGGCGTTCGGGTTTCGCACGGCCAAGTCGCGGGCGGCGTTGCAGGAGCAGCTCAAGCGCGAGAAGCTGGTGCTCAAGACGGCCCGGCCGGTGCCGGTGCTTAAGTCCGGGCCGGCGCGGCTGAAGCCATCGGACCACCTGATTCTCAACGAGCAGTTGCACCAGTTGCTCTCGCGGGGTGTGCCGCTGGTGGAGGCGCTGGAAGTCGCGGCGGAAACGGTGCGGACGCCGGCCCGCCCGCTGATTGAGAAGATGCGCGACCTGGTGGCGGCGGGGGCAAGTTTCAGCGACGGCTGCCAGAAGGTGGGGAGCTTTGATAGCGTGTCGGTGGCGGTGTACCGGGCGGCGGAGCGGTCGGGGGATTTGTCGGGGGCGGCCAAGCAGATCGCAGTGACGCTGCGGCGGACGCTGGCGGTGACGGGTCGGGCGGTGACGCTGATGATCTACCCGGCGATCGTGCTGACGATCTCGCTGCTGGTGGCCTTCGGCATGATGACCACCGTGGTGCCGCGGCTGGCCGAGGCCCTTGAAGGGGCGCAGGACCTGCCGCTGATCAGCAAGGTGGTGATGGGGACGGGCAAGTTCATGGCGGCCAATGTGCTGCTGATTCTGCTGGCGGTGCTGGCGGGGGTGGTGGCGGTGTACATCTTTCGGGGGCCGATCGGCGAGGCGGTGATGCGGACGGCCCGGCGGACGCCGCTGATCCGCGAGGTGATCATGGCGCAGGAGAGCGTGCGGTTCTTCAGCACCATGGCGGGGATGACGCGGTCGGGCGTGCCGCTGGCCGACGCGCTGGGGGTGGCCAACGGGGCGATCAGCCACCCGAAACTCAAGCGTGAGATGGAACGGCTGCGGACGCGGCTGATCGAAGGCGGGGCGTTGCGGACGCTGATCGACGAGGTGGAGAGCTTCCCGCTGGCGACGCGGAAGCTGCTGATTGCGGCGGAGAAATCGGGCGACCTGGAGAGCGCGTTCAACACGCTGGCCCTGGACATGACTGAAGAGGTGGAGCGGCGGTCGCAGCGGTTCCTGGCGGTTCTGCAGCCGGCGCTGATCGTGGTGATGTTCCTGATCATCGGGTCGCTGTTGGCGGCGTTGCTGCTGCCGATGATCAACATGAGCAGCACGCTGGCCAGGTGAGGGGGCCAGAGGGCCGAATGGCTGCGGGGTGGGGGTGTGTTCGGGGGTGTGTCGAAGGGGGCGTGGGCGGATCGGCTGGCGTGATCGGCACGATCCGCGCGGGGCAGGTCCGCGTACCGTTGTTTTGTTGGACGCAGCGTGCCGGCGCGGAACCTTGTTGGCGTCGGGCGGTATGACATGGCGTTGAACCGGCGTGACGCAGGGGATGGCGGGTGCGGGGGTGTGGTGGTGGCGGGAGGGGGTGTCGGGCGTCACGCGGCAGCGCTGGTGGTCAGGCGTTCGGCAACACAGGCGGCCGAGGCCCGGTGTCGGGCGGCGGCGGCGTGTGCGTGGTGGTCGGGATCGAGCAACCTGCCCGGCGGGATCGGCGAGCAGCGCCGGCCGGCCGGGCCCAGTTGAGAAGAGCCATGAAGCGTGCACAGCGTGAAATCGGTCGGACGGCGGTTCGCGGGGGCGTCGGTGCTGCGGCGAAGCGTGGCTTCACGCTGCTTGAGATGATGATGGTCGTCATGATCATGGGCCTTCTGGCGACGGTGATCGTGGTGAACATCTCCGGCCGGAGCGAGCAGGCCCGGGTGCAGCTGACCAAGACGCAGTTGTCGCAGATCAAGACCTCGCTGATCGAGTACCAGGTCTCCAACGGCACCTACCCGCCGTCGCTGGCGGAACTGGTGGCGGCCAAGCTGATGGACAAGATCCCGCAGGACCAGTGGAAGCGGGCGTTGTACTACGCCTTCCCTGGCACCTCGGGCAATGCCGATCAGCCGTACGACCTGTACAGCTTCGGGGCCGACGGCCTGTCGGCGACCACTGACGACATCAACGTGTGGACGATGGACAGCAAGTAAGCCCGTGCGGGCCGCCGGCGAAGTTCAGACGGGTGGGCGTGTGGCGGGGCGGTGCCGCGGCGGGGGTGGAAGGACGGAACGGTCGTGAAGCAGCTGCAGGCGTCGACAACGCGAAGCATGCGGGCGAGGGGGCGAGCGCGGGCGCGGCGGGGGTCGACGCTTTTGGAAGTGGTGCTGGCGGCGTTTTTGCTTTCCGGTGTGGCGGCGGCGGTGGTGGGCGTGCTGGGCACGGTGCAGCGGTCCGAGCAGTTGCGTCGCGAGCGGCTGGCGGCGTATGAGGTGGCCAACCGGCTGATTCTGCAGTACATCGACGACGCCGACCGCATGCCCGAGCGGGGGCTGCCGATTGAGTACGACAACCGGCGATTTCTGTGGGAACTGGATCTGCTGCCGCTGAAGATCTCGGCCCCGCCGGACTCGGTGATGGAGGGCAATGAGGGCTGGGCGGGGTTTGACGGCACGGTCGAGGCGCTGAAGTACATGTCCGTTCGCGTGTGGGCGACCGAGGGCGACCCGGGCAACCCGACGCGGGGCGGGCAGTTGGCGCAGTTGACGCGGCTGTACTTCGAGTATCCGCTGTATTCGCCCAACCCGGACGTGCAGCGTCGCTGGCTGGCCAACCCGGCCAACCGCGACCGGATGATTCAGGCGATGCTGCGCGGCGCGGCCAACCGGCCCAGCGGCACGCCCGCGGGAGGGACCGGGGGCGGAACCAAGGGTGGCGGCGGCAAGGGTGGCGGCAAGGAGGGGAGCAAGTGATGGCGTTCATCTGCGGCACAAGCAGCGAGGCCCGGAAACCGGCGGCCGTGCGGCGGCGGCGGGCGCGGCGCGGCTTCACGCTGGTGGAGGTGGTGCTGTCGGCGATGCTGGGGTCGATCGTGGTGATGGCCATGTGGGGGCTGCTGTCGGCGATCCGGTCGACCGACCTGCGGGTGAAGGACCGCAACGACGAGGCGGTGCAGATGTCGCGGCTGCATCGGGCGGTGAGCCGCGCGGCCAGCCAGTTGGTGGTGCTGCCGGTGGACGCGGCCAAGGCGGCGGCGCGGGTGCGGGGATCGTCGGGGAGTGGGTCGGGAAGCGGTGAGAGCGGCAGTGGGGGCGGCGGGGCTGGCGG
>JAJTDF010000148.1 GCA_021294835.1 Planctomycetaceae bacterium
GCCCAGTCAGCGGCCGCTTCGCTGGGCGGGAGTCTGGCGACCGTGACCGACAGCGAGAGCAACCAGTTCATCCGAACCTCGCTGCTGGCGTTTGACGGCTCGGCCCGTGACGGCTGGATTGGCCTGCGGTCATCGCCTGCCGGGTCAGCCCTTGCGTGGCAGTCGGGCAGCGCAAGCGAGTATCGTGCGTGGGCGGCCGGCGAGCCGACGCTCTCCTTCGCGGAGGCTCGCTTCACTGTGCTGACGAGCACCGGAACGTGGCGAACGGCCGTTGACCAGCGATCGGCCCCGGCAACCTTCGGGGTGGTTGAACTTCCGCCGGCGAGCACCTGCCTGGCGGACCTGGTGGGCATCGGCGGAACGCCAGGCCCCGACGGCCTGCTCACCGGCGACGACTTTGTCGCCTTCATCGCCGCCTTTGCGGCCGGCGAGCAGCTGGCCGATCTGGTCAACATCGGCGGCTCGCCCCCGGCTGACGGCCTGGTGACGGGGGACGACTTCAATGCGTTCATTGCGGCGTTTGTGGCGGGGTGTCCGTAACGGCTTTGCTCTCTCCCGAGCCGAGCTCCAGACGCCGGCCCTTGGCCCGATTCATCCCCCTTGTCCGTGGGGGTCGGCATCGACGGGAGCGTGACCTTCCTGATTGCTCGCCCTTGCCCGTGCTTGACCGTCCTTGATCGCCGCTGACTGCACTGGCCTAGCCTTGCTCACATTCAGGCGGCTCCGCACATCCGGCATTCGTACGTCATGTGTGGGCAGGTCTGAGTCCGCAGGGGATAAGTGGGTGAACCGACAAACCCATGCCCCGGCGGAGCCGTCGCGATGCAGCGGTGGCCAGCGGTCAGTCTTGGCCAAGCGGTTCATTCGAACCTGGGGACACGGCATGGTGAAGCTCGAGTCTGTGGTTGAAGGGGCGAAGGTACGGGGACTTGTCCCAAACGACGTTGTCACCATCCAAGCCATCAAGTGGCACGGATCGGATGTGAAGGAGGTGGTCTATCGCCGGCCGAGCAACGTCGTCGCCACCAGACTGTTGTACCGTTCCGCTGAGTCCACGCTTGAACTCGTAGAAGCCGCCCGACCGTGGGCATTCACTGGTTCCGGGGAGCTGTTCCGTCTGGCCTGCGAGGCGTATCGGATCCGCCTTGCCGCACTGTTTGATCCACTCTTGGGCGTGCACAGTTCGCTTGTGCAGCCCCTCCCGCACCAGATTCTCGCCGTGTACGAGACGATGCTGCAACGGCAGCCATTGCGGTTCCTCTTGGCAGACGACCCGGGCGCCGGCAAGACCATCATGGCCGGCCTGCTGATTCGGGAACTCATGGCTCGCGGCGATGTGGAGCGGTGCCTGGTGGTCGCCCCCGGCAGCCTCACCGAGCAGTGGCAAGATGAACTCCGGGACAAGTTCCATCTCATCTTCCAGATCGCAACCAATGAGAACCTCGAGGCCGCGGCCTCCGGAAACTGGTTCAGCGAGCACCCGCTGGTCATCGCCCGGCTTGACAAGCTCAGCAGGAACGAAGACCTGCAGGCGAAGCTGGAGCGGACCCACTGGGACTTGGTCATCGTTGACGAAGCCCACAAGATGTCCGCGAGTTACTTCGGCGGTGAAGCCAAGTTCACGCGACGCTACCAGCTCGGAGTCAAGCTCTCGCAGCAGACGCGGCACTTCCTGCTTATGACCGCGACGCCGCACAACGGCAAAGAGGAGGACTTCCAGCTGTTCATGGCCTTGCTGGACGGGGATCGATTCGAGGGTCGGCCGAGGGACGCGATCCACACCGCCGACTGCTCGGACATGATGCGCCGCATGGTCAAGGAGCAGTTGCTGAAGTTCGATGGCACCCCGCTGTTCCCGGAGCGGCGGGCGTACACCGCCGCATACAAGCTTTCCGACGCCGAAGCGCAGCTCTATCGCGACGTGACCGACTACGTCCGGGAGGAGTTCAACCGCGCCGAGAGCCTCGAGAATGACGGCCGCAAGGGCACCGTCGGCTTCGCGCTCACCATCCTGCAGCGGCGGCTGGCCTCGTCGCCGGAAGCGATTTACCAGAGCCTCAAGCGCCGCCGGGAGCGGCTGGAGCGCCTGGCACAAGAGACCGCCCTGCTCCAACGGGGCGGCACTTCGCCCCTGCTCGAGAAACTCAGGGCAAGCAGCCTGAGTGCTGACGACATTGCGGCCCTTGAGGATGACGATGCCCCAGCGCCGGAGGTCGAGACCGAGGAGGAGGAGCTCGCCTCCACAGTCAGTGCCGCGGCCACCCTTGAAGAACTCCGGACGGAGATTGAGATCCTCCGGCAGTTGGAGGATCAGGCCCAGTCGCTCCGTCGCAGCGGTGTTGACCGCAAGTGGGACGAGCTCTCCCGCATTCTGACCGAGTCCGGCGAGATGTTCAACACTGATGGCAGCCGGCGCAAGCTGATCATCTTCACCGAGCATCGCGACACGCTCACCTACCTCAAGGAGCGGATCAGCACGCTCTTGGGACGCCCGGAGGCCGTGGTCATCATCCAAGGTGGAATGGGACGCGATGCCCGGCGCAACGCAGAAGAGCGCTTCAAGCAGGACAAGGGCACCGAGGTGCTCATCGCCACCGACGCCGCCGGTGAGGGCATCAACCTGCAGCGTGCCCACCTGATGGTCAACTACGACCTGCCGTGGAACCCCAACCGGATCGAGCAGCGCTTCGGCCGCATCCACCGCATCGGTCAGACGGAAGTCTGCCACCTGTGGAACCTGGTCGCCAGTGAGACCCGGGAGGGCGAGGTCTACCACCGCCTCCTGGAGAAGCTTGAGGCCCAGCGTTCCGCACTGGGTGGCCGCGTGTTCGATGTGCTCGGGCGGCTGTTTGACATGCAGATGACCGGTCATGACGACCGGCCGCTCAGCCTCCGCTCGTTGATCATCGACGCCATCCGATATGGCGAATTGCCCGAAACACGGGAGCGTCTCACCAAGGCCATCGACTCCGCAACCGACCAGGCCCACCTCCGGCGGCTGATCGACGACGAAGCCCTCGCCCGCGACGCGATGGACGCCCGCAAGGTCCAGGCCATCCGTGAGGACCTCGAACGCGCCGAGGCCCAGCGCCTCCAGCCGCACTACATCCAGGCCTTCTTCAAGGAGGCCTTCGCGCAACTCGGCGGCGTCATCAAGGAGCGAGAGAAAGGCCGATTCGAGATCACACGCGTGCCCGCCCACATCAGCCAGCGCGATCGCCAGATTGGCCGGTCCGCGGCCGTCCTCCCCCACTACGAGCGGGTGACCTTCGAGAAGTCCATCATCTCTGTGCCCGGCAAGCCGCTCGCCTCCTTCGTCTGCCCGGGGCACGGGCTGCTTGACTCTGTGCTCGACCTCTGCCTTGAGCGCAACCGGTCGCTCCTGCAACAGGGCTCCGTGCTGATCGACCCGTCGGATCGCACAAGCCGGCCCAGGCTGATGTTCTGTCTTGAACACTCGCTCAACGACGGCGGATCGGGTCCCGGCGGCGAGCAGCGGGTGGTGTCCAAGGAGGTCCACTACGTCGAGGTGAGCGAGGACGGCCAGATCGTCGCCTCAAACCACGCGCCGTACCTCGATTACCAGCCCGCGACCCCTGAGCAGCTCGCCGCCCTCAAGCCGGTCTTGGAATCCCCGTGGCTCACCCGAGACGTCAGCGCCGATGCACTCCGCTACGCCATCGAGCACATGGTGCCCAAGCACTTCGACCGAGTGCAACGGGCCCGCGTTGGCTACGTGGACAAAGCCACCGAAGCCGTCAAGCGACGGCTGCTCAAGGAGATCAGCCACTGGGATCATCGGGCCAACGAGCTTCGCCGGGAAGAAGAAGCCGGCAAGAAGCCCAAGCTCAACAG
>JAJTDF010000015.1 GCA_021294835.1 Planctomycetaceae bacterium
GGCGAACAGAGGGCCGAAGCGGCGAACTTCAGGGGCAACCGGCGGCGAAGGCGGAGATGAAGGCGTTGAAGTCGTCGCCGGTGATCAGGCCATCGGGGATGGCCGGCGGGCCGCCGATGCCGGTGACATCGGCGAGCAGTTCGCCGGCGGCGAAGGCGGAGATGAAGGCGTTGAAGTCGTCGCCGGTCAGCAGACCGTCGGGAATGGCCGGCGGGCCGCCGATGCCGGTGATGTCGGCGAGGCTGCAGGCCGGGTTGGGCACACCGATGGTGACCGGAACGGGCAGGGTGGTGATGGTACCGCAGGCGTTGGAGATCACACAGGCGTAGACGCCGGAGTCGGAGGGCTGCACGCCGATGATGATCAGGCGGTTGAGGGGCTCGCCGAAGATGAAGACGGAGCCGCCGCCGGGGGAGGCCCCTTGCGGGCCCGAGGTCACGGGCTGGCCGTTGCGGGTCCACTGGAAGGTGAAGGGGCCGTTGCCAAGCAGTGAGCCGATAGCGATGGTGAGGAAGCCGCCGGGCGTGGGCGTGCCGACGATCTCGGGGGCGCGGGGCGTGGAGGGGCAGCCGGCTCCGGCGGTGATCAGCACGGGGGTGGCGGCGCCGTTGAGCGTGCCGCAGGGGCCGATGACCTGGTAGCGGTAGGTTCCGGCGTCGGCGGTGGAGCTGGCGTCGATGCGAAGCGTGGGCGTGGTGGCGCCGGAGACTGTGCCACCGCCCGGGGCGGCACCGCCGGGGCCGTCGGTAATGAGCTGGTCGTTGCAGAACCAGCGGAAGGTGAGCGGGCCGGAGCCAACGACCAGGGCTGAGAGCGTGAAGGGCTGGCCGGCGGTAGCGGCGGCGGGGCGGAGGGGCTCGATGCTGACGGCGCAGTTGGTCTGCTGGGTGACGGCCAGGGTTGCCGGAATGGTGAGCAGTATCCCGCAGATGCTCTCGATTTCGCAGCTGTACTGGCCGGCGTCGGGCGTTTGCGCGGCGAGGATGGTCAGGCGTGCGGAGGTGTGGCCCAAAACCAGCCCGCCGCCGGGCGCAGCACCGCCGACGCCGGGGCTGACGGGCTGGCCGTTGCGCAGCCAGCGGATGGTCTGCGGTGTGCGGCCGGCGAAGACGGCCTCAAGGACGGCGGTCTGACCGGCGGGAACTGTGACGGGGGCGGGCTGGGTGGCGACCTGCGGGCAGCCGGGCTGGGGCGAGTAGGTGGCGACCCAGCCAACGGTGCGGCCTTCCACGTCAACGCCGACTCCGACGATGGTTCGGCCGTCATCCGAGAGGCCCCGCGCTTCGGAGATCGTGAAGCCCGGTGGCAGGACGGCGCCTTGGGCCTCCAGAACGGTTTGGAGGTCGTTGAAGCCGTCATCGCGAGTCCAGATGTATGCGCGGCCGGTCTCGGTGCGGCTGCCGGCGTACCAGCCGACGACGGTGCGGCCGTCGGCGGAGATGGCCAGGGCGGGGCTGGAGAAATCGCCGGGGACGATGCGTTCCCAGCCGGACTGGGCGGTCCAGATGTGGCCGATGCGGCTGATGTCGTCCTGAGTGTTGCTGGCGCCGCAGATGACGCTGCCGTCGGGCGTGGCGTCGGTGACGAAGCTGGTGGGGCTGACGGCGTTGAGGCTGGCCCAGCCGAGACCGACAGTACCGGTTTCGGCGGTCCAGTAGAAGGCCTGGGCGGAGTAGACGAAGCGGTTGGACGCGTCGACGAAGCTCTTGGTCTCGTATCCGAGTGCGATGCGGGCATCGTCGGCGGCGCCCATGAGGATGTGGCCGGGGCCCTCTTCGGGGCCGGCGCGGAAGCCGGCGATGGGTGGGATTGTGGTATAGCCGGTATTGGCGGACCAGGCGAAGGCGCCATCCTGACTGCCGCTGCCGTAGGGGAACGAGCCGACGGCGCGGCGGCCGTCATCGGAGATGCCGACGACGTCCTGGGTGGCCGGGGGGTTGACGGACGGATTGGGAGTGGCCAGGCGGGCCTCGGGTGCGGCCAGACCCCAGCGCACCGCGGCGGCACCGCCTTCGGCGGCGGCGCCACCGATGAACCGGCCGTTGCGGGAGGCGCCCTTGGCGATGTCGGACCGGCCTGAGGCGCGGGCGAGTTGAACGGGGAAGCCGTTGCGCCAAGCGAAGGTGGCCCGCTGGATGCCGGCCTCAGGACGGAGGGGGTCGACGAGTTCGGCCTGGACGATGCCGTAGATGACCGAGCCGTCGCCGGAGATGCCGGAGACTTCGCTGAGGAACGCGGTGGGGCTGTTGAGCGGATTGCCCAGCAGTTCAAAGCGCGGCGTGGTGGCGGGCTCGGCGTGAACGGCGGGCGCGAGCAAGATCGCGGCAAGAAGGACGCGGGCGGTTGGTCGGAAGACGTTTGCTATGGGTCGCTCTTTATGAACAGAAGGGGATGAGGGAGACGGCGGGCTGCGCTCAGGGGCAGCCTTGTGCGAAAGCGGCGATGAAGGCGTTGAAGTCGTCGCCGGTGATCAGGCCGTCGGGAATGGCCGGCGGGCCGCCGATGCCGGTGACGTCGGCGAGCAGTTCGCCGGCGGCGAAGGCAGAGATGAAGGCGTTGAAGTCGTCGCCGGTCAGCAGACCGTCGGGAATGGCCGGCGGGCCGCCGATGCCGGTGATGTCGGCAAGGTTGCAGACGCTGGAGACAGGCGTGCCCTCCACTCGGATGCTGACGACGGCGCCCAATCCGGTCTGCCATAGACCCTGATCGGTGTTGCCGTTGAAGCCAAGGTCTTCACCGGCCCAGACCCAGACGGGATTGTCGCCCGGGGGCTGGGACGACTCCGCGACGACCCAATACCGCACGCCAGCGGAGAGCACCGGTCGCACCACCGAATCGACGCTGTCCTGAATCGGGTCCCACCCGACAGCGGTAACCGTGAGCGGCAGAGTCTCCAGGATGATGCCGCTGGGTGCGGATGTGTACTGGCCGGGCGGGTCGGTGTCGGTCTGGATGGTCAGGGTGACCAGGGGACGGGGCGCCTCGGGGTCGAAGTTGTTGTTCATGAAATATGCCCGCACGGCGTGCAGGCGAACATCGGCGGCCGGCATGAAGCGAACGGCCACCGACTGGCTCGTCGAGACGTCAAAGCCGATGGGACCAAAGAACCCGCCGGGCGGGTTGGTCTGGTAGACCACCTGAACTTCGGCGGCCGCCTGGGTGATCACCAGGCACACAACAGACTTCATAGCGAGGAGAGCACACCACCGACTTGCGTTCTTCATGCCTGGCTTCTCCGGCACACCCATCAGTCCGCGAACGATTCCGCCCGGGCATGCTTGGTGACAAGGGATAAACTCATCCCCCACTTCCGCCATGACTTCTGGCAGGCCGGGCATTGGCTCACGCAGGCTCCATAGGCAGCGGAACACGTTCCGCCTCCATGTCGCCCGAAGCGCAAGAGCGATGAACGGCACCCAGGTCACGGGCGTCTTTCAACCGATCCCGGCAACATCCGTCGGCGGGATCGAACGGGGAGAGATGTCAGGCACTCCGGCAAAGGACACCGCGAGGCCTTACGGGCACCCGGCGGCGAAGGCGGAGATGAAGGCATTGAAGTCGTCACCGGTGATCAGCCCGTCGGGCTCGGAGGGTGGGCCGCCGATGCCGGTGAGGTCGGCAAGGAGTTCGCCGGCGGCGAAGGCGGAGATGAAGGCGTTGAAGTCGTCGCCGGTGAGCAGGCCGTCAGCCGGCGGCTGCCCGCCGATACCAACGATGTCCGCCGGGCAGTTCGGCGGTTCTCCTGACACCAGCAACCAGTATCCGTTGTACCCGGTTCCACAGTCAAGCTGGTCGCGGAACGTAGGGGCAATCGAAACCGTGTAATCGCCCGCAGCCAGAAAGAACTCGTTCGCAAACTCGTTGCAGGTGGACTGCACATCGGTGTTCACGATCGTGTCCAGAAGCTCGCCGTAGCACCCACCGGGTTCAAATTCCGGCCCGTACAGCCGAGCCACGGCGGGGTACTGGGACTTGAACGAGATGGTCACCAGGCGGTCTACGGGCACGGAGAACTTGAAGTAGTCAAAGTCGCGGAAGACGTTGCCGAACTCGTCGATATCGACTCCGCCGCACGAGAGCTGCCCGGTCACCGCCCGCCCGGGTGTAATCGGATCGAACGCCGTGAATGACTGGTCGCACCCACCATTGGACGAGTCCGAAGCACACTGCAACTCGGACTCCACGGAAGCACCCTGGGGCACGTTCAGGTCACAGGGAGGATCGAGCAGGCGGATGCTCAGCGTCATGTCGCCTTGCTGACCCGCCCAGCCGCACAGGCCGATCAGTTGGGGCTGGCCTGCAGAAACAGGAATCAGCAGGCGAGCCTGGCTGTCGTAGATGAACCAGTTTCGAAAGCTGTGGCAACTCGCCGGGGAGGTGCCGCAGCCGGACGGGTACCAGGCGAGTGCCGGAATCACGTCGCCGGCACCCTGCGCGGTGACCAGCGCATACCCGCTGGCCGAAGGCGTATATCTGAACCAGATGTTCTTCGGCCGGGTTTCCGGACTCCTCCCGGGAGCGCAAGGGAACACGCCGTCGAATGTCGCTGCCACGTTCGAACCGCTCCACGCGGGAGCAGCACCATCCTCGGTCACGTCCAGCGCGTTGACGCATGCGTCATTGACCGGCTGGGCCATGCCGCTGCTGACACCAAGGATCAGCAAACCGGACAGCAGACACATCGCACTCGCAAACCGGGACCGTCTCGATGGCATCTGTGATCTCCGCTCCGAAGCCCGCCGTGATCTGACTGAAATTGGCCCGCTGCCAACCCTCCGGGAGCCGATCCGCTGGGCTCGACAACACAGGCTACCACTTGAACTCGATCATGCCAGCAAAGCTGAAAATAATCTGAAAATATCTTAGGACAGATGCTTGTCGCGGGACATGTGGTACACTCACCACATCTGTTTGTTCCTCCTCTGGAACCCAGCAACCAGGTTGTCCCGGATAGCCATGTTTACGCCCAGGCCCCCCAGCACCATTTCGGCCACGCTCATGGGGCGCACCGAGCGCCCGCAGCCCTCTGAGGACGACCTTCGCTGGGCCGCCCGCGTGATCGACCGCCTCCGCGGTGAGTTCGCCCGACTGCTCGAGGCAGCACCGCCGGGGGAACGCACTTCTGCGGGGCTGGCCCGCTGGCTCCGCCTCAAGCAGCCCCTGTGCCACCGGCTGCTTGCCGGCACCCGCGCCACCGACTACTCGCTTCCCCGTGCGGTTGCGCCGTCCAGATTTTTCTCCGGCTTTCCCGGCATCCCCGGCCTGGAGCAGGTGCTTGCAGCGGCCCGGGCCAGAGGAGTTGACGCCGGCATCCTTTCCGCCGCTGCTGCTGCCGTCCGTGAATACGCCTCGCTGATTGACCGTTTCGGCGGCAGCCAACGCCGACTCATCGAGGCGCTGACCCCGCCGGATGATCCGTGGGACATCCCCAGCACCACGTCAACGGCGGATCCGACCCTTCCGCAACGTCGCGCCATTCACCAACTCCACGCCGAACTGCTCGGCGGTCAGGCCCGGCTCACATTGAACATCGGGCTGTACCGGCCGCTGAACAGCCGATCGCTCTCCACCTGCGGCATCGCCGGCAAACTCGGGTTGATTCGCCGGCCCGGCGGCATGCCGCTGGTCGCCACCCACGCGATGCTTCAGTCCAATTCCGCAGCCGCTGACCCCGCCAATGCCGACATGCCACTCGCCGGTTTCTGCACCCCCGGCATCCCCGTTCTTCCCCGAGTGGTTTATGGGGTAACGCAACACCTCTTTGACCCCGACTGCTCTATGCCCGGCCCGCTCGATCTGGTCGCCGGTCCGTTTCACTCCGCACAAATCAGCAATCCACTGACGTCCACCGACCCCCGACTGCACTGCTACGTCGCCGTCCGCATCCCGTCCGCGTGGCTGGTCAAGGACGTGTTTCTGCACAGGTCTCTTGCCGTCGGCAGCATCCCGTCGGCCTCGGCCTTCCTCTCCCACTCCGATCTGGGCACGCCCGCTCGCTTTGGCATTGCCGAACGCTGGCCCGAGCGGATCGCTTTCGAACCCGAGATTCGCCTGCTTGGCCCAAGCCTGCCCGCCACCTGCCCGCTCTACGAACGGTACCACGAACTCGCACAGACCCTCTTCCAACTCGCCGACGCCAATCCCGATGACTACGTGGGCTATCGAATGATGGTGCCCTTCCCGATGGTGGGCGTGGACTACATGCTCGCCTTCAACTTCCCGCGAGCGGACGAACTGGACGGCTCCGCCTCCTGACCGGGCGATCCGGTGTCAACATCGGATCATCCCCCCCCCACGCCCCCACCCACCCATCCCTCCGAGCCTGGCGTCCGCCCGTGGAACTGCGAACGCTCACGCTGATACTGCGATTACCCGCTGCCAGCTCTTCACGTCGCTTGCCGAGAAATGACAACGGGGCCCAGCATCAGGCGGGGCCCCGTTGGAGTGAACGACGACAGACCGAGATCCGGCCCGCTTGCTCAGACCTTACTTGCCGACCTTGAAGGTGCTCTTGAAGCCGCGGATGGCCTCTTCAAGCTTCTTCTCAACGGCCTTGATGTCCTTCTTCTCGGCCAGTTCATCACGGACCGGGCGGCCGACGCCCTGCATGTAGGCCAGCAGGCCCTTCTCGAAGTCGCGCACGGAGGCGACGGGCACGTCGTCCATGAAGCCCTTGGAGCCTGCGAAGATGGAGATGACCTGATCGATGACGTTGTACGGCACGTACTGCGGCTGCTTGAGCAGCTCGACCATGCGTGCGCCGCGATCCAACTGCCGCTGCGTGGCCTTGTCCAGTTCGGTGCCCAGCTGAGCGAAGGCTTCCAACTCGCGGAAGGCGGCCAGGTCCAGTCGCAGCGAGCCGGCGATCTGCTTCATGGCCTTGATCTGGGCGTTACCACCCACGCGCGACACCGAGATACCGACGTTGATGGCCGGACGCACGCCGGCGAAGAACAGTTCCGGCTCCAGGTAGATCTGGCCGTCGGTGATGGAGATGACGTTGGTCGGGATATAGGCCGACACGTCGCCTTCCTGAGTCTCGATGACCGGCAGAGCCGTCAGCGAGCCGCCGCCGTTCTCATCCGAGAGCTTGGTCGCACGTTCCAGCAGACGGGAGTGGAGATAGAACACGTCGCCGGGGTACGCCTCGCGGCCGGGCGGACGACGCAGCAGCAGCGACAGCTGGCGGTAGGCGACGGCCTGCTTGGACAGGTCGTCGTAGATGCACAGGGCGTGCTTGGGCATGGGGGCGCCGCCGGGCAGGGTCTTGTTGCCCATCTTGCCCGACCACATGAAGAACTCGCCCATGGTGCAGCCGGCATACGGCGCAATGTACTGCAGCGGGGCCGGGTCAGACGACGACGCGTTGACGATGATCGTGTAGTCCAGAGCGCCGGCCTTCTTCAGCGTGTCCACCGTCGCGGCGACGGTCGACTCCTTCTGGCCGACGGCAACATAGATGCACACCACCGCGTCGGGCGTGCCCCAGTACTGCTTCTGATTGATGATCGTGTCAAGGCAGACAGCCGTCTTGCCGGTCTTGCGGTCACCGATGATCAGCTCGCGCTGGCCCTTGCCGATCGGGATCATCGAGTCCACGGCCTTGATGCCCGTCTGCAGCGGCTGGGTCACCGGCTGACGCTCGGCGATGCCCGGAGCGATGATGTCGACCTTGCGACGCTCAGTCGTGTTCAGCGCCGGGCCGTTGTCGATCGGCTGGCCCAGCGGGTTCACCACGCGGCCCAGCAGTTCAACGCCCACCGGCACATCGAGCAGACGACCGGTCGAGCGGACCAGATCACCCTCGCGGACCGAGAGGTAGTCGCCGTAAATCACGGCACCGACAGTGTCCAGATCGAGGTTGAAGACCTGACCCATCACCACGCCGTGCCGCGTCTGGAACTCCAGCAGTTCGCCGGCCATCGCGTTGCTCAGGCCGTACACGCGGGCGATGCCGTCGCCGATCTCGACCACGCGCCCGGTCTCCGCGACCTCCAACTGGGCGGAGAACTGCTCGATTTCCTGGCGGATGACGCTGGCGATCTCGTCGGTGCGAATCTTCACGGGGGATTCCTTGTTCGGGTTCTGATAAGACCCATCGCCGACCGGACCACCGGCCATGGGGGGTCAAGGTTAGCGGGGTCGGAGCCGGATTTCCGAGTCCTTTGGCAACCACCAAGACCTGCACGCCCAAGACGCGGCCCCCAGTGCTCATCACACCCGCCCACCTGAATCCCAGTCCGATAGCGGGCGGAACAAAGGCCGAAAAATGTCCGATAACAGTGACGGAACAGGCCGCTCCGCATGATGGCGTTCTGGCCAACTGTCTCCGCCAGCCCGAAATGCTTGCTCGCACCTCCTTTGAGGGTATCTTCTGGGGTGTCGCCGAAAGGCGGAGGGAAAGGAAGGAAAGTCGGACGGGTCGGCGCGGGCCGGTCTGGCTGTTGTCCTGCTCAGACGAGAAACCTCCCCATGGGCACCTCATTGGTCGCTGCGGCTTCTGCCGCCATGGCCGCCGTCGCCGGCGCCTCCGCTCAGTCCATCAACTTCCAGATCAACCCCCAGGCCTCCCCCACCACCACCGTGGGCGGCGGAATCTCCGCCGGTGAGTACTTCGGTTCCACAACCGGCACGGGCAACGGCTTCGGCAGCATGATCGGCGCTGGCCGGACTCTGCGGACCAACGTCCGAGGCACAAGTTTGTTCTTCGGCCTTGAGGGCTCGGGCCTCAGCGGAAACGACATCGGCGTGATGTACCTCGATACCCGCGCCGGGGGCATCGCTTCCACATCCGGCCTCACTGACGCGGGCGATCCCGGCCGTGCAGCCGTCTCAGGCCGCGGCACCGGCAGCGGCCAGTCTGTCCTGAACTTCGGGTCGGACTTCCGCCCGGACTACGCCATCACCTTTCAGACCAACTTCATCGGACTGTTCCAGATCGTTGAGGGCAACTCGCACGTTTTCGTCGGGGCGCTGGCCCAATCGCCAACCCCGGCGAGCAGCATGGAGGTGAGCGTGGCACTCTCGAATCTGGGCATCACGCAGCCCGGCGTGGCCACCATTCGCTACATGATGACCCTTCTGAACGCGGAGAACGCGTTCCGCTCAAACGAGTTTCAGGGCGCGGGCTCATCCCCGAGCAGCAACATCGGCGTGAACTCCTTCACCTTCGGCCAGAATCAGTTCGCGCAGATTACCATCATTCCCAACCCGGTCGCGGCTGTGACGGCCGCCCCGCTCCTGGGTCTTGTGATCGCCCGCCGTCGCCGCATCGGCTGATCTTGACCACGGTCCACATCCGCGGGGACGGCGGCCCAGGAGCAAAGAGCAGTCCGTCAGCGGTGAGCCAGAAATGACGCCTCCGGAGCGTCGTCCCAGCACGTCAACCCACCCTTGATCGGGTGGGTTGCTTTGTTTTCCGATAATGCCTGCGGCCGGAATGATCCGTGCGGACACCGGATCGACGGAAGAAACCGACCGCAGGTCGAACCGGCAACAGCCGAGATTCGTTGGGCTGAGGTCGCGGGCTGTTTTCGGCAGTCCGCGGTCCGATAGCATCCCCGGCGGAGCGAACCAGATTGTGACTGGCTCGCGCCGCCGGATGGTGATCCGCAGTGTCCACGGCTCGCCAGGCCGCCGCTGCCCGTCCCTCGGGAGTCTCCCACATGTGTGGCATCGTCGCGTACATCGGTCAGCGTCCGGCCAAGCCCCTGCTGCTGGAGGGTCTCAAGCGGCTTGAGTACCGCGGCTATGACTCGGCAGGCATCGCGGTCATCAACGGCAAGCTCAACGTCGCCCGCTCGGTCGGCCGGGTGAGCATGCTTGAGGAGAAGCTTGAAGGCCTCAAGGGCTTTGAAGGCTCCCTTGGCCTGTGCCACACCCGGTGGGCCACCCATGGCGCGGTGACCGAGCACAACGCCCACCCGCATCGCGACGATCGTCACGGCATCGCCGTTGTTCACAACGGGATTATCGAGAACTACGCGGCGCTGAAGACCTGGCTTCAGGAACGCGGCCACGTGTTCTCCAGCCAGACCGACACCGAAGTGATCGCGATGCTCGTCAGCGAGCTCTACGAAGGCGACCTGGAAAAGGCCGTTCAGGCGGCGCTTCGCGAGGTGACCGGCGCATACGCCATCGCCGTGGTGTGTGAGAAGGAGCCCGATGTTCTGGTGGTTGCCCGCAAGGGATCGCCCCTGCTGGTGGGCGTGGGCAACGGCGAGTTCATCGTGGCCAGCGATGCTGCGGCCATTATCTCGCACACCCAGCAGGCTTTCATGCTCGACGACTACAACGTCGTCAAGCTCACTCGAACGGAGTTCAAGACCACCGACATTCACAACACGCCCGTCACGCCCAAGGTCCAACAGCTTGAACTGGACCTGGAGCAGATCGAACTGGGCAGCTACCCGCACTTCATGCTCAAGGAGATCTTCGAGCAGCCCAAGAGCCTGCGAGCGTGCATGAGCGGCCGTATGGACACCCGTGAGGGCCGAGTGGTCCTCGGAGGGTTAAACACTTTCGCCAAAGAACTCACACGCGCCCGCCGCGTCATTCTCACCGCGCAGGGCACCGCCCTGCATGCGGCGATGATCGGCCGCTACCTCATCGAGGACCTGGCCAAGCTGCCGGCCCAGACCGAGTATGCGTCCGAGTTCCGCTACCGCAACCCGGTGATCGAAGAGGGCACCGTCGTCGTCGCCGTCAGCCAGAGCGGCGAGACCGCCGACACCCTGGCCGCCCTGATGGAGGCCAAGGAACGCGGCGCCCTGGCTCTGGGCGTGATCAACGTCGTCGGATCGTCCATCGCCCGTGAGACCGACGCCGGTGTCTACCTCCGCGTGGGCCCCGAAATCGGCGTCGCCAGCACCAAGGCCTTCACCGGCCAGGTCGCCGTCGCCTCGCTCATCGGCCTGTTCCTCGCCCGCCGCCGCATGATGTCCGCCGGCGACTGCGCCGACTACCTCCGCGCCATGGAGACCATCCCCGAAAAGATCGAGAAGATCCTCGAGCAGGCCCCCAAGATCAAACGCATCACCGAAAAGTACGTCGAGCGTGAGAACTGGCTGTTCCTGGGTCGCGGCTACAACTACCCGACCGCCCTGGAAGGCGCGCTCAAGCTCAAGGAAATCTCCTACATCCATGCTGAAGGCATGCCGGCCGCCGAGATGAAGCACGGCCCCATCGCGTTGATCAACGAGGGCATGCCCGCGGTGTTCATCGCCAACAAGGGCCGCCAGTACGAAAAGGTCATGAGCAACATCCAGGAGGTTCGCTCGCGGGGCGGTCACGTCATCGCGGTGGCCACCGAGGGCGACGAGCACATCGCCAAGTACGTGCAGGATGTCATGTACATCCCCGACATCCCCGAGCCGCTCAGCCCCATGCTCGCCGTGGTGCCGCTGCAGCTCATGGCGTACTACGCCGCCGTCGCCCGCGGGCACGACGTCGACAAGCCCCGCAACCTGGCCAAGAGCGTCACCGTCGAATAAGCGGGCCCGTTCCGACCGGCATCTGGCGCCTTCGGCGCTGCGCTTCGGCTCCTGCCGTCATGCGGTCGGCTGCGCACCGGCGCCGTCGGCCCGATCGGCCGCCGGCTCCGCACCGGTCTCCGTCGGCAGCCCCCGCTCGTCCTCGGGCCTGGGCCGGATGATGATCCGGTCGTTGATCCGGTCCTGCCGCACCACGATCTGCCGCTGGCGGATCAGTTCCAGCATGGCCAGGAACAGACCGATCGCCTCGCCCCGAGGCCGCCCCTTGAACACCGAAGCGAACTCGATGCCCGTTTCGGGCGCCGTCCGCCAGGTGTCACCCAGTTCGCGGTGCAGCCGGTCCATGATGTCGGCCGCATGCAGCTGAATCGGTGTCTCATCGTCTTTGACCGTGTGCTCGCCCAGGCGGTTGAAGTCCACCGCCTCCATGATGGTGGCGAAGGCCCGGCACAGGTCCAGGATGTCCACATCTTCGATGTCAACCGCCTCCTCCTCGGCCTGCTCGGCCGGGGCATCGGCCGCCAGCGCCGCCGCTGACGGGAACCGCGACTCCCACTGCTCGTGCCGAATCTCCAGCGTCTGAGCGGCATCACGGAATCGCTTGTACGCCAGCAACTGCTGCACCAGTTCCGCACGCGGGTCCACCGCCGCCGGAAGTTCGGCGCCCGCCCCGGCTTCCCCCGCGGCGCGTGCGGTCTCGGGCATCAGCAGGCGGCTCTTGATCTCCATCAGCGTCGCCGCCATCACCAGAAACTCGGCGGCCAGATCCACATCGATGTGGTCGATGCCGCCGTCGGCCTGCAGATGGGCCATGTACTGCTCGGTGATCCGCGAAATGGGGATGTCGTGCACGTCCACCTCTTCCCGACGGATGAGGTACAACAGCAGGTCCAGCGGACCCTCGAAGGCCTCAAGCGAAACGCGGTAATCGGCAGTGGCCATGCTGACAGGGTTGGGGCCCGGCTGGGCGTGGGCCAGCCGAATTCTGCCTCCCGCCCCAACCGCCCGCACCCCCACCGACAGGTTCTCCACGATTTGCAGCCCCGCCCGGTTGACCGGGGGGCCGCCCGGCGGAACACTCCCGCCGATGACCGCCCCGCACCAGCCCGCCCCGGCCCTGCCGCCCCCACCCGACCCCGGCGTGGAACTGGCCCTGGCGCGACGTGTCCTGCAGGAGGAATCTCGGGCCCTGGAGGGTCTCGGCAGCCGGCTGGACGCCCGCTTCTGTGCTGCCGTCGGTCTGCTGGCCCAGTCCGCCCGCCGAGGCGGCACCGTGCTGGTCAGCGGCCTGGGCAAGTCCGGCCTGATCGGCGGAAAGATCTCCGCCACGCTCGCCTCGCTCGGCGTGCCGTCGCACTTCATCCACCCCTCCGAGGCCGCCCATGGTGATCTGGGCAACTTCCGCTCCACCGACGTGTGCATCGCACTTTCCTATAGCGGTGAGACCGACGAGGTTGTCAACCTCGCAGCGGTACTCCGGCAAGACGGCATCCCGGTGATTTCCATGACCGCCGGACCCAACCGGCCAGACGCCCCGCCCGCCGGGCTGGAACGCCTTGCCGATGTTGCATTGCACATCGGTCGCGTCGAGGAGGCCGCCGACCTCTCACCCGCCCCCATGGCCGGCACCACCGCCATGCTGGCCTTGGGCGATGCGCTGGCCCTGTGCGCCTCCCGCCGCCTGGACTTCACCCACGACGATTTCCTCAAGCGCCACCCCGGCGGTTCGCTCGGCGGGCTGATGAAGCCGGTCACCGACGCCCTTCGCTTCAAGGTCGGCGTGAACCTCGAGCCTGTCCCGGATGACCTGACCGTCGGCGAGGCCCTCAAGGCCGGCGAACGCACCCTCCGCCGCCCCGGGGCCATGCTGCTGATCGACCGCGCCAGCGGCCGCCTCATCGGCATCTTCACCGACGCCGACCTCCGCCGCCTGGTGCTGCGCGACCCGGCCGCACTGGCCGGCCCCGTCGCCGCCGTGATGACCCGCAACCCCTCCACGCTCTCGCACACCGCCCGGGTCCGCGACGCCGTCCGCATGGTCGCCGAGTTCCGCCGTGACGAGATCCCCGTCGTTGATGACGCCGGCAAGCCCGTGGGCGTGCTGGACGTGCAGGACCTGATCGCCATGCGGCTGGTGAAGGAGTGACCACCGTGGGCAGCAACCCGTCCTCACAACCGCCATCTCCCGCTCCGCGTCCCCGCTGCGCACCGTCGGCCGTCCGGCTCTTGGTCCTCGATGTCGACGGCGTGCTCACCGACGGCGGCATCCTGCTCGACGACCACGGCAACGAGTCCAAACGCTTCTTCGTGCAGGATGGCTTCGCCCTGCGCCTGTGCGAGAAGATGGGCCTGCCCGTCGCGGTGATCACCGGCCGCCGCAGCGACGTGGTCTTCCACCGCCTGGCCGACCTGCGTGTCCGCTACGTCTACCAGGGCAGCAGCGACAAGGCGGCCGATCTGGCCCGCCTGGAAGCCGAGTCGGGCATCCCCGCCGGTGAGATGGCCTTCCTCGGCGACGACTGGCCCGACCTGCCCGCTCTCCGCCGCGTCGGTTATCCCATGGCCGTCGCCAACGCCACCGACCCGGTCAAGGCCGCGTCCATCTTCACCACCACCCGCAGCGGCGGGCACGGCGCCGTTCGCGAAGCCGTGGAGCACCTGCTGGCCGCCCGGGGCCAGTTTCAGACCGCCCTGAACCTGTACGACCGCTGAATCCCACAGCCGATTCCGCTCTTGTAAACCCGGCAGCCCCGGCTGCCCCTGTACCATCCATCGACATGGCCGACGAGAACACGCCGATTCGGGGTTCCGCCCGCAGCACGCAGCGCATTGGCCTGGTGGTGGCGGTGTCGGTTGCCCTGGTGGGCACCGGCATCCTCGGCCTGCTGGCCACCCGGGGCGGCGGGCCCGCCCCCGGCGGGAGCGCCAAGGGCGGCAAGGGCCCGACACCCGCACCACCGGCCCCCGTCGTGCCCCCGCCGGTGGACATCACCCAGACCGGCCTGGCCGAGGTGGGCAAGGCCCGCGTGCAGTATGTCGACCGCCGCAACCCCGGCCGCGTCGCCGGGCTGATCCAGTGGTCCAAGATCGACCCCCTGCCCAATGGGCGGGCCCTGGTCGAGCGCCCGCAGGGCGTGATCTTCCTGGCCGACGGCCGCCAGCTCGTCTTCAACGCCGCCACCGGCCGGCTGTTCACCCGCCCCGGCGCTACCGAGCCCGAATCCGGCCTGTTCGAGGGCGGCGTGCCCGTCGCCCTATACGCCGCCCGCACCGACGGCCGCCCGATTGACACCGCCACCGACCGGCCGGTCGCGATGTTCTTCGCCCAGACCATCAGTTTCGATCTGGGCCTGGGCGAACTTTCCACGCCCGACGAGTTTCGTGCCAGCGGCCCCACCTTCGACTTCAAGGGCCGGGGGCTGCGTCTGGTCTTTGATCAGGTCGCCGAACGCATCGCCCTGCTGAGCGTCGAGAAGACCGATTTCCTTCGCTACGCCACCGATACCGACGCGTCGTCCGCGTCCGCTCCGGCCGGCGGCACCGCCGCCAAACCCGCCACCTCACCCACCAACCCAGTCGACCCCGCCCCCCCCACTCTCACCGGCCCATCCACCGTCTACGCCGCCGCCATTGACCGCGCCGTCACCGTTCGCCAGGGCCAGCGCACGCTGGTGGGCGCATCACTGGCAGGCCTGCTGCGCATCAACGCCGCCCAGCAGCAGCAGGGCACCGAGCGTGTCGCCGCCACCGGCCTGCCCGCCTCCCCCCCCGCCTCGCCCGCCAGCACACCCTCCTCGCTCGCGGGTGTCACCGCCGTCCCCGCTCCCGCCGGCAGCGCACCGACTCCCGCCACCATCTCCGGCCCCATCACCCCGGGCCTGGACGTCTCGCTGGCCACCGAGCGCGAGCAGGACCTGCTGGTCACCTTCGCCGGGCCGTTCGTCCTTCGCCCCGCCCAGCCGCAGGCCGCCGACGGGCTGCCCGATGACGAGAACCTGCTGGTCACGCTGCGGGGCGGCGCCGCTGCCACCGCCGATGCGCCCCGCCGCGTCACCCTTCGCGACCCGGCACTCGGCCTGCAGGGCGAGGCCGACGAACTCCGCGTCGAGGGCACGGCCCGGGCCGTGTCGCTGGTGGCCGCCGCCGGTGATTCCGTGCTGCTGACCATGACCGGCAGCCGCAGCGAGCCCGCCAGCACCAGCCCGGTGCTGGGCCAGTCCGGCGTCCTGAGCACCACGTGGGTGCGGGCCTCGTTCCGCGACGGCGTGGTGGACCTTGGCCCGGGCCTGCTGGTGGCCGACCGCCCCGCCGATGCGCCCGCATCGGCCGGCACCGCCGCCGCGTCACTCCCCGGCCCGAATGTCACGCCCTTCATGCACTGGACGGGCACGGCCAGCCTGAGCTTTGCCATGGCCGACGGCCGCATGACCGACCGGCTTGAGCGGGCCGAGTTCGGACGGGCGGTGGGCGTGCCCGGCGTTCGCCCCGGCGAAGGCCGCGTCACCGTGGGCGACGCCCAGGGTCGGCTGAGCGCCGGCGAGGCCGTGGTGCTGTTCATGCCGCCGAGCCCGAACGCCAAGGCCGGCGGGCTCGCCCTGCAGCGGCTGACACTCGGCCGCAACGCCGAGTTGCTCGCCGCCAACGGCTCGCTGACCGCCGAAGCCATGGACGTGACCTTCGCGCCTTCAGAGTTCGCCCGCGACGGCCGCACCGCCACCCGCCCTGCAGACCTGCTCGCCCGCGGTCAGGTCGTCGCCCGCGACGCCGGCGGCTCGCGGCTCTCTTCCGGCACCCTCGACGCCGTGCTGGGCCTGAGCGACAGCGGGCAGACCGTGGTCCAGACCATCGACGCCGGCGGCGGCGTGGACGTCGTGCAGGGCGACACCCGCATCCGCACCCCGCGTCTGCGGGCCGATGTGTCCGGCCAGATCGCCGACCTCATCGGTGAAGGCACCACCCTGGAACTCCCCCGCCTCCGCCTGACCGGCACGCAGATGCGGGCCGACGGCATCAAGCGTGAACTGTTCGTCCACGGCGCCGGACGCATCGACGCCGAGCCGCCGGGGCAGTCCGGCTCGGCCGCGTCAGCCGCGTCAGCCCCCTCCGGCGGCACCGTCGCCGTCACCTGGGCCTCCTCGCTGATCTTCAACGACCGCACCGGCTCGGCGGATGTGCGGGGCACCGTCCGCGCCGTCTTCGTCGCCGATCCCCAGGCACGCGACGTGATCGAGGGCGATCGCGTGCAACTGACCTTCACGCCCGCCGCAACCGGCGCCGCAGCGGCCGCCGCGCCCGCCGGCGCAATGCCGGTCGCCTCAGCCGGCCCCGAGCGTCGGCTGCTCCGCGCCGAGGTCACCGGACGCAGCGTCGAGGAGACCGGCGGGGCGATGGCCACTGTGGACTCCCGCCGCTTTGCTCCGCCCCCCGAAGTGGGCGAGACCCCGCTGCAGCGACTGGTGTACCTGCAGTCCGACCGCATCGTCGCCGACCTGGTGAACCAGACCATCACCACCCCCGGCGCCGGCCGCCTGCTGGTGGACGAACGCAGCGGCCGCCGCTTCGCCGCCGTGCCGGTGCAACCTTCGGCCCCACGAGCCCAACAGGACGGCCTGTTCAACTCCTCGGGCTCCGCCGATGGCACCACGCTGATGAACTGGAGCCAGTCCCTCACCTTCAGCCGCACCCAGGGCGAACTGGACATGCAGGGCGGCGTCCGCCTGATCCACCGCCCGGCCGGCGGCGGGCCGGTCGTCACCATGCTCTGCAACCGGGGCCGCGCTTTCATCCGCGAGCGAACCAGCGACTCCGCCGCCGCCACTGCGCCCGCGGCCGCATCCGCCCAACTGCTCCGCGCCTCAGCCGAGGGCGACGTGCAGGTCAGCACGCCCGACGGCAAACGCATGATCGCCGACACCCTCACCTACGACCCGCTCGCCGGCTCCGTCACCGCCCAGGCCGGCGGACCCACGCTGCCCCGGGCCACCTTCGAGGACCCCGCCAAGCCCCCGCCCGTCGCCGCTGAGAAACTGGTCTGGTTCCTCCGCGATGGCCGCGTTGAGGTCACCAACCCGGCCCCGGTCGTCGTGCCGGTTCCGCCCCGCTGAGCAGAAGGCCTCATCGGCCCGGTTGCCGCGCGTGGCCGGAATATCCTTCAGCAAGCGGACGCCGGGCCGAGCAGCCCGCCCTCCGCACCGGCCACATTCAACCTTTGGGAGCCCCCATGCCCAGCACCGCCGCCACCCATCCCGCCCCCGCGTCCAGCGCCACATCCAAGGCCGACCAGGCCGCCGCCTTCGCCAAAGGCCTTGAAGGCGTAATCGGCGGCCAGACCGGCGTGTGCTCCATCGAGCAGGACAAGCTCATCTACCGGGGCTTCGAGATCCACGACCTCGCCGCCCACGCCACCTTTGAAGAGGTCGCCTTCCTGCTGCTGGAGGGGCACAAGCCCGACTCCCGCGAGTTGGAGCGCTTCAAGGCCGAGGTCATCGCCGAACGCGCCCTGCACCCCGCCGTGACCACCTTCATTGAATCCGCCGGCGGCTGGCTGGCCAGCGGCCGCGCCGTGCCGATGGACATCGTCCGCACCGCCGTGAGCATCCTCGGCCACACCGACCCCGACGCCCAGGACAACTCCGCCGCCGCCAACTTGCGCAAGGCCAAGCGGCTGCTCGCCAAGATCCCGACCATCATCGGGCACATGCAGAACGTCATCGACGGCCGCGCCCTGATCGGCCGCGAACTCGGCGGCGACCCCTCGCTGGGCCATGCCGCCAACCTGCTGTACATGATGACCGGCCGCCGGCCCACCACCGCCGAGGCCCGCACCATGGACGTGAGCCTCATCCTCTACGCCGAGCACGAGTTCAACGCCTCCACCTTCACCTGTCGTGTCATCTCCGGCACCCTTTCAGACATGCACTCGGCCATCGCCGGCGGCGTCGGCGCCCTCAAGGGCCCGCTGCACGGCGGCGCCAACGAGGCCGCCATGGACATGCTCAAGGAGATCCTCGCCTCCGTCGGTCCGGACGGCATCGGCACCCCCAAGGTGGACGCCTGGATGGAACAGGCCTTCACCAGCAAGCGCAAGCTCATGGGCTTCGGCCACCGCGTCTACAAGAACGGCGACCACCGCGCCGGCATCCTCCACGCCCTGGGCCGCAAGATGGCCGCCACCCTCCCCGGCACCTTCGGCGGCATCCCCGCCTCCAAGTGGTTCGACCTCGGCGAGCAGGTCCAGAAGATCATGCTCACCAAGAAGAACATCCACCCCAACGTGGACTTCCCCTGCGGCATGACGTATTTCATCATGGGCATCCCCGTGCCCCAGTACACGCCCATCTTCGTCGCCGCCCGCATCACCGGCTGGTGCGCCCACGTCATGGAGCAGCACGCCGACAACCGCCTCATCCGCCCGCTGAGCATCTACACCGGACCGGCCGAGAAGAAGTGGAACGGCTGAACGTCTCAGGCCTGACGCGACCCACACGCGAAAACCATCGCCCCCCGCGGCCCCGGCACACAACCGGGGCCGTTTTCATTTTGCCGTGAACAGCCTCCGACCAACTGCCAATCGCTGCGGGCCGCAGCCGGCAACCTCAGGTCGACGGCTCCCACCCGAATGTCACGTACTGGTTGCCGATGGTCCCGTCCGCGTACAGGTCCACCATCATGTACCCGTGTGCCGCACGAGGCGGGCGCTGCTCGGCCGGCGGGTCGCCGGGACGCTTGCGTTCGGCCATGCGCTTCATGTTGGCCGCGTGGTCGCGCCACCAGGCCCCGCTCACCGCGCCCGAGCAGATCCAGGTCATCCCGGCGTAGTCCACCCGCTCGACGATGTGAATGTGTCCGCTGAGTTGCCCTCGCACGTTCGGGTACCGCCGGAACAGGCTCGCCAGCCGGTGGCAGTCCATCATCATCGCGCCCTTGCCGATGGCCAGCCCGCCCCCCCCGCCCCCCTGCTCGGGCGTCTGGAGCAGGCCATCGCAGTCCACCATGCCCAGGCAGAAGATGGGGATGTGGCTGACGATTAGCACATGCGTGCTTGCCGGCGTGCCCGCCAATTCCGCCTCCAGCCAGGCGAACTGCGCGTCGTCGATCCGGCCCTCATATCCGCCGTCCACGCGGTTGACCGAGTCCAGCGTGATGATCTTCCACCCGCTGGGTGCCCCGTCGGCCCGCTTGGGCTCGCTGGCGTGATACGTCCGCTGCAGGCCCACCCGCTCCAGCCACCACTTCTTGCCGTACAGCGGCTCATCCCCGCTGGCCTTGGCCCGCTCGGTATCCCACCCCCAGATGTCATGGTTGCCGATGCAGTGGATCGCCGGCAGTTTGCACTCGGCTGCGTACACGCTGTCCCAGAGCTTCCACAGTTCGCTCACCAGGTCCGCCGGGCGGTCCATGGAGAACATGATCAGGTCGCCACCGGTGACCACCAGATCGGGCCGGTCGCTCTCGGCCATCAGGTGCCGCCACGCCGCCGTCACGCCCTCAACGGCACGGAATCCCGGCCGGATGTGGCTGTCGGTGAAGTGCGCCAGCCGCAGGGACCGCGCCGCCCCGCCATGGCCTTTGGGCTCCGCTGCCGCCGCCGATCCGGGCAGCACCAGCCCCACCGCCGCCGAGCCAAGCCCGGCCGCCAGAACCGAACGGCGCGACAACCCTTGATTCGCCTTGTGTGCTTCGGCCGTGTTCATGCCCGGATTGTTCCCCGGAAACTCGCTGGCCGCGCGGCCCCCACCGTTCAGCGCGCCAGCAGTTCCTTCACCAGCCCATCCGCGTTGTAGACCACCCGCAGGGCCTCGATGATCGCCCGGCTGTCGACCGCCACCGCCCGGGCCTGCACGTCGTCGTACGCAAACGCGCCCGGCAGGCTCTGGATGTTGCCGTCAAAGATCAGCCCGATCACCTCACCCTGACGGTTGACCACCGGGCTGCCCGAGTTGCCGCCGATGATGTCCGCCGTGCACACGAAGTTGAACGGCGTGCTGAGGTTCAGCCGGCCCTTGGCCGCCGCCCAGCTCGGCGGCAGCGCAAAGGCCTTCTCGCCCTGCCGCTCGGCCGCCCGCTGGAAGATGCCGCCCATGGTGGTGTACGCCGGAATCGCCCGGCCGTTCTCGGTGTACCCGCGGATCGGCCCGAACGACATGCGCAGCGTCCCCGTCGCGTCCGGGTACACGCTGTCGCCCTTGACGGCAAAGCGGGCCTCGGCAATCCGGGCATACTGCGCGCGCTCCACCGCCTCCACCTTCTGCTCCTGCTCGCCCCGATAGGTCCGGGCGGCGCCGTCCATCGCCCGCGCCATCACCAGCAGCGGATCTTCGCTGGCGGCGATATCCGTCGCCAGACCATCCACCAGTTTCCGCCGACCCGCCACCGTCTTGAGCGTCGTCCCCGCGATCGCCGCTTCGGCCGCCGCCCGGGGCGACTTGCCGCCCAAGGTCGCCAGCACCACCGGGTGCTCGCCGCCCAGCCGCTCGGCCATCAGCAGCAGATACGACTCCAATTGGGTCACCTCCAGCGACTCGATAAACGGCTCGTCGTCCAGCAGCGACTGCTTGAGGTTCGCCAGATTGGCGTCGCGGAATTCGGTCAGCCGCTCCCCCGACGGCTTGCCTGCCTCCGCACCCAGCCGCACGATGGTCAGCGCCGTCGAGAGCGCCCCGCTGCCGATCCGCCCGAACACCGCCGCCCGATCGGCCAACGCCGCCCGCTGGGCGTTCAGCCCCGCCAGGATGTCCCAGGCGTCCCCCCACTGGCTCGCCCATTCGGGCTTCGCGGCCACCGCCTCGCGCAGAGACCGCTCGTCGGCCACCTTGCGGGCGAACACCGCCGGATCCAGCAGCCCCGCGTGCTGACCGGTCACCGCCTTGCGGCCGTTGGCCACGCCAAACAGCGGATCACCGGCGATGCGGGCGTTCTCCGCCGACCGCCCGGCAAAGCTCTGCAGTTTGATCTCGCTCCGCCACAGCGACGCCAGCCTCGCCGGCAACTCCACATCGCGAACAAACCGCAGGTGGTCGGCCGTGAGCAACCGCTGCGTCCGCCCCGGATGGCCGAACACGATCGCCAACTCCCCCTCCCTGCTCCCCTCGACGCTCCACCGAAGGTGGTGCGCCGGCCGATATGGCTTGCTGTCCTCGTACACCCGGAAGAAGGCTGCATCCAGGCAGAACCGCGGGTACTCGAAGTTGTCCGCATCCCCGCCGAAGAACGCCGCCTGCAGTTCCGGAGCGAACACCAGCCGCACATCAGTGAACCGCTTGCTGCGGTACAGGTGGTACTGCCCGCCGTTGTACAGCGTCACCACGCGGCACAGAAGCCCGGTCGCCTGCGACTCATCCTTCTCAATTGCACCGATCACCGCACGCCGAGCCGCCGCAGCCTCCGCCGCCGACATCCCCGGCTTGGCCGCCCCGCGAACCCGCTCAGTGACATCCATCACCGAGATCAGCACCGTGATCTCCTGCCCCTCGCACCGCAGCTCCTGCTCGCGCGAGGTCGCCAGGAACCCGTCCTTCAGCAGATCCCGCTCGGCCGTTGAAAGCTTGGCCACCGCATCCGAGGCCACGTGGTGATTGGTCATCACCAGACCCTCGGCCGACACGAACGAACCCGACGCCCCCACACGCACCGCCGCCTGCTGCATCGCCGTCATCCACTCTGGCGACGGCTCAAAGCCATGCACGCTCTTGAGGTGCTCCAGCGGCGGCCGGTTCACCAGCCACATGCCCTCGTCGGCCATCGCCGGTGCCGCCCCGCACACCGCCAGCAGGCCGCCAATCAGCAGCCGCCCCAAAGCGGCCCGACCCAAAGGGAGGGAACGGCCAACACGAAGCACGCTGCGCATGGTCTGCCTCCGGAAAGGCCCCAGCCCCAAATGGCGCTTCTCGCCGCCCCCCATCTCCGACCCGCCGTCCTGCCTCCCCCGTGCGGCAGGATACCGCCCTCCGGCCCGTCCGGCGGCATGCTCCGGTCGCCGAACCCGGCCCTCCGGCCACTGGTCCAAACGCCGGTCACGCCTACCCTCATCGGATCGTGACCCTGCTCCCTCGCCACGCCCACGACCTGCCCCAGCCCCGTGCCCTGCCGCGGCCGGCCCGCGTTGCCAACGCTGCCGCCCAGCGGGTGTCCTCGCTGGTGCACTCCGGCCAGGCCTGGATCAGCACCCTGCGCTACAAGGCCCTCGCCTGGGTGCTGGGCATCATGCTGGCCGCTGTCGCCACGGTGTCGTTCATCGGCGGAGGTTGGGTGCCGGTGCTCGGTGTCGCCCTGGCGGCCGCGGCCGTCTCCGTCCACCGTCTGGCGGCCGGGCTTGATCGCCCCCGGTGCATGCAGTGCGGCACCGGCCTGGACGGCCAGCCGGGCTCTGCGTACGGCGTGGTGTGCCCCGCCTGCGGCGGCGTGAATCACCCCCGCAGCCTTGGCGACGGCGACGACCACATCGGCCACGCCTGAGCATCCCGTCAGCCAACTCACGCCAGAGTCCGTCACCGCTGGCGAGTCGAGCTTGCGGCATGCCGCCGCCTGAACGCGCGCGGCCCCGGTCTCTTTGCCAACTCCACTGCAGGCTCAGCCAAGCACGCGGGCAATCTCGGCCTCGGTGGTCAGCCCCATGGCCACCTTGTCCCGGGCATCGTCCAGCATGGCGCGGAAGCCGCCCGCCTTGGCCGCCTCGAACAACTGCACAGCATCCGCCCGCTGCACCGTCAACCGGCGGATCGAGTCGTCGACTCGCATGATCTCAAACACACCGATACGGCCGAAGTAGCCCGTGCCCAGGCACTTCTCGCAGCGGTCGGCATCACCTCCGCCCGCCCGCGCGAAGGCCGGCACATTGGCCGCCGCCGCCACCTTGCCGGTGCCATGGCAGGTCTGGCAGGTGCGCCGGAGCAGCCGCTGGGCCAGAACCGCCAGAAGCGTGCTGGTGACCAAATACGGCTCGATGCCGATGTCCAGCAACCGCGAGATGGCCGAGGGCGCGTCGTTTGTGTGCAGCGTCGCCAACACCAGGTGGCCGGTCAGCGAAGCCTGGACGGCCAGCTGTGCCGTCTCCTGATCGCGGATCTCGCCCACCAGAATCACGTCAGGATCCTGCCGGAGCAGCGCCCGCAGACCCGCGGCGAAGGTCACGCCCCGCTTGACGTTCACCTGCGTCTGGCTGATGCCCTCCAGGTGATACTCAACCGGGTCCTCGATGGTCATCACATTGCGGCTGGTGCGGTCCACATTGCCCAGTGCGCCGTAGAGACTGGTCGTCTTGCCCGAGCCCGTGGGCCCCGTCACCAGAATGATGCCGTTGGGCCGGTCGATCAGCGTCACCAGGGCCCGTTGCATCTCCTTGCTCATGCCCACCTGGTCCAGCGAGAGCTTGGTCTGCGTCTGATCCAGCAGACGCAGCACGATCCGCTCGCCATAGACATTGGGGATCACCGACAGGCGAATATCCACTTTCCGCGAGCCGATTCGAACCGAGGTGTGCCCGTCCTGCGGGCTGTGCCGGTTGGCGATGTCCAGTTCGGTCATCACCTTCAGACGAGAACTGATCGCCGCCGCCAGCGCCAGCGGCGGCGAGAACGCGTCCACCAGCATGCCGTCGATGCGGAAGCGGATGACCAGCTTGGTCTCCATCGGGTGAACGTGAATGTCCGAGGCACGCCGCCGCAGAGCCTCAAAGAGGATCATGTTCACCAGCCGGATCACCGGCGTCTGCCGGGCCAACTGCAGCAGGTCGTTGGAGTCGCGGATCGAACCCGCCGCCGTTTCGATGGCCCGCTGGTCCAGCGGCATCTCTTCGACGATCTCGGTGACCAGATCCTGCTTCTGCTCGTACCCCCGGTTGATCAGGTTCGTCACCGCCGACCGGGGCGAGAGCACGATGCGGATCGGCAGCCCGATTCTCTCTTCCAGCATCGCAAACACCGGCGGCTGCATCGGGTGCGCCGTCGCCACCGTCACCGACTCGCCATCCCCCGCCACCCCGGCCACCATGTGCTCCCGCGCCATCGACGCGGGCACCGTCTCATAGAACCGGGAGGCCGAATCCTGCAGCCGCGGCTCCTCGATATACGCCAGCCCCGTGCGCTTGGCCAGTCTCGCCAGCCCGGTGTGCTCGTCCACCGCGAGCATCTGCAGCAGCGTTTCCCACGGCTCCACATCCGAGCCCGGCAGGTCGGGGAAGCTCTGCAACTGCTCGGTCTTGGGCGAGAGATCCCCCAGCAGTTCGCTCACGCGAGACCAGTCGCGCGGCTGGTCCGCCACGACCGGGGCCGCCGAGTCGCCGCTGCGTGCCAGCGCCGCCGCCTCCGGCGGTCGCTCGCCGTTGCCCGACACCGCCGAGGGCTGGCCGTTGGACGCGGACTTCTTGGAGAACAGGGGCATGCGTGGGATTCTACTGAAAAAGGCAGGTCAGGTCAGGATCGGCAACCGTCGCGAAGCGGCGACTCACCGCTCCGCCGGCTCGGAGGCGGGCTCGGCGGCCGGCTCGCTCGCCGGGTCCGGTCGGCCCGGCGCCGCCGGCGCGGTGGCGGGCGTCGCCGGAGTCTCCGGCGTCGGTTCCGGGGTCCGCTCCGGAGACGGCATCGCGCCCAGCGTGCCCCGCGTGCGGATCAGGCTTGGCCGTGCCGGCGGCAGCGGATCCTTCAGCTTGGCCACCGCCTTGGGCCCCTCGCTGATGAGCTTGAGGTCACTGAACCCGTTGTCACGCAGAATTCTCGGCGTCAGGAAGATGTAGATCGTCCGCCGCTGGTTGCTCTGCGTCTCGGTTCTGAACAACTGTCCCACCAGCGGAATATCGCCCAGCAGCGGCACCTTGATCACCGTCTGCGACACGTCCTCCAGCGTCAGCCCGCCGATGACGATCGTCGAGTCGCTCGGCACCGTCACCGACTCGGATTTCACGTTGGTCTTGGAACGGGGCGGTGGCAGGTTGGCGCTGCCCTGGCCGATGAAGTTCGACAGTTCGATGTCGTAGTTCAACTGCAGGTAGCCACCCGCGGAGATGCGCGGGGTCACCGTCAGCTTCGGGCCGGCGTCTTCAAAGCCGCCGAAGCCGGTCACGATACTGCCGCTGCCGGTGCCGCCGGTCTGCGTCTGCGTCTGGGTGGGCACCTGACGGATCGCCGAGATTTCAGCTTCCTCGTTGTCGTCCACCAGCAGCTTCGGCGAGGCGATGATCTTGCCGTCAGTCGTATCCGCAACAGCGCGGATGATCAGCGGCACCTGATCGGACTTGATGATCGCGGCCACCAGGCCCGGGCTCACCGGGCTCACCGTCGCCGGGCTGGTGATCGTTCCGTTGGTCGCCGTGCCGCTGGCTCCGCTGCCGAACAGCGTGCGCATGGCGACGGTCTGCCCGCCCAGCTCGATCAACTGTTGCTCGAATGAGAGCGTGAAGCCATCGTTGTTGTCCACGACGATGATCTGGGCGTCGATGTACACCTGCGCCCGCCGCTGATCCAGCCGTTCGATCAGGCGCGCAAACTGCCCCTGCAGCCGGCGAGGGGCCTTCACCACGATCTGGTTGTTGGCCTTGTCCGCCAGCACGAAGGTCTCGTTGCCCGCCTCGATGGCCAGGTTGTCACCCGCACCGCCGGCCGCTCCCGCCGCCGCGCCGGTGTCGGTCCGCCGGTTGGCCGTCGCCGTGTTCACCCGATCCCCGCCCAGACGGTTCACACCGGTGTTGCGGGCCTGCCGGTTGCCGCCCCCGGGCAGCAGAGGCGATGAACCCGTGGGCACCTGGTTGTCAATCAGCCCGCGGATGGTCTCAGCGACATCCTCCGACTGGCTGTGCTTGAGCTTGTAAAACTCGTAGACGATCACTTCCGACTGCAGCAGCGGCTCAAACTCCTGCACCAGCTGCGCCACCCGCCGCTGCTGGTCCGGCGTGCCGTAATACATGAACCCCCGCCCCTCGGCGTCCAGGATGAACGACGACCCGCCCGACGGCTCGTTGCCCTGGGCACCGCCGGGCTGGGCGAGATTCACGCCCTGAGCCTGCGCCTGGTTGAAGTTCTGCCCGCCGCCGAAGCCGCCCACGCCCTGCCCGCCCTGGCTCCGCAGCGTGATCACCTGCCCCAGCCCCAGCCGCTGCGCCTGCTCAGCCACGATCGGCGCCGCGCCCCCGATGCCGTACCACTGGCCCTGCAGCGTGTTCACCACGTCCACCACGCTCACCAGCCGCCGCAGCAGTTCCTGCTCATCGGGCCGGCCCCGGAACACCAGCGCGTTGCCCTGATGGTCCACCAGCAGACGGTCCGACAGGTTGCTCAGCGTCGCCGACGGGCCGCTCACGGCGCCGGCGTTCGGATCCGCCCCCTGCTGCAACGCCGCCTGCGGGCCCTGGCCCGCGCTCCGCCCGCGGAGCAACTCCAGAATCCGCTGCCGGGCGATCGGTGCCGACAACTGCCGCAGTTCAAACCGCGTGAAGTTCACGTTGGCCTGCTCGCGGGCCAGCGCGTCCACCAGATCCTGCAGGATCGACATCTGGCGGGGCGTGCCCGTTGCCAGAATGAAGCCCAGATCGTCCAGAAACGTCAACTTCATCGCGCCGGCGCCGCCCTGGGCGCCGCCCGCTCCGCCGGTCACGTTGCCCAGCGCCTGCTGCAGCGAACTGGGCCGAATCCCCGGCGTGGGGATGATCCGCGTCGGTGAGTACTCGTCCGTGCCCACCTTGCCGCCCATCTCCGTCGCCGGTTGGATCACGTAGATCCCCGCCACATCGCGCGTCAGCACCAACTGGTTCTGCGCCAGCAGGAACGACAGGAAGTCCAGCAGGCGATCCTTGGGCACCGAGATCTGCGTGATCAGCTGCGCCTTCTTGTCGCGCATCGCCGGATCAAGCGACATGATCTCGATATTCAGTTGTGCCGCCACCAGGTCCGCCAGCAGCCGAAGGTCGATCGGCTCGGCCTGAGGCATGAACTTGAACACATCCCCCTCCATCGCCACAGCCGGCATGACGGCATCGCCCGGCACGCCGGTGCTCCCGCCCGCGTTGCCCGCCCCGCCGGCGGTTGTTGACGGCGGGCTGACCGTGCCGGGTGGCATCGTCGGCGGCATGACCGCATTCGGGCCTCCGCCGGGCGGAGGCTTGGGAGCCTGCGTCGTCGGCGGTTGCGGCGCCGCCGGACGCGGCTGCGCCGGCGCCCCACCCGCCGGCACCGCCCCCCCCGGCTGTCCCGGCCGCATCACCGCTCCAGCCGCCGGCGCCGGAGCCCGGCCGCCCGCTGCGGGAGCCACTGCGGGAGCCACTGCGGGCACCGCTCCGCCCGGCGCTCCCGGTGCAACCTTGGTCGTCGGCTGCACCGGCGTAGCGGTGTCCGCCGCCGGCTTGGCGCCGCCTGTCGGAGGCAGCAACGCTGGATCTTGGTTCTGGGCCGGATCCTGAGCCAGCAGCGAGGCCGCAAGGCCGGCGGCAGCCAGCATGGCCGCAACGCCGGTCAGACCCGCTCGAGCGGGCAACCAACGGTCGGCCCGGGCGAGCGGGCGAGGGGTGGCAGGCAGGTTGGCGTCGCGTGAAATGGCTGGGCCTCCTTCGGGGGTGCCAACGGTATACAAACAAAGCCGATTCCAGTGGCAGGGCAGGTCCCCCAACCAGGCCACCCACCCTCCGGCCGATAGGCCGGATGCCCGCCAGTCACCCCCGGAGCCGGCCCCACTGCCGCTTACCCCCCCGCCGCCCCCATGTCCGCTCCGCCGGAACCACTACCCTCCGCCCGGAATGGCTTCACCCCGGGTCGTCAGTTTGCTGCCCTCCGCCACCGAGATCGTCGCTGAACTGGGCGTCGGCGAATGGCTGGTCGGCCGCTCGCATGAGTGCGATCAGCCCGCCGAGCCCTGGCTGCACGCCCTCCCCGTGCTCACCGCCCAGCGCACCAGCCATGATGCACCCGCCGCCGAGATCGACGCCCAGGTCCGCGCCGCCATGGCCCAGCACCAGGCCCTGTACACCCTGGACGAGCGCCGCCTCGCCGACCTCCGCCCCGATGTCATCCTCACCCAGGACCTCTGCCACGTCTGCTCGATCGATCTGGCCGCGGTGCAGCGCGTCGCCGCCGGCCTCAGCCCCCAGCCAACGGTCGTCAGCCTCAACCCCCACACCCTCGAGGCCGTGCTCGACGACCATCTGACCGTCGGGGCCGCTCTGGGCATCCCCGACCGTGCCCGCCGCGCCGTCGCCGCCCTGCGCGAGCGGCTGTACACCCTCGGCGACTTCGTCAACCCGTTCGACGACGGCCCCAACGTCGCCTTTCTGGAGTGGACCGACCCGCTGTTCGTCGGCGGACACTGGACCCCGCAACTCATCGAGCGTGCCGGCGGTCGCCACCCGCTCAACGCCACCCAGCCCGTCGCCGGGGCCGGCGCCGCCGCGGGCCCCATCGGCCTCACCGAGCGCCAGGCCGGCAAGAGCGTCACCGTGCCGCCGGAGGTTCTGGCCGCCAGCCGCCCTGAAGTGCTGATCATCGCGCCCTGCGGGCTGGCCCTGCCCCGCGCCCTGGCCGAGGCCCGTGCCCTGCTGCGGCACGCATGGTTCGCGGATCTGCCCGCCGTCCGCTCCGGCCGCGTCGCCGTGGTTGACGGCAACCGCATGTTCAACCGCCCCGGGCCAAGGCTGGTCGACGCCTTCGCCTTCCTGGTCGGCTATCTGCAGAACCGCCCCGAGATCATCCCCGCCAACTTCCCTTGGACCCCGCTGCACCCATGAGCACCACGCCGTCCTGCACCGCCCTGCCCGCCGGTCTTCGTTCCCGCGTCACCGGGCTGGCCCTGCTCGCCGGGCTCGCGGCGTCGCTGGCCGCTGCCCTTCCCGCCGCCGGTCAGGCCACCGTCGCCCCAACCGAGCGTCGCAGCGTCTTCACCCGCGAGGCGGTGCCGCAGGCGATCCCCGGCTGGTGGAACGATGCCGTCTTCTACCAAGTGTTCGTGCGTTCCTTCGCCGACAGCGCCGCCGGCCCCAAGGCAGGCGACGGCATCGGTGACTTCGCCGGTCTGATCGAACGCCTGGATTACCTCAACGACGGCAAGCCCGAAACCACCACAGATCTCGGCGTGACCGCCCTGTGGCTGATGCCCATCACCCAGTCCCCCAGCTACCACGGCTACGACACCACCGACTACTACACCATCGAAGAGGACTACGGCACCAACGCCGACTTCCAGCGCTTCATGGCCGAGTGCCGCAAGCGGGGCATCAAGGTCATCATCGATACGGTGCTCAACCACCACTCCGACAAGCACCCCTGGTTCACCCGCGCCATCGACCCCGCCGGCCCGTATCACGACTGGTACCTTTTCAGCCCCAAGAACCCCGGCTGGCGGGGCCCGTGGAACCAGCAGGTCTGGCACGAAGTCAGGCCCGCGCAACTGCCCGCCGGGGCCCCGCCCGCCGCCGTCAGCCAGTTCTATTACGGCCTGTTCAGCCGCGAGATGCCCGACCTGAACTACCGCAACCAGGCCGTCACCGATGAGATGCTCAAGATGATCCGCTGGTGGCACACCGAGATGAAAGTCGACGGCTTCCGCCTCGACGCCATCCGCCACCTCATCGAAGACGGCCAGCAGCAGGACAACACGCTGGACACCCACCGCTGGCTGGAGATGATGGGCCGCGATCTGTACACGCTGAACCCCGATCTGTTCACCGTCGGCGAGGTCTGGGCCCCCACCGCCGACGCCCGGCTCTACGTCGGCGGACGCGAAAAGCCGTCCGACCCGGCCACCGGCCGCGACAACCTCAGCCCCAAACTCCGCAGCGTCTTTGAGTTCGATCTGGCCACCTTCACCGTCGAGGCCGCCCGCGACGGCAGCAGCGTCAAGCTCAACGGCAAGCTCCGCGAGGTCCTCGCCGGCTACCCGGCCTCGCAGTTCTGCACCTTCCTGGCCAACCACGACCAGCCGCGCGTGCTCACCATGCTCAAGGGCAACCGGCCCGCCGCCGCCGCCGCCGCCACAGTGCAGTTCGCCCTTCCCGGCATCCCCTTCGTCTACTACGGCGAGGAAATCGGCATGCTCGGCGACAAGCCCGACCCCGACATCCGCACCCCCATGCAGTGGACCGCCGACCCCGACCGCGGCGGCTTCACCTCCGGCACCCCCTGGCGCAAGCTCAACCCCGACACCCCGAAGGTCAACGTCGCCGCCCAGACCGCCGACCCGGCCTCGATGCTCAGCCATTACCGCCGCCTGATCTCCGCCCGCCGGGGCAATGACGCCCTCCGCCGGGGCGACACCACGCCCCTGCAGCCCAGCACGCCGGCCCTGTTCGCCGTCCTCCGCCACACGCCCGACCGCCAGGGCGTGCTCGCCGTGGTCAACCTCACCGCCGAGCCCGTCAAGGGCGCCAGCCTGACCGGCACGCCGCCTGTCGCCTGGCAGATGCGCAAGGACGCCGCGGACCTGCTCACCGGCGCGCCGGTCCGGCCGCTGGCCCCCACCGAACTGCCCGACCTGCCGCCCTACGGCGCGCTCTACATCCCCGTCGAACTCACCGGCAAGTGACCACGCGCCCGGGCGCCAGTCACTTCAGCATCGCCTTGAGTTCCCGCCGCATCACCTTGCCGGTGGGGTTGCGGGGCAGTTTCTCCAGCACCCGGATCTCCCGCGGCAGTTTGAACGCCGCGATGCGGCTCCGCAGGAAGTTCAGCACATCCTGCTGGTCCATGCTTGCCCCCTCCTTCAGTTCCACAAACGCGACCGGCACCTCGCCCCGCATCGGGTCGCTCATCCCCACCACGCCGGACTCCTTGATCGCCGGGTGCGAGTTGATCGCTTCCTCGATCTCGCGAGGGAAGACGTTCTCGCCGGCGATGATCAGCATCTCCTTCAGCCGACCGGTGATGTACAGGTGCCCGTCGGCGTCCTGACGGCCGATGTCCCCCGTCTTCAGATACCCCCGCTCGTCGATCGCCGCCGCCGTCTGCTCGGGCAGGTGGTAGTACCCCTGCATGCGGTTGGGCCCCGCGATCCGTACCTCGCCGTCGTGGCCCGGGGGCAGATCACGCCCTGTCTCCAGGTCGACAATCCGCTGCAGCACGCCCGGCAACGCCGGCCCCACGCTGCCCCGGCGGTGCTCGCTCGGTCGGCACCAGTTGGTCACCGGAGCCGTCTCAGTCAAGCCGTACCCCTCGTTGATCGTCACCCCGAACCGCTCCTTGAACCGGTCCGCCACCACCATCGGCAGCGGCTCACCCCCCGACACCGCGTACTTCAGGCTCGCCATGTCAACCGGGTGGGCCTCTTTCACGTGCAGCAACGCGTTGTACATCGACGGAATCCCGATGAACGCCGTCACCCGATGTTCCCGCATCAGCCGAACGATCTTCGGCGGGTTGAACTTCGCCGTGTACACCACCTTCGCCCCGATGGTCAGCGGCAGCAGTGTCAGCGCCGTCAGCCCGAAGGTGTGAAACTGCGGCAGCACACCCAGCAGCACCTCGCGAGAGGTGAAGTGGATGTGCTGCAGAATCTGCGCCAGGTTCGCCGTGATGTTCCCATGGCTGAGCATCACCCCTTTGGGCCGGCCCGAGGTCCCCGAGGTGTACAGCAGCACGCCCAGGTCGTCATCCGCCGCCATCGCCGGCCACCGTGGCTCCGGCACCCGCTTGAAGTCCACCTCCTCCATCGCCAGCAGCCCGCCGACCTTCGGCGTGTAGCCCATGAACTCCAGCATCGGCTTGACGGTGATCACCGTGTCGGTGCCGCAGTCGTCGATCACATACTGCAGTTCCTCCCGCTTGAGCAGGTAGTTCAGCGGCACCACCACCCGCCCGGTGATCCACCCCGCCAGCGCCGCCACCGGAAACAGCCCCGTCGTCGGCAGCATCACCCCCACCGTCCGCGTCCGGCACCGCCGCTCGATCTCATCGGCCAGCATGAGCGCCGCCGCCAGAATCGTCGCCCGGCTCCAGGTCCGCTGGTCGTCCACCACCGCGGGTCTCAGCGGGTTGACCAGGCAGCGACGGATGATGGGCCAATGAATGCTCACAGACAAGCTCCCCGGCTCGCCCCCCTCGGTGCGTGCCGCCGACGATACGCGGGCCGAAACTCCCATCCATATCCTTTGGCCCGACGGTCCCGACCCCTTCGCCACGGACGAGCGAGCCCCCACCATGCACCATCCGCGTCGCCCCCTCTGCAGCCTCACGCGACTTCGACCCGTCCGCAACGCCGCTCTGGTGGCCGTCGTGCTGGTTGCCGGCATTCTCGGCGGCTGCGCCGCCACCCCCGTGCCCGCCAACGAGCCCTACCTCAAGGCCTACACCGAGGCCAAGTACCCCGCCGCCCTCCGCCTGGCCGACGCCAAGGCCGCTGCTGCCTCCGGCTCCGCCAAGGACATGCCCCAACTCATCGCCGGCATGTCCGCCTACGCCCTCGGCCGCCATGACGAGGCCGTCCAGCGGCTCCGCCCCCTCACTTCCAGTTCCAACCGCGAGATCGCCGGCAAGGCCAACACCACCCTCGGGCAGATCGCCCTGGAGCGGGGCCAGCACGCCGACGCCGCCCGCCAGCTCCTCCTCGCCGCCGACCAGCTCTCCGGCGACGACTCCGCCCGCGCCCGCATGCTCGCCGGCGATGCCTACGCCCGCCTCCGCATGACCGCCGCCGCCCGCGACCAGTGGAAGGCCGCCGAGCCCCGCGCCACCGACCCCCGCCTCCGCCAGGCCATCACCGACCGCCTCGCAGGCCGCACCACCGATGCCCCGCCCCAAGGCGAACGCACCGCCGCCAACCCCGGCCCCTTCACCGTCCAGCTCGGCGCCTTCGCCAACCGCCAGGCCGCTGACACGCTGATAAGCCGCGCCAGCACCCAGGCACGCCAGCGGGGCCAGCCCCTGCCCACCATGGTCATGATCAACGAGGCCGGCACCAACCGCCAGCTCTTCGCCGTCCGCGTCGGCGAGTACCCCACCCGCGAGCAGGCCCAGACCGTCCTCACCCGCCTGGGCATGGGCGGCCAGGTCGTCTCCCTCCGCCGCTGAGCCTCTCCGGCCAAGCCGGGGCACTTCACCCCCACTTTCCTTCCAAAAACCAAACAAAGCGCTTTCGCCCGCAACCGCCTGGGCCGGGCCGCGAACCATCTCGCAGGGCCGTCGCCCGTCCCACCCTTCCGCCGCTCCACGGAGTCGCTCATGGCCACCCGCCACCCCCTGCTGCTCACCTCCGCCGCCCTCCTGCTGTTCAGCGGCACCACGCTGGCTCAACCGGCCAACCGCTCCGCCGCCCCGCGCTTGCGGGCCCCCGACCAAATCGTCAAGGTCGAAGAGCCCACCGAGGAGCAGCAGCGGGCCTATCGCGAGGCGGCCCGCCTCCAGCGCGAAGCGCTGGGCAACCTGCAACGCATCAAGAACCTCTACTTCGGCACCCAGACCAACCGCGCCCTCCGCCAGGAGGGCATCATGAAGCTCCGCGAGTTCACCGACCCCGGCCTGTTCCCGACCCTGCTCGAGCAACTCAAGGGCGAGCATCGCGACGTCCGCAAGGCCCTCCTCGAGCACCTGGCCGACCAGCGCACCGTCGAGGCCGACGCCACCATCGCCTGGGCCGTGGTGCACGACGACGACGAGTGGTTCCGCACCGAGGCCCAGACCCGCCTGGCCAAACGCCTCGCCGAACGCCGCGCCGCCGGCGAAACCACCACCCCTCGCCCCGTGCAGTTCGCCATCGGCGAGGCCCTCCGCCAGGGCGGCGGCGAGACCGCCGACGCCAGCGGAGCCAACCCGCTCACGCCGCGTGCCGAACGCATGAAGCGTGCCGCCCAGGCCGCCGCCAACCTCGGCATCACCGAACTGGTCCCGCTGCTGATCGCCGGCCAGCTCGGCGGCGCCAGCGCCGGCACTGGCGGGCTGGAGGAGGGCGACCTGGCGTGGATCCTCGTCGGCCGCCAGCGGGCGTATGTCAGCGACCTGCAGCCGGTCGTCGGCAGCAACGCTGTCGCCTTCGACCCCGAACTCAGCGTCCTCACCGAGGGCACCGTGCTCCGCGTCGTCAATGCCGTGGTGTACGTCTACCGCTACGACGTGCACAACGCCCTGGTGGACCTCACCACCCGCACCGGCCCGCGGGCCACCGCCGCGCTGGGGTGGGATCAGCAGAAGTGGTGGGCGTACTACAACCAGGAATACCTGCCGCACCTGGCCAAAGTGCAGGCCGAGAAGGCCAACGCCGAGCGGGCCGCAGCCGCCAACGCCCCGGCCCCCGCGCCCGTTCCCGCAAGGCAGCCCGCCCCCGGCGACAAGTGAACCCGCCCCCGCCGTCCACCATCGTCACTCGCCCAGCGCCAGCACCGATGCCGCCGAGTACCCCTCGGTGTCCGTCAGCGAAACGCTCCAACTGGTGATCCCCAGTTGCCTGGCCTTCTCCGCCGCCACCCCGGCGAGCACCAGCGTTGGCTGTCCCGTTGCCAGCGGCTCCACCGACACATCCAGCAGCGTCATCCCGTCGCGCATCCCGGTTCCCAGAGCCTTGAACACCGCCTCCTTGGCCGCGAAGCGCGAAGCCAGCCGCTCCGCCTCCCGCCGATGCCCGGCGCAGTCCGCCCGCTCCCTCGCCGTGAACGTTCGCAAAAGAAACCGCTCGCCGTGCTCGGCCAGCATGCCCGCAATCCGCTCCACCGGCACCAAGTCGATTCCATGGCCGACGATCCGCATGCACGATCATTGCACGCCGACCCGGTCCCGCGCGGCCCCCCACTTCAGACGCCGCCCGGGCCCACCCGGCCGCTCACCCCTTCTTCTTCTTCGCGCCCCCGCCCGCAGCCGCTGGCTTGGACGCCTTCTCGGCTTTGGCCCCGCCGCCACCCGCAGGCGCCGCAGCAGCCGCCGCCGGCTTGGCCGAAGCCTCGCCCCCGCCCGCCGTGCCCGTTCCACCGTTGCCGCCGCCGGACGAACCACCAGCCGGACTGCCGGCCGCGGCACTCTTGTCCGCCTCGGCCGCCTTCTTGTACGACTCGCTGCGGTAATCGGTGATGTAGAACCCCGAACCCTTGAAGATGAACCCCGCGCCCGTGCTGAACTGCCGCTCGGCGCCGTTCTTCCCGCACGCCGGGCACTTGCGGATGGGCTTGGCCGTGATCGACTGAAACTGCTCGAAGACGTGCTTGCACTTGGTGCAGCGATACTCGTAGGTCGGCATCGTCCTGATCCTTGTCTGCCCCCGCCTCAGCCCTGCCCGCCCGTGTCGCCAGCCGGAGCGGCCGCCGCCACACCCACCTGCGCCGGACGCACCAGCCGGTCCTCCAGCATGAAGCCCAGCCGCGTGGTCATGATCACCCGCCCCGCCTCCACCGTCTGGTGCGGGATGTGCATGATCGCCTCGTGCAGCCGCGGGTCGAACTCATCCCCCGCCTTCGGCTCGATCACCGTCACCCCCTGCGACTCCAGGCTCCGCAGCAGTTCCGCCTTGATCATCTTCACCCCGTCGATCACCTGCCCCGCCGTGGTCGTCTCCGGCTTGAGCGCCAGGGCAAAGTCGAAGTGGTCCACCACCGGCAGGATCCGCGACAGCACCGCCCGGATGCCCTGCTCCTTGGCCTGCTTCTCATTCCCCGCCGCCCGCCGCTGGCTGTTCTGGTAGTCCGCGGCCACCTGCTTCCACGCCGCCGCCGCCTGGTCGCGTTCCGCCGTCACCTTGGCCAACTGCTCGCGCAGCGACGCCACCTCCGCCGCCTGCTCGTCGATCAACTGCGCCGTCGCGTCCGGATCGCCCTGCCGCTGCCCGCCCCCCGCGGCCTGCCCGGCTCCGGCGGCGTCCGTCGGCTCGGTCGGCTGCTCGCCCTGAGACTCCGGCTTGTTCCACTTGAACGGGTTCATGGTCGTGCTCGCTCGCTGTGCCCCATCCCAAAGGACAGGACCGTCGTTACTTGAACAGCTTCTTCCAGAAGCTCTGGCTCTCCGGGTTCACCGTCTCATTCTCCGTCGCCGCAAAGTCCCGCAGCAGTTTCTCCTGCGCCGACGACAGCTTCCGGGGCACCTCCACCTTCACCACCGCAATCATGTCGCCCTTGCGCCCCCGCAGGTCCGGCAGCCCGTGCCCCGCCAGCGTGAACGCCGCCCCGTACTGCGTCCCGCGCGGGACCGACAACGCCAGCTTCTCACCCGCGATCGACGGGATCTTCAGTTCCGCCCCCAGCGCCGCCTGCGTGATCGAGACCGGAATCTCCATCATCAGGTTGTTACCGTCACGCACGAACAGTTCGTGCTCTTTCACCCTCGCCACCACCATCAAGTCGCCCCGAACCCCCGTCCCGTCCGGCGACTCCTCCACCGTCGGCGGCTCCCCCTCACCCCGCACCCGCACCGCCTGCCCGTCGGAGATTCCCGCCGGAATCCGCACCGACAGTTTCCGCTGCTTGGGCACCCGCCCCTTACCCCGGCAGTCCGGGCAGAACTCCTTGATCACCTTGCCCCGCCCGCCGCAGGCCGGGCACGCCGTCACCATGCGGAACATCCCACCCAGGCCCGTCTGCTGGACCTTGCCGTGCCCCTGGCACGTCGGGCACTGCACCGGCTTGGAGCCCGGCTTGGCCCCCGAGCCCGTGCACTTCTCGCACACGTCCAGCCGCGTGAAGTCCACCGCCTTCTCGGCGCCCGTCGCCACTTCCTCCAGCGACAGCACCACCTCGGTCTCCAGGTCATACCCCCGCGCCGGACCGCCCCGGGTTCGCCCGCCGCCCATACCCCCGAAGATGTCGTTGAACATCGAGAAAATGTCGTCGACGTTCATCCGGCTGAAGTCATGCGGCGCCGGGCCGCCCCGGTTCTTCAGCCCATCATGCCCGTACTGGTCATAGACCTTCCGCTTGGTCTCGTCCGACAGCACCTCGTACGCCGCCGCCGCCTCCTTGAACGCCCGCTCCGCCTCCGCGTCGCCGGGGTTGCGGTCAGGGTGATGCTTCATTGCCAGCCGGCGATACGCCCGCTTGATCTCCTCGGCATCGGCCCCCTTGGCCACGCCGAGCACCTCGTAAAAATCTTTCTGGGCCGGCATGGGTCAGAGCGCCTGCGGGAGAGGAACGGGTCAGTCGGGTCGACACACCTCGGCCGACGTGTCGCCCCGGGCTAGCCTGCCCGCAGACAACCCGCCCGACCGCTACAAAACGAGCCCGCGGCACATTTCGGCCACGGGCTCGGGAAGTGATCTCTGTCCGGGCCCGAGTCTCAGGCGGTCGCGCCGACGGTCTTCTCGGCGTCGTCCTTCTTCTCGGTGATCATCACGCTGGTGGTCAGCATCAGCCCCGCGACCGACGCCGCGTTGAGCAGCGCCGTCTTGGGCACGCTGGCAGCATCGATGATGCCCATCTTCACCATGTCCCCGAAGGTGTCGCTCTGGGCGTTCCAGCCGAACGAGCCGGCGCCCTCGCGGATCTTCTCGACGATGATGTCACCGTCGGCGCCGCAGTTGACGGCGATCTGCCGGGCGCAGGCCTCCACGGCCTTATGCACGATCTTGGCGCCCAGCTTCTCGTCCTCACCCTTGAGCTTGCCGATCAGCTTCTCGATCGCCGGCTGCGTCCGCAGCAGGGCCACGCCGCCGCCGGGAACGTACCCGTCCTTGGCCGCGTGACGCGTGCTGTGCAGCGCGTCGTCCACCGCGTCCTTCTTTTCCTTCATCGCCACTTCAGACACGCCGCCGACGGAGATGATCGCCACGCCGCCGGTCAGCTTGGCCAGCCGCTCCATCAGCTTCTCGCGGTCGTAGTCGCTGGTGCTCTTGTCGTGCTGAGACTTGATCTGAGCGGCCCGGGCGTTGATGTCGGCCTTCTTGCCGGCACCCTCGATGATCGTCGTCTCGTCCTTGTTCACCACGATCTTCTTGGCCCGACCCAGTTCGCTGATCTCGATGGACTCCAGGCTCCGGCCCAGATCCTCAGCGAAGAACGTGCCCGCGGTCAGCACGGCGATGTCGCCCAGCATGGCCTTGCGGCGGTCGCCGAAGCCCGGAGCCTTCACCGCACACACCTTCAGGGCCCCGCGCAGCCGGTTCACCACCAGCGCCGCCAGCGCCTCGCTCTCCACTTCCTCGGCGATCACCAGCAGCGGCTTGCCGCTCATGGCCACCTTGTTCAGGAACGGGAGGAAGTCGGCCATGTTGGCGATCTTCTTCTCGTAGATCAGGACATAGCAGTCCTCCAGCACGCACTCGGCCGTCTTCGGGTCGGTCATGAAGTACGGGCTGATGTAGCCCTTGTCAAAGGCCATGCCCTCGACGTACTCCAGCGTGGTCTCGGCGGCCTTGCCCTCCTCAACCTCCACCACGCCCTCCGGGCCCACCTTGCTGATCGCCTCGGCGATCAGCTCGCCGATCTTCGTGTCGTGCGAGGCCGAAACCGTCGCCACCTTCACGTAATCCGACTTGCCCTTGCACTTCTCGGCCATCGCCGTGATCGCATCGGCCGCGGTCTGCGCCGCCGCGTTGATGCCCCGCTGCAGCAGCACCGGGTTGGCGCCGCCGGCCAGATGCCGCAGGCCCTCAACGAAGATCGCCTCAGACAGCACCGTCGCCGCCGTCGTGCCGTCGCCGGCCTCATCGTTGGTCTTCTTGGAGACCTCGGCGACCATCTTCGCGCCCATGCTCTGGAACGGCTCAGGCAGCGTGATCTCGCGGGCCACCGACACGCCGTCGTTGCTGATCGTCGGAGAGCCGTAGCTCTTCTGGAGCAGCACGTGGCGGGCCGAGGGGCCCATCGTCACCTTCACCGCCCGGGCCAGTCGCTCCACGCCCTTCTTCATCTCCGCAAGGGCGGCGTCGTTGAACATGATCTGCTTGGTGGAAGCCATGGGTTCTCTGCCAAAGAGGGAATCTATCGAGAATGAACGATCCGACGCTCGCCGACGCCCGACCGGGCGACGACCACCCCGACCCGCCCGGAGGGCCTCAGGCCTCCAGCACGCCCAGCAGCTCAGACTCCTTGATGATCAAGTGCTTCTCGCCCTTGACCTCAACCTCCGAGCCCGCGTACTTGCCGTACACCACCGTCGCCCCCACCTTCACGCTCATCTCCGCCCGCTTGCCGTTCTCAAGACGCTTGCCCGGGCCCACCGCCAGCACCTTCCCGCGAACCGGCTTCTCCTTCGCCGACTCCGGCAGGTAGATGCCCGCCGCGGTCTTGCTCTCGTTCTCGATGGGCTTGACAACGATCCGATCTTCAAGGGGCTTGATGACCATTGGGGTTCTCCGTTCTGCGCTCTGGGCCGCTGTTCCGCGGCCCTGGTTTATCTCACGATCCGTCGGGCTCACCGCCCGGGCTTCACTTGCTCTCGTTGCGGCTGATCACCCGGCCGTCACCGGCCAGTTCCATCGAAACCTCACGCCCGCCGCCCTCGGCCTCCACCAGGAAGGTGACCACGCCCTTGGAGAGCTTCCGCTCCACCTCGGTGATGGTCAGACCGGCAGTTCCCCGCTGCGCCGCCTCCCGCACCGCCGCCGGCAGTTCCGCCGGCGTCAGCTCGGTCTCGATGCAGCAGATCACCCCGTCGGCGTACACCTCCACCTCAGTCGGCTTGCCGTCGCGAATGAACTCCGCGACGTACAGCGTCTTGCCATCCTCCACGATGGACTTGAAGTCCTCGATCTTTGCGCCCGCGGCCTCCCGCGTCACGGTCTGCTGCACCGCCGCCGGAGCCTCGCCCAGCGCCAGTTCACGGTCACCCGCCTTGCCGCTGTGGCACCCGGCGGCCGACATCGCCGCCAGCATCGCGGCAGCGAGGGGGAATCGGAAGTTCATCATGGGGTTCATGGTGTTGGTCCTTGGCAATTGGTCCGGTCGAATCGGCGTAGGGTCGGGCCCTGGGCTCAGAAGCCCATGCCGCCCATGCCGCCCATCCCACCCATGCCGCCCATGCCACCCATCCCGCCCATGCCGCCGCCGCCGCCATGGCCGTGGTGGTGGTCGTGGTCGTCGTCGTCCTTCGGGGCGTCGGTCACCACACAGTCGCTGGTCAGCAGCACCGTCGCCACGCTGGAGGCGTTCAGCAGGGCCGAACGGTCCACCTTCGCCGGCGTCAGCACGCCCTGCTTGAGCAGGTTGCCGTACTCGCCGGTCAGGGCGTTGTAGCCGAAAGCGCCCTCGCCCGCCGCGACTTTGGACACCACCACGGTGCCCTTGTCGCCGGCGTTGTCAGCGATCGTCGCCAGCGGCACCGCCAGGGCGCGATACACGGTGTCCATGCCGGCCGCCACGTCGTAGCGGGCCTGGCCCACGTCCTCGGCCGTCACGTCGGCGTTCTTGCCGTACACGGCCTTCCACTCCGGCAGCTTCTCAATCGCCGCCCGAGCCCGGATGAAGCTCACGCCGCCGCCGGGAACCACACCCTCAGACACCGCAGCCCGGGTCGCGTGCAGCGCGTCCTCGATGCGGGCCTTCTTCTCCTTCAGTTCAGCCTCGCTGCTGGCGCCAACCTTCACCTGCGCCACGCCGCCGGTCAGCTTGGCCAAACGCTCCTGCAGCTTCTCGCGGTCATAGTCGCTGGTCGTCGCCGAGATCTCCCGGCGGATCTGCTCGATGCGAGCCTGGATCTTCTTGGTCTCGCCGGCGCCCTCGATGATCGTCGTGTTCTCCGCGTCGATCTCGAGCTTCTTCGCCAGGCCCAGGTGGCCCATCTCCACCTTGTCCAGCTCAATGCCGGTGTCCTTCATGATCGGCTCGGCGCCGGTAAGGATCGCGATGTCCTCGAGCATGGCCTTGCGGCGGTCGCCGTAGCCCGGGGCCTTCACGGCGCACACCTGCAGCGTGCCCCGCAGCTTGTTGATCACCAGCGTCGCCAGTGCCTCGCCGGTGATGTCCTCGGCGATGATCAGCAGCGGCTTCTTGCTCGCCATCACCTTCTCAAGCAGCGGAACCAGCTTCGAGACGCTCTCGATCTTGTCCTCGTAGATCAGCACCAGAGCCTTGTCGAAGTTGCAGATCATCTTGTCCGGGTTGGTCACGAAGTTCGGCGACAGGAAGCCGCGGTCGAACTGCATGCCCTCCACCACCGTCACCTCGGTGTCCCGGCTCTTGCCCTCTTCAACCGTGATCACCCCGTCCTTGCCCACCTTTGCGAAGGCGTCGGCCATGATCTTGCCGATCTCCACGTCGTTGTTGGCGGAGATCGTCGCGACGTTCTGAATATCCGCGTTGCCGCTCACTGGCTGGGCCAGCTTGGAGATGCTCTCCGTCGCCGCCGTCACGGCCTTCTTCATGCCCCGCACCAGCGCGTTCGCGTCCACGCCCGCCGCGATGTGCTTAAGCCCCTCGCGGAACAGCGCCTCAGCCAGCACCGTCGCCGTCGTCGTGCCGTCGCCGGCGTCGTCCGAGCTCTTGCTGGCCGCCTGCTTCACCAGCAGGGCGCCCATGTTCTCAACCTTGTCGGAGAGTTCGATCTCCTCAGCGACGCTCACACCGTCCTTGGTCACCGTCGGACCACCCCAGGACTTGTCCAGCACCGCGTTGCGACCGCGGGGGCCCAAGGTCGCCTTCACGGCCTTGGCCAGCTTTTCCACACCAATGAACAGGGACTGACGAGCGTCCAGATCGAACGTGAGTTGCTTGGCGCCCATGGATGCGTGCTCCGTGTCTGCTGAGAAGGGTCCGTCAGACCCGCTGGCCGTTGGCGACATCGCCCCAATCCGACCACCGGGGACTGGGGGCATGGCAATCCCGATGCCACCCGGCAACACCGCCATCCGGCCGCCCGATCACCCCGACGACCAGTCTCGCATACGTGTATACACCTATAAAACACAGCCCCTGCCTGCCCGCCTGCCTCGTCCGCCGCCCGCTGCCCTGCCTCGCCCCGCCTGCCCAGCCTCTCCGCCCTGCCACACTGGCAGCCGCGGCCTCCCTGTGACCCGTCCACTGGCCGTCCGGCGGCCGTTCGCCCCCTCTCCGCCCCACACCGCTCAGCCGCACCCGCCACGCACCCATCCCCGCCCTCCCAGCCCCTCCAGCCCACCCGCAACCCGCCCCCCCACGTGCAAACCGATTGGACCCCGACCGGCTGCCTCAATAGACTCTCCGCCCTGTCCGAAGGTCCGCCTCGGCCTGCTTCATCAGGCCCGGTCGGCCCGCCGTGTCGGGGTTGACAATCTGGGCGCGTGCCGGAGCGGCCAATCGGGGCAGACTGTAAATCTGCTGGCTTAACGCCTACGGGGGTTCGAATCCCTCCGCGCCCACTACCAAGTCCCACACGGGCGTCCTCACAGGACGCCCGTGTGCGTTTTTGGCCATCTCTGATCCGCCCCTACCGTCCAACCACATGTCCGCCGCGCTCTTCGACAGCCGACGCTACCTCATCCCGTTCCGTTCCAGCCTTCTGCCGCACATCTTCTGCGACACCCTGGTCATCGGTTCGGGCGTCGGCGGGCTCCGCGCCGCCGTGGCCGCCGCCGCCCATGGCGAGGTCATCGTGCTCGGCAAGGAAGACCCTTCCACCTCGAACACCGCCTGGGCTCAGGGCGGCATCGCCGCCGTTGTGGATGAGGCCGACACCGTCGAGTCCCACATCCACGACACCCTCGTCGCCGGCGCCGGCCTGTGCGATGAACCCGCCGTCTCCGCCGTCATCTCCGCCGGGCCGGAACGCATCCGCGAGCTCATCGACTGGGGCATGCGCTTCGACGATGACGGCCGGGGCGGCCTGCGCCTCGGTCGCGAAGGCGGGCACACCCTATCCCGCATCCTCCATGCCGATGGCGACGCCACCGGACGCGAACTGGTCCGCTGCCTCTGGGCCAAGGTCAAGGCCACACCCGGCATCCGCGTGTTCAGCCACTGCTTCGCGCTGGACCTGATCACCCCCGACCAGCCCGGCTCGCCCGACGCACCGCCGCCGGTCATGGGCGCCATCACCCACCACCCCAAGCACGGCCTGCAGGTCATCTGGGCCAAGGCCACCATCCTCGCCACCGGCGGCGCCGGAATGGTCTACCGCGAGACCTCCAACCCCAAGTCCGCCACCGGCGACGGCGTCGCCATGGCCTACCGCGCCGGCGCTTCAGTCGCCGACATGGCCTTCATCCAGTTCCACCCCACCACGCTCTACCTCGCCGGTGCCGCCCGCTCGCTGATCACCGAGGCCGTCCGCGGCGCTGGTGCCCACCTGGTCGACGCCGACGGCGACCGCTTCATGCTCGGCGAGCACCCGCAGGCCGAACTCGCCCCTCGCGACATCGTCACCAGGGGCATCGTCCGCCGCCTGGCCGCCAAGGGACTCACCCACGCCTTCCTGGATGCCCGCCACGTCCCCGACTTCGCCCGCGCCTTCCCCGGCATCACCGAGCTGCTCGCCAAGTTCGACCTCAACCCCGCTCGCGACCTCATCCCCGTCCACCCCGCCGCCCACTACCTCATCGGCGGCGTCCACACCGACCTCGCCGGCCGCTCCTCGATCCCCGGGCTGTACGTCGTCGGCGAGTCCGCCTCCACCGGCCTGCACGGCGCCAACCGCCTCGCCTCCAACTCCCTGCTCGAGGGCCTGGTCTTCGGCGAGATCGCCGGCCGCACCGCCATTGAACTCACCCAGCCCGGCAACCGCGCCGCGCTGGCCGCGGGCGATGTCCCACCCGGCTGGCGCCTGCCGCCCCGCGCCGCCCCCGTCCCCATCATCTCCTACATACCCCCGTCCGAGCAGGGCGAACTCGACCTCGCCGACGTCGAGTCCTCCCTCCGCTCGGCCATGTGGCGCAACGCCGGCATCGAACGCAACGGCACCCGCCTGCGCGACACCGTCGAGATGATCTCCTTCTGGGGCCGCTACACGCTCGACAAGGTCTTCGACGACACCCGCGGCTGGCAGATCCAGAACATGCTCACCGTCGCCTGGCTCATCGCCCGCTCCGCCCACTGGCGGACCGAGAGCCGGGGCTGCCACTGGCGGTCCGACTTCCCCACCCCCGACGACCGCCTGCTCGTCCACGACCTCTGGACCGCCCGTCAGAGCGAGCCCCGTCTGTTCCCCCGCCGGGGGGCCCAGCCCACCGGGAGCCCTCAGACCGCAGCGACGGCCGCACCGGTCCGCATGTCATGACCGCCAACCGACCGACCATCTCGCCCGCGGCCTTCGCTCGCGCCCTCACCATCGCGTTGCCCGTTCTGATTGGCGGCTGCGCTCCGGAGGAGAAGGTCGTCGACATCCGGGGCCCGCTGGTCAATCTCTCCGGCGCTCAGGGCGGCCTGCGTGATGAGTTCGATCGCGTCCGCGCCCGCCAGAACACCGCCACCCCCGACGCCGCCAACGTCATCGACGACGCCGCCGACCCCTCCAAACTGGTCGTCCAGAACGCCGACGGCTCGGTCACCCTCACCCGCACCGAGATCCGCCATGTCATGGTGCACCTGATGCGCGAACTCGAGGGCGAGAAGGACGACCTGCTTCTCCAGCAGGTCCTCTCCCGCCAGACCCTCGACCACTGGGCCGCCCAGGGCGTCGACGGCCCGGCGCTGGTCGCCGCCCTCCGCGAAAACCGCGACGACATCTCCCGCATGTTCGCCCGCATGCCCGCTGCCGAGAAGTCGCCGTCGGTCCGGCTTGAGGCCATGGGCGGCGGCGTGATGAAGCTCGCCCTCGTCGACGGTGCCGCCACCAACATGCGCTTCGTCGAGTTGTGGGTGCGGCTGGAACGCGACGGCTGGCGTTTCCTCTGGGTTCGCTAGCCCGCCTCGACCCTTCCCCAGCCTGGCTTCCGCCACACAAATCTGTGACATCCCCCGGCTCGCAATGGGCGACGAGCGGGTCACGATCACCTTCCCGCAAAGTTCGCTCTCCCTCCCCCGCAGCCGGCACGTTCTACGTCCGGCCGCGGCTTGTTCACCGGCCGGCCCGCCCCAGCATGTCCTTGGCCGCCGCGTGCCCCAGTTTGGCCGCAAGTTCCGCCTGCTCCCGCGCCTTGCCCGCCTCCCCGGCACGCTCCCACCACTGCGCCGCTTCAAACCGCAACTGCCCGTCCACCCCGGCACGGTCCGCCGCCCGCGTGAACAGCGCTGCCGCCTGCGCCGGCTGGCCAAGCAGGCCATAGGCCTGCCCCAGCACCCGCAGCGTCGGCCCCGCCAACAGCTGCTCATCGGGCGAGCCCAGCAGCAGGTCCACCGCCGCCTGCCCGTTGTTCTCCCGCACCGCCAGCCGCGCCGCCGCCAGCCGCCACTTGAACGACTCCGGCTGCAACGCTCGGGCCTTGTCCAGGTGCTGCTTCGCCAACCCCAGACTGTCCTCCGCCAGTGCCAGTTCGCCCAGCGTGCCCCACGCCTCGGCCAACTCCGGATTCAACGTCACCGCCCGCACCAGCGCTGCCGTCGCCTGGCTTCGCTCACCCGCTCGAATCAGTGCCATGCCCAGATAGAGCGGGAACCGCGCATCCTGCGGGGCCAACGCCTGCCCGGCCTGATACTGCGCCACCGCATCCGCCGCCAACCCCGCCTGGCTGGCCAGCGTCCCCGCGTCCAAGTGCATCTGCGCTGCCAGCGGGCCGATCCGCATCGCCTCGCGCATCTCCGCAAACGCCTCGCTGTGCTTCCGCTGCGCTGTCAGCGCTTCAGCCAGCGCCAGCCGCAGCGACTGATCGCCCGGCCGCTGCCCGACGGCGTTGCGCAGCAGCGTCTCCGCCTGCTCCGGCCGTCCGTTCTTCATCGCCTCGCCCGAGGCCGCCAGGGCCGCCTCCGCGAGCATCCGCGCTTCCGCGTCCGACACGACCGCGCCACCCCCGGCCCCAGCCCCCGCACCGCCGCCGCTTCCCCCGCCGCCCCCCGCCACAAACTGCCGCACCACCACCACCGACAGCCCCACAGCCACCACCGCCAACCCCGCCACAGCCCACCCCAGACCGCCGCCACCCCCAGCCCGCTCGTCCCTCTTCGTCCCGTGCGCCATGCTGCCTCCGTGCCACGCCACACTCACCCCTGCTGAACGTCCCAGGTCATCCCGCCCGGCACGCTGCAGTCGATGTGCACCGCAAAGAACCCCGGCCGCTCCGCCCGCCCCGCCAGATACTCCGCCTCGTGCTTGTGCACCAGCGGATAGATGATCTTGCGATCCGTCTCCGGCAACGGCAGCCCATCCAGTTCCTTCAGGTCGAACCACGCCAGTTCGCCCTCGTTCATGTGCCGGGGCTCAGTCCACACCGGCCCCAGCACCCGGTAGTAGAAGATCAGCCAGTGCACCGACCCCTCATACGCCTTCTCGCTGATCAGCCCCAGAAGATGCAGCCGGCTCACCGGCACATCCAGCCCCACCTCTTCCATGATCTCACGCCGCGCCGCGTCCGCCGGCCCCTCGCCCGTCGCCATTTCCAACTTCCCGCCGATCGGCGACACCAGCCCGTAGTTGGGCTGCTTCAGCCGACGCAGAAGCAGAATCCGGCCGTCCGCATCGCGCAGGTCACACAGCGTGGCGATCTTGTACGGCAGGGGCGAAGCGGGCGCGGTCATGCGATTCGAGTTTAGCGCACCGGGCCGGCCCGCCGCCCCCCGGCTGCTCCCGCCCCCCCCGCCTCCGCCCCACCCGCCAGCGGGGACCTCCCAGCGACGATCGCCCCTCTGGCGTTGCTCTCCACTAGGCGCATCACAAACCGCCGATACCCCTCCGCCGCCCCCGCCACATCGCGGTCGATGTACTCCCGGAACACCGCCGTGCCATTGCTGGCCGCCAGCAGCAGCGTTCGCCGCGCACCACTGCCCCCGCCCCCACCGCCGCTTGGGCCGTCCAGCCCGAATCGCTCGGTCATCCGCCTGCTCATACGGCCCATCGCCGCGTCCGCCACCATCTGCCGCAAAGCCCCGGCGTGCCGCCCACCCTCCCCCTCATTCAGCCAGTGCACCAGCGCCCACAACTGCGCGTAATACGTCACCCCAGCGTCATCGGTCACCCCCAGCACCTCCTGAGGGCTCACCGAAAGCAGCATCTCCAAAGGCATCAGCCGCTCGGCGCTCGCTGCCGCCCGCAACTGGTCAAACCGCTCGGTGTTCGCCCACGGGCTGAACACCGGGCTGTCCCCCTGCCAGCGGTACCCCTCCATGAATGTCGCCACCCCCTCCTCCAGCCACACCGGCATCGGCTCGCGGAACGTCCGCTGCGTGTACTGGTGCCACGCCTCGTGCGCCGCCAGTTGCAGCGTCCGCTGCGGGCCGATGTCAAACAAGAACGCCCGCCCACCGGTGGTGAACCCACCCGCCTGAATCCGCTCCACCGTGCTCGATGACGTGGTCCCCGAGAGGATCGCCTGGGCCAACGGCTTCCACTGCGCCCGATCCGAGAACACGTAGCACTCCAGCGGCCCGGGCGGTGCCGGCAGCGGCCCCAGCGCCGTGCGGTGCATCGCCAGCGCCGCCTCCAGCAGCACCGGCAACTTCGCCGCCGTCGCCTCGTTGGCCACCGACGTGTGCACCACCACGTTGGCGCTCCGCAGCACCCGACCGCTGATCACCTCACGCCCGTCAGGCCCGTTCACCCGCCAGGGCTCGGCCCGCACTCCCACCGCCCCCGCCTGCAGCCCGACCCCACCCGTCCCAGCGTCGCTGTTCACCGCGCTGCCGATCACCGCCCCCGGCCCCGCCACCGCCCCCGGCGACCCCGCCACCGCCCGCACCCCGTCCCCCTTCACGCCCCGGTCGCCATCACCGGCGCAGCCCGCCACCAGCGTACTTGCAGCGCACCACCCCGCCCACCACAGCGCTGCCGCTCGCAGCCGCCGCCCGCCGCTCTGGTCAGCAAAGCTTGCCAAGGGCCTCCTGCGCCACTGCCAGCTCCGCACGCAGTTTTTCCAGTTGCTCGCGGCTCTCGGCCACCAGCTTCGCCGGCGCCCGCTCGATGTACCCGGCGTTGTTCAGTCGCCCTTCGATCGTCGCGATCGCCTTGCGCTTCTCCTCCACCAGTTTGCTCAGCCTCGCCGCCTCCGCCCCGGCATCCGCCGGTCCCGCCGCCTGCGGGTCGGTCAGGTTGCTCAGCGTCAGGCTGTGCGACTCAAAGGCCACCGCCGCCACGCCCGACCCGCCGCCCACCGGCGCCGCCCCGGTGTCGATGGCCTCCAGGCCCGCCAGCGTCCGCACCACCGCCAGCCCGTCGCCCAGTTCCGCAACCAGCCCCGCCGGGGCATGCAGCGTCACCTTGCGCTTGGGGGCCACGTTGGCCGCTGCCCGGGCCTGGTTGATCAACGCCGTCAGCGACTGCAGCCTCGCCAGGTGCGCCTCGGCCGCCTGGTCACGCCAGCGTTCGGCCACCGTCGGCCACCCCGCCGTCGCCAGCAGCCCGGCCCGCCGGCTCGGCGGCAGGCTCACACCCTCAATCGGCCGCGTCTTCACCGCGACCAGCTTCTCCCACACAGCTTCGGTCACAAACGGCGTCACTGGGTGCAGCAGCCGCACGATCGTCTCCAGCGCGTGCGCCAGCACCGCCCGCTGCGCACTGCTCTGCGCCACCGTCGGCTTGATCGCTTCCAGATACCAGTCGCACAGGTCGCGCCACAGCAGGTCGTACACCGTCTGGGCGTACTCGGCGAACTCGTAGTTGTTCAGCGCTGCGTCCACCGCCGCCGTCGCCGCCGCCAGCCGCGAGAGCATCCACCGGTCAATCAGCCCCAGTTCCGAAGCCTTCACCGGGGCGTCCCCGTCCGTACCGGCCTGCTCCAGCATGCCCATGGCAAACCGGGCTGCGTTCCACAGCTTGTTGCAGAAGTTCCGACCTTGGTCAAACTTCGGGCTGGTGTTCTTGCCCGACTTGGAGTCCTTCTGAACCGGCAGACGCACGTCCTGCGTCTGCGTCACCATCGTGCACAGCGTGAACCGCATCGCGTCCGAGCCGTGGCTCTCGATGATGTCCAGCGGGTCCACGCCGTTACCGGCCGACTTGCTCATCCGCTTGCCCTGGCCGTCCTGCACCACCGCGTGAATGAACACGTCCCTAAACGGCGCCGGCCCCTTGCCGCCCCCCTCGCCCAGCAGATACCGGTTCATCATCACCATGCGGCTCACCCACAACGTGATGATCTCCCGCGCCGTGCTCAGCAGGCTCGTCGGGTTGAACGCCTCCAGCAGCCCCGCCGTCTGCGCAAAGCTCGCCGAGTTCGGCCACCCCAGCGTGCTCAAGGGCCACAACGCCGAGGAGAACCACGTGTCCAGCACGTCCTCGTCCTGGCGATAGCCCATCGCCGTCAGTTTGGCGATCACACCCGCGTCGTCCACCCGCACGCACGCGTGCGTTGTCCCGCCGTCAAAGGCCACCGCCACGTCCGGCCCCGTCAACGCGGCCAGCTCCGCCCGGCTGTCCCCAGCCTTGCTCCACACCGGAATCCGGTGCCCCCACCACAACTGCCGGCTCACGCACCAGTCGCGGATGTTGTCGTGCCACTGCTCGTACATCCGCGCATACCGCGCCGGATAGAACCGCATCGTCCCGTCCGTCCCCCGACTCCCCGCCCCCCCCGCCTTCCCGATCCCGCCGGCGCTCCCCGCGGTCCGCTGCTCGGGCACCAGCGCCCGGTTGGCCGCCCCCGCCAGCCGGTCATCGGTCACCTTGCAGAACCACTGATCGCTCAGATACGGCTCGATGATCGCCTTGCTGCGGTCCGAGTGCTTGACGGTGTGGCTGTACGGCCGCACCTTCTCCAGCAGCTCCCGCGTCTCAAACTCCTTCACCACCAGCTTGCGGGCCTCCTCCCGCTTCTTCCCCACCAGCATCCGCGCATCCCCCACGTCCGTCCACCCGTGCTTGTCCGAGATGCTCCCATCCGGAGCCATCACGTTGATCATCGCCAGGCCGTGTTTGCGGCCCAGTTCATAGTCGTTGGGGTCGTGCGCCGGCGTCACCTTCAAGAACCCGCTGGCATACTCCGCCTTGGGGTCCTTGGCGTCCCCCTGCCGCCCCATCCGCTCGGCAATGTCCTTGGGCAGCACCACATACTCATCCTCAATCACCGGGATGATCCGCCCCACCAGCGGCAACTCCACAAACAGCCCCCGCAGCGCCTTGGCCCGCGGGTCCGCCGGGTTCACCGCCACCGCCGTGTCGCCCAGATACGTCTCCGGCCGCGTCGTCGCCACCGTGATCCACGCCCGATCGTCCACCGGCATCTCTGCCGCCCCGGGCATCCCCCGCGCTGCCAACTCCCCCCAGGTCACCGGCATCGGGTCCGCATCGCGAGGCCCCGCCCCGATCGCCGGATCGGTCGCGCTCGCGTGCACCAGCGGATACCGCAGGTACCAGAAGCTCGAGGCCACCTCCTCGTCGTAGCACTCGTCGTCCGCCACCGCCGTCTGCAGCGCCGGGTCCCAGTTCACCAGCCGCTTGCCCCGATAGATCAGCCCGTCGCCAAACAGCCGGAAGAACGCCTCCCGCACCGCCCTAGCGCAGATCTCGTCCATCGTGAACCGCTGCCGCGACCAGTCGCACGAGCACCCCATCGACCGCAACTGCTCGGTGATCCGCGCCTCGTACTCGTCCTTCCACTCCTGCACCAGCTTCACGAACGCCTCACGCGTGAAGTCCTTCCGCCGCTTGCCCTGCTCCTTGCTCAGCCGGCGTTCCACCACAGCCTGTGTCGCGATCCCCGCGTGGTCCGTTCCCGCCATCCACAGCACCGCCTTGCCCCGCATCCGCTGCGACCGCGCCAGGATGTCCTGCAGCGTGTTGTTCAGCGCATGGCCAAGGTGCAGCGCCCCGGTCACGTTGGGGGGCGGAATCAAGATGCAGTACGGCTCGGCGTCCCCGCCGAACCCCTTGACCGCCTTGGGGTCCGCCGTCCACGCCCCCGAACCCTCCCAGCGGGCTCGGATCCGCCCCTCATGCTCCGCCGGAACGTACCCCTTGGCCATGGAAAAGCCCGGGCCACCCGCGCCCCCCGTCGTTCCGCCGCTCGATGTCGCGTGTTCTGCCATACGGCCCCCAGCGTACGCGCCCCCTCCGCCACGCCCATGCCCCCTCCACACTCCGCCCCCGCCACCCCCCCGCCACCCCATCCCACACCCGCCCACACCCGCCCACACCCGCCGCACC
>JAJTDF010000149.1 GCA_021294835.1 Planctomycetaceae bacterium
TGCGCTCGCTCCGACCGCCCGCGGCCGAAAGGCCACGTGTAAACTATGTGTCCGAACACCTGTAAACCATGTCCCCGATCGAAACACCACCCCCGGCTATGGACGTGCAGCCCTCCGGGCTGCTCCGGCTCCTCGGACTGCTCGGAGAGCGTGCGGAGTGCAGTACGGGTGGGGGTCAGGCCTGGGGAGGGGGCGGGGTTGGTGTGGGGTGGGAGGAGGGGGCCGCGGCGGCACGCCAGAGTGCTTCCAGCGGGCCCTGCTTCCAGCGGGTGAGGGAGAAGTGGGCGATGGCGGCGAGGGCGACCCAGACGGCGAGCAGGACGCAGTAGACGGCGAGGCTGGGGAGGCGGTCCTGCAGGTTGCCGAGGTAGGGCATGAACAGGAGCAGGCCGAGGATGTTCTGTGCGAGGTAGCAGGTCAGGGCGCAGCGGCCGACGTTGGCGCAGGCGGTTTCGATGAAGCCGGGGCCTGTGGGGGGGCCGGTGGGGGCACCTGTGGGATTGGCGGTGGCGGGGCGGTCGAGGCGACGCTGGATGAGGATGGAGACGGCGGCCATGATGCCGATGGTGAGGATGGGGGCGGAGAGGTAGCGGACGACCAGGCTGACGGAGACCAGCCAGTGGCTGGGCCAGGGGAGGAAGAGCAGGGCGCTGGAGGGCAGGCCGATCTGCAGGCCGAGGCGGAAGAGGCGTTCGCGCAGGGCGGGGTTGGCCGAAGGGGTGAGCAGGACGCCGGTGCGGACCAGCCAGGCGCCGACAAGGACCAGGGCCAGGGTGCCGGGGATGATGCCGATGGCCTCAGCGCGGAAGTGCAGGACGTGCTGGAGGCGCCATTGGAGATCGTCCAAGTAGCCCCAGGGGCCGGGTTCGGTGACAAAGCCGGCGAGGGCCGGGTCGTCCTGCGGTTGCGGGGCGGGGCCGGCGGCGTAGTACTGGGCGTTGTAGACGGCGACGGCCAGGGCCAGCAGCACGTGCAGGGCGAGGGCGATCAGGAACCACGTGCGCTGCACCCCGGGCGGGCGGGCGAGCAGCGGGGCGGCGATGAGGGCGACGACGGCGTAGGTCATCAGCACGTCGGCCTGGAAGACGAACACAAAGTGCACCGCACCAATGAGCAGCAGGGCCAGAGCGCGGCGGTGGTGGCCAGCGGGCCAGGCCTCGCCCCGGGCCAGGGCCCGCTGATAGAGCAACTGCATGCCCATGCCGAAGACGATGGCGAGCATGGCCAGGAACTTGCCGCTGAGCAGGAACGCCTGGGCGGCGTGCATGAAGCGGGAGACAGGATCGAGCACGCCCTGGGTCAGCGCGGTGTCGAATGCGGCCGTGACGTAATCGCTGACGGCGAAGACCCAGATGTTGACGGCGAAGGTGCCGAAGATGGCCAGGCCCCGAAGCACGTCGTAGATGTGCACCCGATCGGGGGCGGGGAGGGGCGCAGATGCGTGGGTCGGGTGCATTACGGATTGTTGCGGGGCTGGGCGCAGGGAAAGAGCCGGCGCGGGCCGGCTCGGCGGACTTCACAGAGCGAATGGATGTGGGTGGCGGCTGGCCTTGTTGCTCAGCGGCGGCGGCGGCGCAGGCCGCCGAGGGCGCCCAGGCCGATGAGTGTGGAGGCGCCGGCGAGTGCGGCGGTGGGCGTGGGGATGATGTTGGTCTGGTTGTTGGCAGTGAGGCGGAAGTCCTGGAACGTCCAGGCGCCGCCGCCGGTGTTGGTTCCGGGGGCGATCTGCAGGCGGATGCCCAGGGAGATCCAGTTGTCGGCGATGGCTTGGTTGAAGATGGAGGTGATGTCGAAGCTCAGCACGCTGCCGACGACCAGCCCCGAGGTGTTGAAGGTGCCGATGAAGCCGGTGGAGGCGGCGTGGTAGTCGGAGATGTCCTCGGTGTTGTTGCCCTGGTAGGCGAAGATGTTGATGTTGCCGGTGAAGGGGAAGTTGTTGACGCCGTTGAACAGGCCGCCGGCGCGGAAGACATCAAAGGTGACGAAGGCGGTGGTGGCGGGTGTGAGGGTGGCGAGGTTGTACTCGGAGAGGCCGCGGCATTCCTCGCTGGAGAAGGACCCGACTTCGGCCTTGCCGGCCGGGTTGCCGAAAGCTCCGCCGGTGTTGCTGTGGTAGTGGGTGCCGGTGGCGGGGGCGTTGCCGGCGCTGGCGACGGAGAAGGTGAAGCCGGGGGTGATGGTCTGGGCGGAGGCCATGCTGGTGCATGCGGCCAGGGCTGCAATGGCCAGTGTGCGGGAAGCGGTGATCATGGGGGCTCTCCGGGTGTGGTTCGTGAACGCCTGATGGCAGACAGACTGCCGGGTGGCGTTACTGTCGAGACTACCAGAAAGCGGCTCGCGTTGGGTGGGAAACTTGTTTCCCCGGGATGATCGCGGAAACTGCCGCGGTGGGGGTCAGGCGTTGGCGGGTGGGGCACCGCCGACGCGGGTGTGCGGCGCGGATGTGGTGGCTGTGCCGCGGCGGGTGGTGGTGAACCAGGGGCCCCTGCGGGGGAGGCGAGGATCGGCGGCGGAGGCGAAGCGGCTGGCGCCATCCCAGAAATAGGGCCAGGCGGTCCACACCAGACGTCGGGTGGAGCGGAGTTCCAGATGGTGGACCCAGAAGCCCAGATCGGTGCTGCGGAGCGGGCCTTTGAAGGGCGAAGGGGCGCGGAGCTCCCAGATGGTGCGGGGGCTGAAGCGGTGGAGGTCGATCAGGTGGGTGTGGCCGGTGAGGATGACCGGTGAGTCGCCGGCGTGGGCGGCCTGGAGGAGCAACTGGGTGTCCAGCGGGTCCATGACGCCGAGGAGGGGTTCATCCCAACATGGGCGCAGGGCGTGGTGGTTGACGATGGCGCGGAGGCGGAGCGGGGGCTGCGGCTGGGCCTGGCTGGCGCGAAGGTGGGCGGAGAGGGCGGTGCGTTCGGGGCCATCAAGCCGGCCCCGGGCGCGGCGGTTGCTGAGGCGTTCGGCACGGCGGTGTGGCGCGACGGTGGCGGGCGAAGGTGAGGCGGCATCGGGCTGGTGGGGACGGAAGCCGGAGTTGGAATCGACGCCGATGAGGTCCAGGGCGAAGCCGCCGGCGGAGGAGGCGAAGGTGGTGGTGAGGACGGGCGGGGTGAAGTGGGCGGAGAAGGCGCGGAGGTCATAGGCGACGGATTGCCAGAAGGTGCCGCCGGCCCAGTGGTCGTGGTTTCCGGGGACGGCGGCGATGCGGGCGCGGCGGAGCCCGACGCCGGCGCCCAGGGAGGCGGCGACGGCGGGGAGGCCCTTGATGCGGGCGAGCATGGGGTTGGGCGGGCCGTCGGTGGTGAGCAGGTCGCGGGCGGCGGCCATCTGGCGGGGTGAGCCGTTGTTGGTGAGGTCGCCGCTGGCGAGCAGGGCGATGTCGGGCTCGGGGACGCCGGTCTCGGCGGCGACGTCATGCAGGGCGAGGCGGAGGGGGAAGAGCAGGTCGGGGTTGTGGGGGAGGCGGACGCGGCGACGGGGCGCGCGGGAGGAGGCGGGCGGGGGCGGGAGGAGGGCGTCGCCGAGGTGGAGATCGGAGAGGTGGACGAAGACGAGGCGGTCGGGTGGAGGGGGCATGGGGGGACAAATGGCAAAATAGCAAAATTGCAAAATGGCAAAATCAAGGCGGGATTTGGCCGTCTGGGGTTCGTCTTTCTTCGCTTCCTTCGCTTCTTCGCTGACTCCTCTTCTCTTTAGTTCCATCTCACTCACAAAGACAGAAGAACAGTCAGCGAAGCGACTGTGTTGATTGTCAAGCCTCTTTCGAGTTCTTTTCGCCCCAGAGCTTGTCGTCACGGACCAGGGCGTTGAGGATGG
>JAJTDF010000072.1 GCA_021294835.1 Planctomycetaceae bacterium
AATGACGCGCGGGCGAGTCACTCAAATCCGTGGCGGACTGACGCCTGGATTCTGTCATCCGAAGTGACGCCCGGATAGTGTCACTTCATCTTTGAGATTTCAGAGGGGAGAGGGGCGGCGTGGGCGCGCGGAGGGGGCGGGGTGGAGAGCGCGTGGGCTGCTTGGCCTTACACCCCATCCAGCAGCGACGCCGGCCAGACGAGTTCGGCGGCGATCACTTCGCGGAGCAGGTCGTCGGGGAGGTGTTCGTCGTACTTGCGGCGGGCGGCGGGTTCGACCATCAGCGCCAGGTCGTGCAGGCTGGGGGGGCTGGCGCGGGCGCGGCGGAGGGCGGCACGCAGGGTGTCGGCCGGGCACGGGCAGGAGATCGCCACACGCTGATCCTCAGCCTTGATGCCCAGCGTCGCCAGCAGGGCGACGGCGGCGGTGGTTTGGGCGGTGCCGGCCCAGGTCATCCACAGGCAGCCGCCTTCGCCCTGGTCGACGATCGCCCGCTGGTGCAGGCCATGCTGGGCGGCGTGCCGACGGGCGGCGCGGAGGGCGTCGATCGCGGTGGCATCGAGATAGACCGGCTCGGAGGGCTCGGCGAGAAGTTGCCGCATGCGTTCGGGCACACGGTCGTGCACCTGGCCGGGGGCGCCGACGAACCTGGGCCGCTTGCGGCGTCGGGCGGGTTGCACCAGCAGCTCGCGTCGGCCCGCGTCCACGGTGCCCACCTGCCAGCGGCGGGCGGCGAAGACGATGTGGTCGCCCGGTTGGGGCAGGCTGGCCAGCGGCAGCGTGCCGAGGACGCGCCCGGCGGCACGCACGGCGTACTCGCTTCGGGAGGCGAAGGCGGCGTAGAACTCGCGGTCTTTGCGGAGCCGCTCGCCGAGCAGGCCGAGGATCAGCAGGCCGTCGGGGCCCTGCTCGAGGATGTCGACCTCGCCCAGCGCCCGCAGCAGGCGGGCGAAGAGCCGGGCATCAACGCTGCGGAACGGCCCGTGGACGCACAGCCGGTGGTGGAGGTCTTGCGCTGCGCAGGCGCCCAGTTCGGCGATCGAACTGATCACCTGATGTGTCAGCGTGCTGAGGTCCAGCCCGTGTGAGGGGGGCGGCTCCACCCACTTGCTGAGCACCAGGTCGATCACCGCGATGCACTGCAGCAGGTCCAGCGGCAGGGCGTCGAGCACACTCGATGGCTTGGGCGAGATGGTGCAATCCACATAGCAGCGGAGGCGACGCACCTCGCCGGCGCGGCGGCCGCTGCGGCCCATGCGCTGCTTGAGCGAGGCGGCCGACCAGGGCGGATCGATCTGGCCGACCATGCGCACGGCGCCGATGTCGATGCCCATCTCCAGCGTGCTGGAGCAGACGGTGGTGCGGGGCCGTCCGCTTTTCATCTGGGCCTCGGTGTCCTCGCGGATCTCGCGCGAGAGCGAGCCGTGGTGCACCAGGAAGCGGTCGGGCAGCCCCTCGCGGGCGGCGCGCTCGTTGGCGACGTCGGCCATGATCTCGATGTCGCCCTTGGCGTTGGCGAACACCAGGTTGCTGTGCCCGCGGCAGTGTTCCACCAGGTCCTCGGCGATGGCCCGGGTAACGACCTCTTCGGGATCGGGCGTGTCGGCGTCGGGCGGCTGGGGATCGGGCTCGGTGGGGCGCGGACGGCTGGCGATCAGGGCGAGGGCGTCGTAGCCGTGCACGCGGAGGCGCAGTTCCACCTGCTCGCCGTCGTCGCTGAGCACCCGCACGGCCTCGGGGGCGTCGGGTCGAAGGTACCGCTGGGCCACCAGCGTGTCACCGATGGTGGCTGACAGGCCCACGTAGCGCGTGGGCGGCTCCCCCGCGGCGCGGTAGCGGGCGATGCGGGCGAGCAGGCTGGCCAGATGCAGCCCGCGCTCGCCACCGAGGAAGGCGTGCAGTTCGTCGATGACCACGGCGCGGAGGCCGCCGAAGAGCGTGCCGAGATGGCGTGTGCGGTTGATCAGCAGCGATTCAAGCGACTCGGGGGTGATCAGCAGCACGCCGCCGGGCTCGGCGATCAGCCGCCGCTTGGCGGCATCGCCCACGTCGCCGTGCCAGCGGTGCACGGGCATCTCCATGTGGGTGCAGAGCGCCTCAAGGCGGGAGAACTGGTCGTTGATCAGCGCACGCAGGGGGCCGACGTAGACGACGCGGACCGAGCCGCCGGGCTCGTGGGCGATCGAGGAGAGAATGGGGAGGAACGCCGCTTCGGTCTTGCCGCCGGCGGTCTCGGCCATGAGCAGCATGTCGGTCGGCGTGGGGAGGTAGGTGTGGATGGCGTCGACCTGCAGGGGCCGCAGCGACGGCCAGCGCATGGCGTACAACCGGCGCTGCAGGCCGGGGGCCAAGTGCGCGAAGGCCGAGGTGCCGGGGGGTGGCGAGGGTTGGGCCGAAGGGTCGCTCACGGCTTACATCTTGAAGGAGGCGAGGTCGTCCTCTTTGTCGGTGGGCTTGGCGGGTTTGTCGGTCTGGGTTGCGATGGTCTGGGTCGCGATGGTGTGGGCCGGTGCGACTGGCTCGCTGGGGGCATCGGGCTCGGGCGGCGGTTCGGCGGGGGCGCGGGTGGTCAGGCCCCCGACCAGCGTTCGCCAGTCGGCACCGGGGTTCTGCTCGAGCACGTTGAGCAGGCCGACGAAGTCCTTGATGGTCTCACGCGGGGTCTGGAACGACGCAGCGCCCATGCGCTGGTGGCAACTGTGCAGGTAGTGCTCGATGGCCTGATCCGAGAGCACGCTCTGCTCGTTCTCACCGCGGGCGAAGACCCGGCGGACGTTGCAGAGCAGCACAAAGCAGTCCTCCGGGGTCAGGCTCGCCAGACGGATGACCGGCCCGGAGAGGTCCACCAGGCCGTTGGCGGCGAAGCGGTTCTCGGCCAGTCGGGTGGCCAGAGCCTCGTAACTGAACAGGCCGCGGCGCTGGTCGGTGAGGCAGTCGTCGGTGGCGGCGAAGATGAACATGAGCCCCTCGACCGAGCCTTGCAGGCAGTCGTTGACGATGCGGAGGATGGCCTCGTAGTTGCGGTCTCGGCTGGCGCTGTTGTTGAGCCGGTGGGAGAGCACGACCAGTTCGTCAACGCAGACGACCAGCCCGGCGTAGCCGGCCAGGCGCACGAAGGCGGCCATGAGCTTGAGGTAGTCGTAGATGGACTCGTCATCGATGATGGTGCGGACGCCCAGGGCCGTTCGGGCCTCGGTCTTGGTGGTGAACTCGCCCCGCAGCCAGCGGACCGCGGCGGTCTGCAGTTCGGCGTTGTGCTCGGCGTGGCCCCGGTAGTAGGCCGAGAGCACGGTGGCGAAGTCGTACCCGCTGACCAAGTCCTGCAGGGGGCGGAGCGTCTGAGCGATCCTGGCGTGCACGTCGGCGTCGGATCCGCCGGATGAGGTGACCTGGTGGGCGAGGTCGCCGATCCAGCGCTCGACGATGCTGGCCAGTGCGCCGCCCTCGGGCTTGGCGCGGGTGGCGATGTTGCGGGTCAGTTCGGTGAACAGGGCCCGGGCGACACCGCCGCCGCCGTTGAGGCGACGATCGGTGGTGATGTCGGCGTTGGCGACGACCAGTTTGCGCTCCAGGGCGACGGCTTTGAGGAGGTTCAAGAAGAAGCTCTTGCCGGAGCCAAAGCGACCCACCACAAAGCGCACGGCGGCCCCGCCGGACTCGACGCGCTGCAGGTCGTTGATGAGGGCGGCCAGTTCGGCCTTGCGGCCCACCTGCACGTGCTGGAGGCCGATGGCGGGGACGACGCCCGCGCCCAGTGAACTGAGGATCGCCGCCCGCTCTTTCTCGCGAATCTTGACCGTCATGCGTTCTGTCCTCCCGTGCTGAGCGCTTGCTGCAGCGTGTGCTGGTCGACGACGAGTTCGTCGTCTTGTTCTTCGATGACCGGACCGCCGGCGTGCTCCATGGCCCAGTCGTTGATCGCTTCCACCCCGGCGTCGAGCATCAGGCCCTTGCCCCGTGCGAGCCGATCAGCCTCGGGGCGTGCCCAGCGGGGCTGGGCGGCGAGGGCTTCCAGCAGCGGGCCATAGCGGCCGACGGCGGCGGATGCGGCGGATGCGGCGGATGGGGGTGAGGACGCGGCGGGTGTTGCGGGCTGCGGGATGGGCGGGGCGGGTATGGTGACGGTGGCTGCGGCGCCTGGTTCAGCGGGGGCCGCCGGGGCGTCGTCATCGGCCTCGCTGCTCATGGCCTCGGCGAGGAGGGCGGAGACCTGGCGGGTCTCGGCCATGATGCTGGAGATGGCGGCGTAGTTGAGCCGCAGGCCCGGGGGCGCGACGGGGCGGGCGGTGTCGTCGGTGGGTGCGGGCGGGGGGATCGGTTCGCCGGCACGCGCGGCAGGGGTGGCGGACTTGACGACCACTTCGTCCTCGGCGGCCTCCGGGGCCACCTGGGCGATGGTCTTCTCCAGCAGTTCCGCCGGCAGGTCCAGAGCGCGGAAAGCGCGGCGGAGTGCGGCCCGCTCCTCGCGGTCGATGCGGTCGGTGGTGGCGGCGATGACCACCAGCAGCCGCCCGAGCACGCTGCGGCTGGCCTGGGGCACATGCTTGCGGATCTTGCCGGCGACGCCGCCGATGTCGGCGCCGGTGTGCCGGAGCAGTTGCCGCAGAACGGCCAGGCGTTGCTGTTCGGCGGATGACAGGCCCAGCACCGCGTTGATCTGATCGCCCAGCACCCGCACCTCCACTTCATCGGCCGAACCGTCGGCCAGCGCCACCGACATGCCCAGCCGCAGCACGCACGACGCGGCGGCGTACCGCGCCTGGTCGGCCTCAGCGCTCTCCAGCCCGGGCACGAGGGCGACAGGCTCATCCCAGCGGTAGCGCAGGCCGGTGAGCCGGGCGTCGGGCTCGAGCCCGAAGCCGGCGAGGGCCACCGTCTCGGCCAGGCGGGTGGCCTGCAGGCTGGTGAGCGTTTCGCGCTGCTTGAGGCCGGCGAGGGTCGCCAGTGTGCCCGCGGGCACGACGGCGAGGTGCTCGCGTGATTCGTTGGCGGCGTCATCGCTGCCGTCGCTGTTCGGCGGCCTGCCCGCCTCGGCCGCCAGTTGGGCCAGCGGCGCTGCCAGCGGGTGCTCGGCAGATTCGCGCAGTTCCGCCGGGAGCGCCTCCCAGGCTTCCACCGTCAGCGGGCCAGCGCCATTTCCAGCACCATTTCCGGTTGCAGCAGCGCCGGCGGTGACGCGGGACAACCGCCGCAGGTCCTCGACGCACGAGTTCCACAGTTTGGGCAGCTTCTTGAACTGGCTGGGCACATCCAGCGGGTCCTTGATGGTGCAACGCATCTCCGGGAGCGCGTTGCTGGCCGGGCGGTAGGTGAAGACCGAATCGCGTTTGGAGGCCAGCAGTTCCAGCCCTTCGCCGAAGGCCTCGTGGTAGCGTTTGGCGAACAGTTCGTTGAACTGCTCGGGAACGCGCGTGATGACCACGCCACGCTGCGATTGCGGGTTGATCGACGCCACCAGCCGCGCGACGTCCGCCGGAAGGCGCTGGTTGCTCGCGAGCAGCCAATACAGCGGGGCGGCCAGCAGTTCCGGCGTCCAGCGTTCGGTCAGCCCGATGGCGGCGCGAAGGGCCTCGGCATCGAACCGCTTGGGTGCGCTGGCCAGTTCGAACCACAGCAGGTTGGCGGTGTATCGCCGGAACGACGCCCCGTGCTTGGTGCCGATGCGGGGCCGGTCCAGCTCGCGCAGGCGGACGACCTGCTTGAGGCACCATGACCGGTCGGCGTTCTCGAGCAGCATCCGCCGCTCCAGCCCGTACAGATACATGAACATGTACCCGTCCTCAGGCGGGAGGGCGCGTCGGCCGGAGGCGAGCCACGAGAGGTAGACCCAGCGCTGCTCAGGGGAGATGTGCAGGTACCACGGCCAGTAGGGCAACTCGGGCACCGGGCCGGTGGGCCGACGCACCTCGGCCTCGAGGTGGATCTCGGACGCGTCGGCAGCGTTCGGGCGGTCCACCGGCGTGCCGGAGGTGATGTAGAGCCCGGGCTGATCAATGCGGAAGCCGGCGACCTGCACCACAGTGCCCGCGTTGCACCAGCGCATGCGGAAGGGCTGCTGGTGGGGCGGGGCGGGGGCGGGGGTGGCTGGGCTGGCCGGGCGGCTGGCCAGGACAGTGGCCGCGGCCGGCGAGGACGGCTGCACCGCTTGCGGTGCACGGCGGTCAACACCGGGCGGGCGTTCGGTCTCGCCGGCCTGCGAAGGCGCGCCACCGCCCCCGGGCTGCCGCCCGTAGACCCACCACGTGATCAGCAACGCCAGCACCACCAGCCCCGCCATGCCCAGTACCCAATCCATCGACCGCCTCCTGAGCCCTGAGCATAACCGAAACGCCCGCTCGCCGCTGCCCCTTGAGGCCCCCGTTTCCGCCAGTGCCCCCACTTTCACATTGGATGGCCTCGTTCTCCATCCCCCGGCACGCCCCGCCCCCCCCTTCCACCCCCTTCCACCCCCTTCCATCCCGCTGGCAACCCGCTGACAACCCACTGGCAACCTTCTGCCCCCCCGGCACCCCCGCTCACAGGGGATTCCGCGCTCCATTTGCCCACAGCTTGCCGTTTTCGTGTATGCTCTCTTCGCGGACCGCATCTGTTCTTGGGGCCGCGCTTTTGGGGTCCCATGTGTTGATTGTGGCGCCTCGCGGGGCGGGGCCGGCGGTTGGTCGGCCCGCTGGGGGTGCTGGCTGCCTGTCGGTCGCCGGCCGCGGCGCTGGTGCCCGGTTGGTGCGCAGTTGTTGCTCAGTTGGTGCCCGCACGTTTTCCGTCCACACTGTCCGGGTCGTGTGCCCCGTTCCTTTCACCTCGGAGTCCGTTCATGTCGTCCACACCGCTTGCCCACCACCGCCGGTCACCTGTCGCTCGTCATCGCTGTGCAGCCTGGCTGCTGGCGGCCGCGGCGGGCACGCTGGCCTCGCCGGCGTTCGGACAGATCGTCGACACGCAGGTGCCGCTGAGTTACAACTTCAACGGGATGGCGCACACGGTTGAGTCTGTGCCGCTGAACGACAACACCAACGCGGACCAGCCGGACGGCTACCGGTCGATCGCGGACCGCGGGCTGTATGTGGACCCGGCGGACCCGACGGCGTTCGGCTCGTCGGGGCTGGTCGGGGCGACGGGGCTGACGTACTCGATCGTGACCCAGCCCTTCGTGGTGGACGTTGTGCACCTGGGCAACCGGGCGCTGTTGTTCCCGTTTGAGGCGGCGGTGAACATCGCGACCAACATCGGGGTGTTCCCGAACTGGGCGCTGACGGCGGCGGCCAACAACCACACCACCCCGCAGGTGAGCACGCTGGCGTCGCCGGTGACGCTGGACGCGGGCTCGTCGATCGGCGTGCTGTACCACGCCTCCAACGGCGGCGGGCAGTTTGACTGCGTGCTGAACTTCTCCGACGGCTCGTCGGTGACGGCGCGTCTGGCGGCGCCGGACTGGTTCGGCAACGCGGCCGACCCGGCGGTGGTGGCGGGCGCCGGCGGCTTGCCGGTGCTGCAGCAGCGGAAGCTGGCCCGCACGCCGGGCAGCACGTTCACGACGTTTCGCGGCCTGACCAACAACGACGGGGCGACGCTGGCGGCGTACTCCGCGACCAACGCGGGGCCGAACCTCAACGTGATCGAGGGCATCATCAGCGTGCCGAAGATGACGGCCAACGGGATCAACGTTGTGGGCAAGTCGCTGGTGAGCATCACGTTCGGCAACGCGACGTATCCGGCGAACACGGGGCGCGGGTATGCGATCTTCGCGACCACGGTGCGGACGGGCCAGCCGCTGAACGCCAACTGCGGCACGCCGGCGCCGGTGATCGCGGGGAACAACGCGGTCTCCAACGTGCAGGCCTTCGGGGCGGCGCCGAGCGCGTGCGGCACGAACGACACCTCGGCGGTATGGTTCAGCTACACGGCGACAACCACGGGGGCGGTGGAGGTGCGGACGTGCGGGGCGACGTTTGACACGACGCTGGCGGTGTACAACGCGTGCGCCACCACGCCGGTCGCCTGCAACGACAACGGCTGCGGGCTGGCCTCGCGGCTGCAGTTCTCCGCCGTCGCGGGCAACACGTACCTGATCCGGCTGGCGGGCAACAACGGGGCGACGGGCAACGTGACGCTGCGGATTGATGACCCGGCGCCGGTGGACATCACCATGCCGCTGCAGTTCAACTGGAACGGCATCAACCACGGCGCGCCGGAGCAGACGACGACCACGCCGCCGAACGAGAACCGCTCGAACATCAACGGCTACCGCTCGATCGCCGACCGGGGCCTGCTGGCCAACGGCACGGCGGGGACGATCAACTTCGGCGGGACGGTGGGCTCGCAGGGCATGCTGTACCAGATCTATGACACGCCCTTGCAGTCGGACATGGTGGCCCTGGGCGACCGGACGCGGGTGGCCAACGGGGCGCGGGTGTTCTCGCCCCCCGGCACCACCACCTTCACCAACGACAACGGCGTGCCGCCGGCGTGGCTGAACACCACGGACCTGACCGGCCCGCAGACCTCGAGCATGTCGGCGCTGAACGCGGTGATGGGTCCGAACACGAAGATCGGCCTGCTGTACCACTCGTCGGACGTGGCCGCCACGCGGCTGGCCTCGTTCGATGTGACGCTGGCGTTCACCGACAACTCCTCGGTCACCGTCACGGTGCAGTCCAACGACTGGTTCTGGAACAACACCGGCGTGCTGCCGGCGCCGGCGGTGGCCCAGGGGCTGGAGGACCAGCGCTCGCTGGGCACCTATCGCGCCGTGCAGAACACCGACCGCGGCACCGACACCGGCACGGCGCCCTCGGGCGGCTGGCTGAAGGTCAACGAGGCGATCATCTCGACCGCCTCGCTGATCGCCTCCGGTCGGCCTGACATCTCGGGCAAGACGCTGGCGTCGATCACGTTCTCCAACCCCATCGCCGGCTCGGGCACGGTGGGCAACAACTTCTCGTCGGCGTTCGGGATCTACGCCGCGACGCTGCGGAATCCGGCGTCGTTCTCGCTGAACTTCGGGCCGTCGGCGGTGGGCACGCTGACGCCCAACCAGCTGGTGGTGGGCAACCGCGGGAAGTTGACGGTGAACGTGTCGCGCGGGTCGGGCTCGCCGAACAACCTGACCTCGGTGGCGGTGGACGCGTCGTCCATCGGGCTGGGCACGCTGGCCTTGAACGACTCGGGCCTGAACGGGGACGTGCGGGCGAATGACAACGTGTGGTCGCGTGACATCGCCTTCCCGGTGTCGGCGACGCCGGGCGGCATCACGCTGCCGTTTGTGGCGACCGATGCGCAGAACCGCACCGCCACCGGGAACATCATCTTCACGCTGACGGCGCCGGTGGGGGCGGTGACGCCCAACCCGATCACCGCCGGTGACAACGGCCTGGTGTCGCTGACGCTGACGCCCAACGCGCAGTTGCCCACGCCGATCGGCTCGGTGGTGCTGGATCTGTCCTCGGTGGGCGGCGGGACGGTGAACCTGAACGACGGCGGCACGACGGGCGACCCGACGGCCAACGACGGCGTGTGGAACGCGAACTTCACTCTGCCGGCGGGCACGCCGGCGGGCGAGACGATTCTGCCGCTGACGATCACCGACACGCTGGGGCAGTCGGCGACTGGGCAGGTGACCTTTACGACGCTGGCGCCGCGGGCGCTGGCGGGCACGGGCGCGGCGACGCCGAACGCGGTGTTCGGCGGCGGGCAGACGCTGCTGACGGTGAACGTGACCACGGCCACCGGCCCGGTCTCGACCGGCGTGGGCGTGACGGTGGACCTGCTGGCGCTGGGGCTCTCGGCCAGCACGGTTCTGCTGGACGACGGCACCAACGGCGATGTGACGGCGGGCGACGGCATCTACTCGGCGCTGATCACCGTTCCGACCGGCGCGACACCCGGCGCGCAGGCGCTGCCGTTCACGATCAGCGATGCGCAGGCCCGCTTTGCTGCGGGGACGATCAACCTGCGGGTCCGCGGGGCGGATGAGTGGGACGAGACCGCCTCGGGCGGCGCTGACGCGGGCGAGTTGCTCGCTGATGCGCAGCGCGTGACCGGGACCGGCGGTGTGTCGGCGATAACGGGGCAGATGGCCGGCGGCTCGGACGCGGATGCGTTTGTGATTCGCGTCGATGATCCGGCGCTGTTCTCGGCGACGACGGTTGGCGGGGCGACGTTCGACACGCAGTTGTTCCTGTTCAATCTGTGCACCGGCCTGGGCGTCGCCAGCAATGACGACAACCCCGGCGGCGGCACGACTTCATCGCTCACCAGCGCCTTGCTCACCCAGCCCGGGTACTACGTGCTGGCGATCTCCGGCTACAACCGCGACCCGGTTGATGCGTCGGCCGGGTTGATCTGGGCCAACGCCCCCTTCAACACCGAGCGCAGCCCCGACGGCCCGGGCGCGGCCAACCCGCTGGCGGCGTGGACGGGCACGGGCGCGGCCACCGCACCGTACACCATCTTCCTCACCGGCGCCTCGCGCGTGCCGGCGGGCGACCTGTGCGCCGGCACCGGCGGGTGCAACCTGGCGGACGTGACCGGCATCGGCGGCCCGCCGAGCACGCCGGACGGCATCCTGACCGGTGACGACTTCAACGCGTTCATCGGCGCGTTCGCCGCCGGCGACCTGCTGGCGGACATCACCGGCATCGGCGGCCCGCCGAGCGCACCGGACGGCATCATCACCGGCGACGACTTCAACGCGTTCATCGCGGCCTTCGCGGCCGGGTGCCCGTGAGTGAGTGCGGGGGGGGGTGGGGCGTCGGGATTTGGTGAGAGTTCAATCGCGGCCCGTCGAGCAGGACTCGGCGGGCCGCTTTGTTATCGGGGGAGGGGGAGAAACGGCCGAATGAAGAAATGGCAGCGGTGTGTTGAATGCCGCGGGGGCTTTGATATTCGTTGGTACGCACTTCTACCCTCGGTTCATGCGTGTATGGCTGGTTCGGCTTGGGTGCGTGGGTTTGCGGCCGCTGAGGCGGGGTGGTTTGGTACCGGCCCAGCGAGCGGCGGCGGTGGGGTGGTTGGGGAAGGTGGCGCTGGGGTGGGGACGGGGCCGGTGGTGCGCAGCGCTGGGGCTGGCGGCGGCGCTGCTGGGCGGGCTGGTGCTGGGGACCGCTGCGGCGGTTCCGCTGTATCAGTGGGTGCACCGCGGGCTGTGGGACGAGGGCTTCGAGACATTCGACGAACTGTGGACCGACTTTCTCGACGGGCACCTCACGACCTACTTGCCGGCCATGCTCGGGCATGGCGCGTTGGTGCTGACCGTTGCGCTGGTGGGCCTGCTGGCCTGGGCGCGGCTGGGGGCGCGGGCGGTGCTGGCCAGGCGCGACCGCTGCGGCGGGTGCCGGCACACGCTGACCGGCTTGCCGCTGCTGGACGAGGCCGGGCAAGGTTCGGTAGACCCGGCTTCGGTCCGTTGCCCGGAGTGCGGCACGCTGCACCCGGTGCTGCCCGCCTGGGGCGAGGTGAACGCGCAGACGCAGCGGTTTGTGCCGGCGACCGGGCTGGTGCGGCTGTTCTGGACGCGGCGGCGTGTGAAGACCGCTGCGGTGGCGACGGCGGGCGTGGTTGTGCTGGCCGGGGCGTTGTGGGCGGGCCAGTGGGCGTGGTCGCACATTGATGCGCGACGACAGGCGGCGGCGGCGGTGGCGGCACGGCTGAGCCCGGAGGAGATCACGCGGCGGATTGGCGAGATCCGCGCGAAGGCGCAGGGCGAGGGTGCTGGCCGGTTGGCCACAGACGAACCGACCGGGATGCGGGCGTCTCGGCAGGACTTGATTAGGAAGTTGGCAGGCGAGACCAAGGCGCTGATGGACGCGTTCAACGCCGATCCGGCGACCGGGGCCAGCCAACTGCCGTATCGCGGCGTATATGAGCACAACATCGCCCCGTTTGGTCTCTCCCCGTCTGAAATCGAGGAACAGGCGGCGATTGAACCCATCGCCAAGCGGATGCTCGAGCGTCTGCTGGCGGCCGGCGTTGAGCGTGCGTTGGATGAGCTGGCCGAGGCGCCGCTTGGCCCGGGCGCACCATTCACGCCCAACGGCGTGCCGAAGCCGCCGGAGAGCCAGATCTTGGTGCCCTTGCGTACAACCAGCCGACTGAACCTGGCGATGCTGCGGGTGGCGGTGAATGCCGGCGATCTTGCGGCCGTGAAGCGTCGCCTTGCAACGGCCGAGGCTCTGCTGGAAGTCAGTCGGCAGGGCTTGCTGGTTATCGATGGGCTGGTCGAAGCCTCGCTGACTCGGCCTCTGCTGGAGCACATGGATTGGGCGGCGCGCCTGTCTGGTGGCACAGGCCAGGCCATCGTGAAGAGTGCGGAGTGGTTTGATGCGTTGGAGTTCACGGCGCAACGTCTGTCGGCGCCTGATGTCGCCACCCTGCTTGAGGCTGAACGGCTCAGCATGCACGACTTCGTGGCAGGGCATTTCTCTGATCCGGCCCGGGTGCGGCGAGGGATGGATGATCCGGTCATCGAGCAATCTTCCTTTTTCAGCATCGGCCAGAACGACGGCCCCCGCACCCGTCTCGGCAACTTCCAAGAGAATGTCAGCGCCGTGAACGCGGCCATTGACGCGCTGGTGCAGCGCGCCCGTCAATTGCGATGGACGCCGGCCCGCTACGACCCAACGCCGCTTGAAGGCTCGGATCTGCATTTCGTCCAGCCGCTGCCGAAACTGGTGGTGTTGATCCAGACAGCCGACCGCGCTGCCCTGAGCATCCAAAGCGTCCGCATCGCCATCCGCATCGAGCGCTTCATCGCGCTCTCGCCGGAGGGCCGGCCGCCCACGCCCGAGGAGTTGCCCGGCGTGCTGGGGCCGGACGTGGACTTCACCGACCCCTACACCGGCAAGCCGCTGGGCTATCGCATCACCGATCTGCCGGCGGATTCGTCGCCGCACTGGCCGGAGCATTGGCCCAGACGCAGGTATCTGCTGTATGCCGCGGGGCTGGACGGGACCGACGACGGCGGGGCGTTGACCCAGCGGCCGATCGGCTTCAACCTGCTGCCGGTGACCCCGGGGAACGACGTGATGCTGCCGGATGGGGCGTTGTCGCCGTGAGGGGTGGCGGGGCTCACGATCTGGCAAGCGTCCGGCATTCGCACACGCACGCACCATGACCACTCCACCCTGCCCATGCTGACCATGATCATCTCCACTCTCGCCATTGCAGCCCCAGCCGTCTTGGCGCTCACGGCCATCTTGTGCTCGGTATCGGGGCAACGTGACACGGTCGGCTGGCAGCCGTTCACTTCGCAGTTGGGGTCGTTCCCGGGAGTTGACGGATAAGCCCGGGCGCTAGCGGTGTGGAATCCGGAGGGCACCGGCCGCGGCGGAGCCAAACTCGCTGTGGGGGGGGCGTTCACCCTTGCCGGGAACACACACGCCTCGGGGGTTGCGATCTACGACCCGGCCACTGGAACGTGGACCAGCCCAGCCGGAGGCATACAGGGCGAGGTGTATGCGTTGGCAGCGCTGCCCAACGGCGACCTGATCGTCGGCGGCTCGTTCACTTCTGCCGGCGGCAAGCCGGCGAACAACATCGCCCGTTGGAATGGCACCCACTGGTCGGCGCTTGGCTCCGGCACTGACGACGAAGTGTTCGCGCTGGCGGTGCTGCCCAACGGCGACTTGGTGGCGGGCGGCTCGTTCACGTCCGCCGGCGGCAAACCGGCGAACAACATCGCTCGCTGGAACGGCTCGGCCTGGTCGGCGCTCGGGGCTGGCACGGGCTCAGGCCTCCGCGCGTCGGACTTCGCGTCGGACTTCGCGCCCATCCTTGCTCTGGCCGTCCTGCCTGACGGCGACTTGATCGCGGGGGGGTACTTCAAGCGTGCCGGGGGAGTGCGGGTGAACAGCATCGCCCGCTGGAACGGCGCGGGATGGTCGGCGCTGGGACGCGGCGTGACCGGCATGAAAATGCGCGAGGGTGTGAACGCGCTCGCGGTGCTGCGGTGCGGCTCACTGATCGTCGGCGGAGACTTCACCACCGCCGGCGGGGTTCGTGCCGGCGGCATGGCCCGCTGGAACGGCTCGGAATGGTCGAACCTGAACACATTCGTCGACGGCAGGCTCGCCGCCAGCGACGTCCGTGATTTGCTGGTCCTGCCGGACGGTCAACTGCTCGCCGCCGTGAATCTGTCCACCGATGATGGAGAGCATACCGGCCTGCTTGCTCGCTGGAACGGGACGGCCTGGTCCACGGTGGTTCGCTGCAAATACTCCTCGGTGCTCGCCCTGGCTGTTCTGCCGGGGGGCGATCTGTTCGTCGCGGGGCACTTTCACCCTCGCGGCGCGTTGAAGGCCAGCAACATCGCGCGCTGGAATGGCTCGGATTGGGCCGCGCTTGGTGGTGGCGGTCCGGATTTCGCGGTCGGGTCCCTCGTTGAACTGCCGCGCGGAGACCTGGTGATTGCCGGGCTGTTCCGCCAAATCGGTGGGGTGCCCATGCCGTCGATCGCCCGCTGGAACGGCTCGGAGTGGTCCGCCCTGGGGGCGGGCATTGACTTCGCGGTCGGGGCGCTGGCAACGCTCCCGAACGGGGATCTCGTCGCCGCGGGCGGTCGCTTCGAGGCTGGCGGCCTCCCGGCCAACTGCGTTGCCCGCTGGAATGGGTCTGACTGGACGGCCCTGGGCGACGGCCCGGACGACTCGGTCCACGCGCTCGCGGTGATGCCCAACGGCCATGTGGTAGCCGGGGGCGCCTTCCGTGTGATCGGAACGGCGAAGGCAAACAACATAGCCCGGTGGAACGGCACCGAATGGTCCGCGCTCGGAACGGGGATGAAGGGGAGCGTCGATGCGCTGGCCGTGCTGCCCGGTGGCGACCTGATCGCCGCGGGGGGCTTCACCGCCGCCGGCGGGGTCAAGTCCAAGCGAATCGCCAGTTGGAACGGCCGGGAATGGTCGGCGCTTGGCGCGGGCATAGACGGAAGCGTGTCCGCCCTGGCGGTGATGCCCAATGGGGACCTCGTCGCGGCGGGAACGTTCAAGCATGCGGGCGGCAAGCGGGCACTGAACATCGCCCGCTGGGATGGATCGGCATGGTTTGCACTCGGTGAGGGAATCCCCGACGAGGTGCGTGCTTTGGCCGTGCTGGCCGACGGCACGCTGGTCGCGGCCCGGATCACCGAGATCGACAACCATCCCGCAACCAGCGTCCTCCGCTGGGACGGCGGCCGATGGTCGGAACTCGGCCAGAGCCTTGTCTCGATCAGTGGGTTCGTCGAAGGCGCCATCGCACTGCTCGGCCGCAGGAACGGCGATCTGGTCGCCGGCGGATCGTTCACAGCCTCCGGCAAGACCATCATGCCGCACCTTGCGCTCTGGCCTTCCGCAGCGTCGGAGCGGAGTGCATCGCCTTCGCGGTAAACGGGTGGGTCTACGTCCCGCCTCACCCCCCAGCCGCACCCCCACCGCCTGCGCCGCCGCCTCTACCCTAAGACGTGCTCTCTCTGCTGGCGCGGCTCGGGTGCGTGGGCTTGCGGCCGCTGAGGCCTGCGGTTCTTCCACCCGCTGAGCGGCGGGTGGTGTTTGGGTGGTTGGGGCGGGTGGCGGCTGCCGAGTGGGCGAGGTTCCAAGGCGGTGAGGCACCGTCCCGGTGAGGTGCCGGATTAGTTGCATCGTGGTGTGTGCTGGTGCTCCTTGCGGCGCGGTGCATGCGCTGGCCGATACCCTCTGCCCCGCATGCCCCCGCCCGATCCCACGCCCGATCCCACGCCCATCACCCCCATCACGCACCTGATCTCGCAGGTTGCTTCCGGCAAAGTTGATGCCCGGGAACTGTTGCCGGTGCTGTATGGCGAACTGCGGCTGCTGGCCGAGGCGCGGCTGGCGCAGGAGGCCTCCGGGCACACGCTGCAGGCGACGGCGCTGGTGCATGAGGCGTATCTGCGGCTGCTGGGGCCGCAGGGGCAGGCGCTCAACTGGGACAGCCGGGGGCACTTCTTTGGTGCCGCGGCGCAGGCCATGCGGCGGATCTTGATTGACCACGCGCGGGCGCGGCAGGCGGCCAAGCGGCGGCCGGGGGCGGGGGCGGGGCCAGGGGCAGGCGATGCGCACGGTCCATCGCGGCGGCCGTTGAGCGAGGTGACGCTGGAGGCGGCGATCGCGCTGGATGCGGACCCGGAGGTGCTGCTGGACCTGGACGCAGCGCTGGCGGCGCTGGAGGCGGAGGACCCGGGCAAGGCGCAGTTGGTGAAGCTGCGCTTCTTTGCGGGGCTGACGCTGGAGCAGGCGGGGCGGGCGCTCAACCTGGCGCCGGCGACGGCGGACCGGCACTGGGCGTTTGCCAAGGCGTGGCTGTTTGTGAGGCTGACGGGGGGGCGGCCCGGGGGCGATGGCGGAGGTGGCTGAGACGACTGACGCTCAACTGCGGGGCGAAGGCGCGTCGCGGACGAAGTTGGTGAGGTCAGGCTGGATGACGGGATCTCAGATTGGAGATGTGGGGGGCGGGGGG
>JAJTDF010000150.1 GCA_021294835.1 Planctomycetaceae bacterium
CCTCACTTGCTCCATGGCCCACGGGCCCCCCCATCCCGCCGCACCGCCCGCCCGCGGCCCCGCCGCCAGCCCCGCCCCTTCCACACACTGCGACTGTGCCGGCTCCTGCCCCCGCCGGGCCGACCTTCCCCTCCTCGATCTCCCCGAAGGCGGCATCGCCGTCATCTGTTCATGTCACCTTGAGCCGGCCGACGCCGCGGTGCTGCGGGCCATGGGCCTGGCCCCCAGTTGCTACGTGAAGATGTGCCGCCGGGGCAACCCCACCATCGTCGCCGTGCTCTCCTGGCACGGGCCCGCCGCCCCGCTCCAGTCCTGCCTCTCGTGCGACATCGCCCGTCGCGAGGTCGGCGCCGTCCCCGGCGAGTTCCTCGCCGGCTCCAGCCGCATCGGCCTGGCCCGCCGCCTCGCCGGCCGCATCATGGTCTCCCCGGTCCACTTCTCCGCCGGCGGTGCCCGGTGATCAATGTCACCGTCTCCGCCCAGTCCGGCGCGTCCGGCGGCACCCCCTCCACCCCCCGGGGGCCCCTCCGCGTCGCCCTGCTCGGCAACCCCAACGTCGGCAAGACCACCCTCTTCAACGCCCTCACCGGCCTCCGCCACCACACCTCCAACTTCCCCGGCACCACTGTTGAGGCCCGCGTCGGCTGGTGCGTCCTCCACGCCGATCAACCCCCCGCACCACCCTCCGCACCACCCGCCGCGTCGCCCGCCGCCACCGCCGCCCCCCCCGCGGCAGACTCAACCGCCATCGAAGTCGTCGACCTCCCCGGCATCTACTCGCTGGAACTCGAGCAGATCGAAGCCCGCGTCTGCCGCGACGCCCTCGCCGGCACGCTCACCCCCGGCTCAGATATCCGCGAGCCCGACGTGGTCTGCGTGGTCATTGACGCCAGCAACCTCGCCCGCAACCTCACGCTCCTGGGCGAGGCCCTGCGTCGCCGCCTGCCCACCGTCGTCGCCCTCACCATGGTCGACGTGGCCCGCAACCACGGCCGCCGCGTGGACGCCACCCTGCTCGCCCAACGCGTCGGCTGCCCCGTGCTCCCCATCAACGCCCGCGACGGCGGCAGCGTCGCACCTGACTCAACCGCCGCGCCAGCCACCACCGTCATCGGCCCCGCCGGCCTGGTGCCCCACCTGCGTGCCGCCGGCCAATCCGGCGCTGTGCCCACCTTCACTCCGCCCGGTGATGAGGTCGCCCTGCGTCGCTGGGCCGAGGATGTCGCCTCCGCCGTCACCACCCGCCTCGGCCCCGGGCCTTCTGCCGTTCCCGCGCCCGCGCCACCCGTCGCCGGCCCCGTCGCCGACACGGTCACCGATCGCCTCGATCGCCTGCTCACCCACCCGGTCTCCGGCACGCTGGTCTTCCTCGCCCTCATGGCCGGGCTCTTCGTCACCATCTTCACCATGGCCCAGTGGCCCATGGGCTGGATCGAGTCGGTCTTCTCCCTGCTCTCCAGCGCCGTCGGCTGGCTCCTGCCCGAGGGCCTGCTCCGCGAACTGCTCACCGACGGCGTTGTCCACGGCGTCGGCGCCACCGTCATCTTCCTCCCGCAGATCTGCCTGCTCTTCTTCCTCATCAGCCTGCTGGAGGACACCGGCTACCTCGCCCGCGCCGCCCTGGTGATGGACCGCGTGCTGCGTCCCTTCGGCCTCCCCGGGCACGCCTTTGTGCCCCTGCTTAGCAGCCACGCCTGCGCCCTCCCCGGCATCATGGCCTGCCGCACCATCCCTGATCGCACCGAACGCCTGGCCACCATCCTCGTTGCCCCGTTCATGACCTGCAGCGCGCGCCTCCCGGTCTACGTGCTGCTCACCGGCCTGCTCTTTCCTGATTCCCCGCTGCATCAGGCCCTCGCCTTCATCGGGTGCTACGCCCTGGGAATGCTCGCCGGCGTCGGCTCGGCGCTGCTGGTCCGTCGCACCCTGCTGCGTGGGGCCGGCCGCCCCATGGCCATCGAACTGCCCAGCTACAAACTCCCCAGCCTCCGCACCGCGCTGCTCACGTCCATCGACCGGGGGCTGATGTTCCTCCGCAAGGCCGGCACCACCATCCTGGCCATCTGTCTGGTGCTCTGGTGGCTGGGCGCCTTCCCCAAAGTCGGCCCCTCGCCCGAGGCCCAGGCCCTGCGCGACCGCGCCGCCGCCCTGGTGCAAACCGCCGGCCCCCGCCCCAGCGACACGCCCAACACCACGCCTAACACCACCCCCAGCACCACGCCCGACCCCGCCTTGGCCCCCCAGCGCGCCGCCTGGACCGAGCACGACAACCTGCTCACCAATGCCGACGCCCTCCAGGCCGCCCACGCCAAGGCCAACAGCTACCTGGGCATGGTCGGCCGCGCCGCCCAGCCCGCTTTCGAGCCGCTCGGCCTGGACTGGCGGCTGACCATCGGCGTCATGGCCAGCTTCGCCGCCCGCGAGGTCTTCGTCTCCACCATGAGCGTCGTCATCACCGGCCGCGAGGAAGACGGCGACGCCGCCCCCAACATCACCGGCGGCATCCGCCACCAACTCGCCACCGCCCTGCGCGACGACGGCCGCACGCTCGTCTTCGAACGCCGCACCTGCTGGGTCCTGCTGGTGTTCTACGTCCTCTCCATGCAGTGCCTCCCCACGCTGGTGGTCACCGCCCGCGAAAGCGGCTCGGCCAAATGGGCCCTGCTGCAACTCACATGGATGACCGGCCTGGCCTACGCCCTGGCCTGGCTGGTCGGCCTGCTGGCCGCCTGACACGCCCCGCCGCCGGCCGCCGCACCCCTCACGACGCAACCGTCTTGACGAACACCTCAACCAGCAGCAAGAAGAACGCCGCCAGCGCCGCCATGCCCACCAGCAACTGCACCGTGAACACCGCCACCTGACGCAGATAGGCCGACAGCGGATCCATGCTCGGCACCCGCACCGCCTTGTACACCACCGACACCCCCACGCACAGCGGGATCAGCAGCAGATACCACCACGCCCCCGTGTCGATCGGATCGATGAACAGCCGCGTCGCCAGGCACAAACCGCTCGTCACGCGCCACCCCCCGCGACATCCCGCCGCCGCCGGCGGGTGTTGTGCACCGCGTCGATGATGCAGATCAGGTTCATCATCCCGGCAATGGTCGCCATCAGCGTGCCGATTTCGTTGGGCCGTCCGATCGACCGCCGGCTCGGCGGAGCCTGCCCCGGCACCGGCCGCCCGGTCGCCGGGTCGCGACCTTCGGTGGGGTTGGCCGACCGCCACATCCCCGTCGCCGGGTCGAGAACCTTGAAGGATGTGTGATGGATCTGGTCCACCACAAACGCCGTCGGACCCACGAACATCTGCCCCGCGAACCAGATCGGGTCCCCGCCTTCAGCGCGAACCCGCTCCGGCTTGCCCCCGGTGAACCGCGCTGCAACCTCGCGGGCCTTGTTGGCGAAGAACTGCCCCGAGTCCACCGCGTCAATCCCGCCCACCATCAGACCCCCGAAGAACAGACCGAACACCCCGACACAGATCGCCACCGCCCGCCGGGTTTCCCCGAGGTACCAGTGCCCCAGACCGGGAACCAGAAAGGCCAGCGCGCCGGCAATGGGTTGAAAGCTGTGTGTGGGTGAGGACATATCCGCGGACACGAGGTTACACCGCCCCCGACCCGCTCGCCGGACACCCACACCCGCCTCAGGCCCGCCGCCACTCCCCCTCCACCCCCGCCGCCACTCCCCCTTCACCCCCGCCCACCGCCCCCGCCTGTCCACGCCCCCCCGC
>JAJTDF010000151.1 GCA_021294835.1 Planctomycetaceae bacterium
GGCGTCGGCGGCCCGCCCTCGGACCCCGACGGCCTGATCACCGGCGATGACTTCAACGCCTTCATCTCCGCCTTCGCCGCCGGTTGCCCGTAAGCCACATCCCCCGTCCGTCGCGTCGACCGCCGGCGTCCGGCCGACGGCGACATTCAAGCCGTCCGCGGCGCGACTCTCCATCCGCAGCCATGCTCAGGAGTACAGCCATGATCAGCCCGTTCCGAGCCCTGCCCCGCGCGGCGCAAGTCGCCGTGACCGCCCTTTGTACCTTCTGTTCGTCGGCGATGGCCCAGCCCGCTTCGTTCTTCGACATCGGCTCGGTCAGCGCTCCGTCAGCCCCGCCGACCGCCCGGGAATACGCCCAGCTCTCCTGGAGCAACCTGTTAGATCCCTTCAATCAGGACACGCTCACCGTCAAGTGGATGCGGTTTGATGTGCAGACACCCATCAACTCGCCGCTGTATCTCGACATCGATACCCGCCTCTACCAGCTCGACAACCTTCCCACCGGCCTCACGCTCGCGCTGTACGACAACGCGGGCAACCTCGTCGCCGTGGATGATCGCGACGGCAGCTTTCCCGAGGGGTTCGGCGCCGCCGCTCTGTCTTTCGGGTCAACCGCCTTCCGTGTCCCGCCGGATTTCATCTTCTGCATCGGACAGGACGGCAGCCTTCCCGCCGGCAGGTACTGGCTCGCTCTGGTCGCCGGCTCGCTGGACAGAGCCACCATCGGCCCGACCGGCTGGAACGTGACCACCACCGCGCAGTACCCGATCGGCTTCTTCGATCCGGGAACCTACTTCGTGGAAATCTCCATGATCCTCGGCAACACCACGCCGGTGCCGCCGCCCGTCAACGACCTGTGCCAGAACGCCATCGTCCTCTCGGAAAGCCCCGATCCGGAGACCCCCGCCTGGACGGGCACCAACGCCGGCGCCTTCAACGACGGACAGTTCCCCTGCTGGTCATTCCCCCCGCCGCTTGATGTCAAGGACGTCTGGTTCCGCTACATCCCTTCCCGTTCCGGCTACGCCGAGATCATCGCCACCGGCGGGGCCGGCGGAGCAACCCCCATCCTCAGCCGCTACGACGCCGCGCTTGGCTGCGGCTCGCCCAGCCTTGAGTGCATCGGCGGCGGCAGCATTGTCTTTGACGATGACGGCACCCGCATCCTCGTTCCTGTCACCCAGGGCGAGCCTGTTCTGTTCGCCCTTGGCATCCGCGCCGGCGGCGTGTACGACATGGAGTTGACCATCAACCTCCTGCCCCCGCCGTGCAACCTGGTCATCCCGCCCGACGCTGTTCAGGAATCCGAAACCGCCTGCGGTCAGGATCTCAACGGCGGCTGCAACGTGAATCCGCCGGTCTTCGAGCCTCTGGCCGTGGGGCAGACCAGCTTCGGCACCCTGTTCACCAGCCGCCCAACCCGCGACACCGACTGGAAGCAGTTCACCCTGACCGGCCGCGCCCGCGTGCGGATTTCCTACGCCTCTCAGATGCCCGTTCTGGTCGCGGGCGGCCTCCGCGACACCGAACCCGGTCAGTGCATCCAAGGCTTCTCCTTCCAATTCGTCGATCGCGGGTATTCCGGTCTCTGCCAGGCCCGCGTTCAGGAAGCCGACTTGGAGCCCGGCGAGTACGGAATGGTGATCGTTCCTGCCCGCTTCGAGCCCCTCAACTGCGGATCCGGCTACGAGCAGTATTGGATCCGGGTCGATGCCACGCCCCTGCCCCCGTCCTGCCCGGCCGACATCACCGGCATCGGCGGTCCGCCCTCCGAGCCCGACGGCCTGGTCACCGGCGACGACTTCAACGCCTTCATCTCCGCCTTCGCCGCCGGCGATCTCCTCGCCGACATCACCGGCATCGGCGGCCCGCCCTCCGAGCCCGACGATCTGATCACCGGCGACGACTTCAACGCCTTCATCGCCGCCTTCGCCGCCGGGTGCCCGTGAGGCCAACGACCGCCGACGAGATCGCCGCGCGTGCACTGCGCGTCGGATGTTGCGCGAACGCTCAGCCTGACGCTCTGTGACCGGCACGCGCCGGTTCGGAAAAAAGGCCCGAAAGCCCGGTCATTTACGAACACGCATTTCCGCGGAAAAGTCCGCCGACGATGGGAACTTCCGCACAGATCTGACGTATGACATCCGGCCCGTCAGTCGCCTGCGGGCCTTTTTCCGCAACACATCCGAGAGATGCGATCGGTCTCGGCCCGCATGCAATGCACGCGGCCTTGCCCGATGGCGTCCGCATGCTCCCAGTAGTCAGGACTCAATACGTGAAACCATCAGTTGCAGGTGTATCGCTCTTGCTCGCGGCCGGTGCGGCCAACGCCCAGTTGACCCAGTTCCTGCCGGTGCCGGGCATCTCAGGAGTTCCGGGGTGCAACGCCCAGACCTGTGTGCTCAGCGGTTCGGCCGGCTACTCCGGTGTCCGCGTCAGCGATGACGGCCGGTACGTCGCCACCGTCGCCTACATCCCCGGCGAGGCCAACGGCTTTGTGCCCCTGCAGGGCGCCCGATGGACGCCGGGCGGTCCGCTGGAGGTGATCACGCCGCCCCTGGATCCGCTGTTCGCCGTGGTGGGCATCTCCGCTGACGGCAGCACGGTTCTGGGCCGCAGTTGGCGGTGGACCGCTGCCAACGGATACGAGGACCTTGTGCCCCTGCTTCGGGACACGCGCGGCATCTGGACCAGCCAGTTCTTCGGAATCTCCGATGATGCACAGGTCTACGCGGGACTCCGGGGTTTTCTTCCCGATGCGGGCGACATGTTCAGACGGAACGTGCCAACTGGCCAGGTGACCATCCTGCCGCGGGCCCCGGGCGCACCCGGGGGGTACAACTACTTCAACTGCATCAGCGGGAACGGCCGGGTGGTCGCCGGCGCGGTGCGGCAGCCCCCGAGCGAATCCGATCCGGTCCGGTTCGACTCCTACGCCCCGGTGGTGATCGACAGCTCCGGCCCGAGGCTGCTGGCTCCGCTGACGTCGTCCAACTTCCAGGGCGTGACCGACCTGAACTTTGATGGAACGGTGGCGGTGGGCGTGATCGCCCAGAGCTTCCAGCTCAAGGCCTTCCGGTGGAACGGCGGCAGCACGCTGGAGATCCTTCAGTCACCCACCGCCGGGAGCTTTGACGGCTCCTATGCGCGGGCGGTGAATCGGGACGGCACGGTGATCGTCGGCGAGTATCTCCGGTTCGGCACGCCGGGCACCCGCGCGTGGATCTGGCGGGCGGGCGTCGGTTTCAGTGACCTGCAGGATGAACTCTCCACGGTCTTCGGTCTGGGCGACGCGCTGGCGGGCTGGAGACTGCTGGTGGCGACCGATGTTTCCGGAGACGGCAAGGTGATCGTCGGCCAGGGCGTCAATCCTGACGGCGTCGAGCAGGCGTTCTATGTCCGCTTCCGCGAGAGCACCTGCCCGGCCGACCTCACCGGCATCGGCGGCCCGCCGTCGATCCCCGACGGCCTGCTCACCGGCGACGACTTCAACGCCTTCATCTCCGCCTTCGCCGCTGGCGATCTCCTCGCTGACCTCACCGGCATCGGCGGCCCGCCGGCCATCGCCGATGGCCTGATCACCGGCGACGACTTCAACGCCTTCATCGCCGCCTTCGCCGCCGGCTGCCCCTGACACCTCTGGCTGCCCGTCCAACACCGGGAGCT
>JAJTDF010000073.1 GCA_021294835.1 Planctomycetaceae bacterium
CAGGTTACCCTCGGAGGGCAACATGTGTAACCCATGTTCTGTCCAGAAACTGTAACCCATGTTGTGTCTAGATGCAGGGTGTGTGTGGATATCTCCGATGTGGTGCCGGGTGCAGGGCGGGGCACGGACAGTGAGCCGAGATGATGTCGCGAGAACTGAGTGCATATGTAGAAACTTGTGGGCAGGTCGATCCGTCCTCGGTGAAGGTACGCAGAGGCGTGCTGTTTGTTTGGATTTTGAGCGGATGCGTTTCTGACTCTGCTCCGGGCCCGACGCGAAGTACGAGGCTGCCTAGATTGACGCGGTTCGAGCGGCCGGCGACGGCTTTCCTTGGAGGGAGGTTCGGGCATCGGCGGCGGACTGGCTGGGAGTGGCGACTATGAGCAGGTCTCTGACTGATCGGCGTGCTGGTCTGTTCGGCGGGGTGCTGCTTGCGGGTGGGCTGTGGGCGATGTCGCTGGCGGGGTGTGCCGCATGTGATGCGGTCGCTGGAAAGACGGGAGCCAAGGCCAGTCCTGATGCAGGACTTGCGCCGCTGGCGCCGCTGGCGCGGGCGGTACCGATCTCGTCGATCTCGTCGCTGTCCGGCACGCAGGTGAAGGCAGGTCAGCCAGTGAGCTTCGTCGCGATGATCGACAAGACCAAAACCTTCGCGGCGGGTGACAGCTTCGCGGTGGAGGTGCGGGCGACGGACAGCGGGACGTGGAATGCACCGCTGGAGGTGCTGCACGCGCGTCCGATTGAGGTCGCGGTTGACAACCCTCGGGCGGAACTGGTGTACTTCTACCTGCACACGGCGGCGGGCAAGGCCGGCAAGTTCGTGGTGCGGACGCGGAGCAGCCTCGGGGCGAGCAACGAGGTGACGATCACGGTGACGCAGTGACCGGGCCGGCGCCGGCTCGATGAGCCTCCGGCGATGTGATGCCCGGAGGGCGGAACTGAGTGCTGTCGACCGGATGTGACCTGCCCGCTCAGTCCCCGCCGTGCTCGCCGCGGTTGGCGGCGGCAGCGGTGGGCGAGGCGGGCGTACCCAGGTACGCCAGGGCCCGTTCCATCACACGACGCACGACCGGGCCGGCGACGTTGGTGCCGTAGTACTGCTTGGCGGCCACCAGTTTGGGACCGGGATCGTCGATGGTCACGACGATCGCCAGACGCGGGTTTTCGGTCGGGCCGCCAGCGATAAACGAACTGAAGTACTGCCCGGGGTAGTAGGCATAGCTGCCCCGCGGCAGGCGTTGGCCCTTTTCCATGGGGGAGACGGGGATTTTGGCGGTACCGGACTTACCGAACAGGGCGTAGCGCCAGCCGGTCTCGGGGACGGGGTAGGCGGCCATGTTCTTATCGACCTTGGCGGTGACACCCTTCATGGTGTCACGCGTCACCATCGCGGCCCATGGCGGGAGGACGCGATGGATGGGCCGGCCTCCGGCGGGGGTTCCGTCGGCGACGACGCCCCGGGCGGAGGCCATGAGGCTGATGTCGGGGATGGTTCCGGCGAGATCACCCTGGCGACAGAAGGCGGCGAAGGCGCGGACCAGCTGGATGGGGGTGACGTTGATCTCGTGCCCGATGGCGACGGAGGTTTGGGTGGGGTTGCGCCAGGCGGTCACCGGGGTGACCATGCCCAGGGCCTCGCCGGGGAACTCGATGCCGGTGCGGCGGCCGAAGCCGAAGGCCGTGATGGTGTCGCGGGTGACCTTGCGGTCCATGCGTGCGACGAGCTTGATCATGCCGATGTTCGACGAGTTGATCAGCACGTCGCGGGCGGACTGGATGCCCCGCTTGGTGACGTCCTCGATCTCGCGGCCGTCCGGAGCGCGGAACGGGCCGAAGCAGTTGATCATTTCGTCGGGCTTGCCGAGACCGGCGCCCATGACCGCGGCCCACAGGAAGGGCTTGAAGATCGAGCCGGGCTCGTACATGTCGGTGACAACGCGGTTGCGGCGCAGTTCGGGGTGCTTCTGGGCGGCCTCGGTATCGGGCTTGACGACTCGATAGCGGACCGAAGTGTCGCCCTTGACCAGCGGACGCTGGAAGTCGTACAGGCGGGCGTTCACCTCGCGGGTGTGGTCGGCGATGGCCAGCACGTCGCCGGTGAGCACGTCGATGATCACGGCGCGGCCGCCGGCGGCGTCGGCGTCCTCGACGCCGCGGACCAGCTCCGCCTGAAGCATGCGCTGGATCTCGGTGTCAATCGAGAGGTAGAAATCACGGCCCCGGGCGGCGGGGGTGTAACCGTCGGGCAGGAGCCACATGGGACGGTTGTTGGCGTCGCGAACGAAGGAGAAGCTGCCGTCGGTGGGGATGATGCCGTCATCCTGCACCCGCTGCTCGACACCGAACTTGCCGATGGGCTCGCCGTTGTCACCCAGGCCGACCTTGCCGACGATTGGGCCCATGAGGTCCTCGCCGGCCAGCTCGCGAACCTCGCGGGACTCCAGGGTGATGCCGGCGATGCGGTTGCGACCGGAGGCCAAGGCGCTCAGGGCATCCACGGCGGGGTCGGGGAGAAGGGGCGGGCCGACGAAGACATAGCGGTCCAGACCGGGGATGTTGCCGGGAAGCGGCCGCTTGGGGTCCTCGGGGTCGTAGCCGGCCTCACGCCAGACGGCCTCGTTGCGGGCGCGGGCGGGGGCAATCCGCTGAGCGATGGTCTCGAAGGGCTCGCCCAAGGCCTCGGCGATGGCCTTGCAAGCGTCCTCGTAGGTGTGCTTCCGACCGGGGAACTCAACGGGGTCGATGATCAGTCGGAAGCCCCAGCGGCTGGTGGCCAGCAGGCGCTCGCGGCGGTCGTAGATATCACCCCGGCGGCCGTGCTCGGCAACGGTGGAGACGCGGTCGCCCATGTGCTGGGCGAGTTCGGGGCTGGGACGGGTCTGGAGCTGGGTGACACGGGCGAAGAGCCCCAGAAGCATGACGGTGATCAGGCCGAGCGCAAAGAGCGACCAGCCATCCGGGCGGGGGCCGGCTGGCTTGGCCGAAGGGGCGGGCGAGAGGGCCTGGGTCTGAGTCTTGGGGCGGGAGGAACGCGCCATGGTTGCGGACCTTGGAACGGCGGAGGGGAGGTGGTTCGCCGGGCCGCACGCGGGCAGACCGCCCGTGGTCGGGGCTCAGCGGGTGGGCGGACGCACGCGGGGCTGGATCTGGACGATGCGGGTGTTGTCGGCGGGCCGGAGCGGGTTGACGACCGGATCGACCCCGATGGGGCTCATGGGGCCCAGAGCCAGAGCGCGGGGCTCAATCTGCTCAGGAAGGACCAATTGCTTGATCTGGGCGCGGAGGGCCAGAAGCTGCTGGTCTCGCTTGTGCATGTCGCGCTGCATGACGGCCATCTGGTGGACGGCGTCAAGCCGTTGCTGGCGGAGGGTGAGCAGCGTTGCCCCGACCACCCCAACAGCCAGGATCACAAAGCAAATCTTCGCGACCACGTTGCTCTCCAAAGAACCGAACCGTCGCTTGCTCTCTCCGCCGGGGCGGGCGCCTTGGCGGTTGACGGGAAGCGTACCCGTCGCAGCGGACCATTCACAGTGAACCTCGCCAAGCGACCGGGCAAGGCCGTGTGCCCGCAACGCTCCGGTCAGCGGACCTCGGAGGCCTTGCGGGCGGGCAGACGCAGAACCGACCCGACCTTGATGTTCTCGTCCTTGAGACCGTTGAGCTTCATGATCTCGCGGGCAAGGGTGGCGGAACCGAGTTCACGCTGAGCGATTTCGCCGAGGCTGTCGCCTTTTCGGACGGTGTAGGTGCGGGCGGCCGACGCGGCGGGCGTGCTGCGGGGGGCCTTCTCGGCCTCCTTGGAACCGGGCCGGGAAGCGTCCTTCGCGGGCGCCTTGGCGGCGACCTGCTCGCGCTGGGCGGGGCCGGCGGGGCGGGGCTGGCGACCGTCGGCGCTCATCCCCAGCACGGTGCGGGGCGGGAGGCGAAGGGTGACGCCGGCCTGAATGCCGCCAGACTTGGTCAGGCGGGAGCGGTTGTACTCCTTGAACTTCTCGATGGCCGAGGGCGAGGCCTCGCCGTACTGCTCGCGGAGGATCTTGGTGATGGTGTCGCCGGCGCGGACCGGGTACATGACCTCGGCGACCGCGGGCTGGGGCTTGGGCGTGACCGGCACGACCGCCTCGGGGCCGGAGGGCAGGCCGCCCGAGCCGGCGCCAGCAGCGGCACCACCGCCAAGGCCCGGAGTCACCTCGGGGACGGACACAGTCTCGGGAGCGGGACGGTCAGGCCGAGCCACCATGGAATCGATACCGCCGGCGCCGGGGCCGGTGGGGACATCGACGGCCTGCGTGGTGCGAACAGCCGGAGGCGGGAGGGGCTGGCCGTTGACGAACTCCACCGGGCCGGTGCGGCCGCCGGGGTTCTGGGCGCCGGCCTGAGCGCCCGCAGCTGCGTTGATTGGCGGATCAACCGGCGCGGGCACGGCGGGGGCCGGAGCTGGGGCGGCGTTCTCACCGGAGACCAGCAGGCCGGTGATGCCGGGGGTCTCGGCGGAGGCGGAGGCGGCCTCGCCCGGGGGAACCGGCTGGTTGCCGGCCAGCAGGGCCGGGTCGGTCGCGGGCACGGGCTGACGGGCCTTGGAGAAGTGCTCGCCAAACAGGACGAGCACAACCATACAGACGGCCAGACCGAGGATCAGAGCGAGTTTGGTTTCGCGGGTCACCGTGGTGTCATCCTTGACAGGGGTGAGGGTGGGGGCGGGCACCGGGGCACGGGCCGTTGGCCTTGGTGCGACGTGCACGGGGCGGACTGGGGCAGGAACATCCATGTTGCCTGCGGGGCTGCTTGAGGGACGGGGGGCGTTCTGAACGGACCCGGCAGGGCCGGGAGTAGACGGAGAAGGACAGGCAACGGCGGCCCCTGCGGGGGCAAGCTCAGCTGCGGGCACGGAGGGGCTCGGCTCCGGATCAGCCGAGAAGAGGTTTGGGAAGGTGGCCATGGCTTCCGGGGGCGATGGGGGCGGGGAGGGGTGACGCAGTGAGGGAGGTATCGGCGAATCGCGACGGAGGTGGTGAAATTGATGCGATCACCCGCAGCAAGGAAGTTTCAGGGAGCGGGCACAGGATGTCAAGAAAAACCGTTTGCAGCGGCTGAAAAGCATGCCGGGGCCGGATGGTCGGTCGGCGTCAGGTCGGGCCAGGTTGTGGGCGGGGTGCGGGCGGGGTGAGGGCGATAGCGCGGAGTTTGGCCGAGCGGGCGCGGGGGTTGGCGGCGACCTCGGCAGGCGTGGGGCCGACGGGGCCGTCGAGCAGGTCGATGGCTCGGCCCCGGGAAACCAGGGCGGCGAAGGCCTGCTTGACGGGGCGGTCCTCTAGAGAGTGGAAGGAGATGATCGCGATGCGGGCCCCGGGCCGCAGCCAGGTGGGCCGGCCGGAGGCCTGGTCCGCCGCGGCGTCAGCGATGGCATCCAGCAGGGCGGCGAGGTTGCCCAGTTCGTCGTTGACCGCGATGCGCAGGGCCTGAAAAGTGCGGGTGGCAGGGTCAATCCCGCCGGGGTCGTACTTGCCTCGCAGGGCGGAGCGGACGACAGCGGCGAGGGCGGCGGTGGTGGTCAGCGGGGCGGCCGGCACGGCCTTGCGAGCGGCGACGATGGCCCGGGCGACCAGAATGGCGTGGCGTTCCTCGCCGTACTCGCGGATCAGGTCAGCCAGTTCGCGTTCAGGCAGGGTGGCAACCAGCGTCGCGGCGGTGCGGGGGGAGGATGGGTCCAGCCGCATGTCCAGCGGGCCGTCTTTGGAGAACGAGAGGCCCCGGGCGGGGTCATCAACCTGCGGGGAGGCAAAGCCCAGGTCGGCCAGGACCAGATCGGCAGCGAGGCCGGCGGAGCGGAGGGCGTGCGGCAGGGCCGCGAAGTTGCCCGGGACCGTGCGCACAACCGGCGGCTGCGGGAGGGCATGCAGCCGCGCGGCAGCATGGGCGAGGTTGCCGGGGTCGAGATCCGCCAGCGCCACCGTGCCGCCGGGGCCCAGCCGCTGGGCGACCAACGCCGCATGCCCACCGAGGCCGGCGGTGCAGTCGGCGTACACGAGGTTCGGCTTGCTGGCGGCCCCGTCGGCCAGGCCGAGTGCCGCGAGGACTTCACTTGGCAGAACGGGGATGTGGCCGGGGACTTCACCCGTTCCGGCCGCGATGCTGGCGCCCGCCCCCCCACCGCTGTGGGCGGGCGGAACGGGCGCGGGCCCGGCAGCGGGGTGGGGTGAGGTTGGGGTGGTCACAGCACTCGAGCGTACGGGGGCGACGGTTACCCTGCCCCCCAACTCCCCGACTGCCCGGCTCCGCCCGGCGTGCAGGGGCGGATGCAAGGAGCGACGGCCATGGCGAACGTGGTGGTGATGGGCTGCGGCATGGTGGGCAGCGTGATGGCGACCGACCTGGCACGCGAGCCGGGGCTGAAGGTGACGGCGGTGGACGCCAACCCCGAGGCGCGGGCCCGCGCCAGCGAGCGGGCCAAGCGGCTGGGCGTGCCGCTGACGGTCGCCGAGGCCGACCTGGGCAGCGCGTCGGAGATCCGTCGCCTGCTGACCACTGCCGACCTGGCCTGCGGAGCCATGGCCAGCCGGCTGGCGTTCGCCGCGCTCAAGACCGTCATCGAAGCGGGCAAGCCCTACTGCGACATCAGCTTCATGGGTGAGGACGCGTGGGACCTTGACGAGTTGGCCAAGACCAAGGGCGTCACCGCCGTGGTTGACATCGGCGTCGCCCCCGGCATGAGCCACGTCCTCGCAGCACGCGCCGCGGCCGACCTAGACGTCTGCCACTCGGTCGCGATGTACGTCGGCGGGCTGCCCGTCGAGCGGCGCTGGCCGTTTGAGTACAAAGCGGCCTTCTCGCCGGCGGATGTCATCGAGGAATACACCCGCCCGGCACGGCTGGTGGAGAACCACGCCGTGGTCGTCCGCGAGGCCCTCAGCGAGCCGGAACTGATGGACTTCCCCGGCGTCGGCACGCTGGAGGCCTTCAACACCGACGGCCTTCGCTCCATGGCCGCCAGTTACCTCGGCGTGATCGCCAACATGAAGGAGAAGACGCTCCGCTACCCCGGCCACATCGAGCGCATGCGCATGCTGCGGGCCATCGGCCTGATGGACGAGACCGAAGTGGAGGTGAATGGGGCGGGCGGGCGACACACCAGCGTGCGGCCCCGCGATCTGCTGGCCAAGTTGATGTTCCCGCAGTGGACCTACCAGCCCGGCGAGGCCGACCTGACCGTGATGCGCGTCGAAGCCAGCGGCGTGAAGGCCGGGCAAACCCGGCGCGTGCGGTATGACGTGCTGGATTACGCCGACCTGGCCACCGGCTCAAGCAGCATGTCGCGCACCACCGCCTTCCCCTGCGCCATCATGGCCCGCGAGGTCCTCGCCGGGCGCTACACCCGCCCCGGCGTGGTCACGCCCGAGTTCCTCGGCCAGGACGCCGCCCTGACCACCCGCCTGCTGGCCGAGCAGGCCCACCGAGGGGTGGCGTATCACCGGAGCGAGACCACTGGATGAGGGGGGTGATCATCGCCGCCGGTGGTGGGTCTGAGCAGGGGCATTCACCCCGGGCGGGCAACATGGGCGCGGGGCTGGTACGGTTTGGCTCACCTGGCGCGGCCGGATGCTCGAAATGAGCGGTCCGTGCCGCGCTGCCGGGGCGTTTGTGCCAAGGCGTTGTCGCCGGCATGGGCGTGCCCGTGGAAGCCAAGCCCGTCGCGTGTGGCGTGACGGGGCGTGTACGTATCTGATTCGTTGCTGCCGGGCGGCTGCCCAGGCGACCGGCGGCGATGAGTTCCATAGACCTGCTTTACCGGACGATCCATGCTCAGCCCCAGCCAAGCGAACATTCACCGCATCAAGGTTGATCCCGCGATTCCCGAGTCGCTCAAGAAGCTCGACGAGATCGCGCGGAACCTTTGGTGGTGCTGGAACTACGAAGCGGTCAACCTGTTCACCAAGCTCGATCGCGAACTCTGGGAGCAGACCCACCACAACCCCGTCAAGATGCTCGGCATGATCGGGCAGGACCGGCTGGACCGCGCCGCCGCGGACCGCAGCTACCGCCACGCGCTGGACACGGTTCACAGCCAGTTGACCGAGGACCTCAGCCGGCAGCGCTCGTGGTTCGCCGACGCTAAGGCCATGCTGCTCTCCACCGCCGCCGGGCGCGAAAAGCCCTTCCGCGTCGCCTACTTCTGCGCCGAGTTCGGCCTGACCGAGTGCTTCCAGATCTACTCCGGCGGCCTGGGCGCCCTGGCCGGTGACCATCTCAAGTCCGCCAGCGAGCTGGGCATTCCGCTGGTGGCCATCGGGCTGATGTACCAGCAGGGCTACTTCCACCAGTACCTCAACCAGGACGGCTGGCAGCAGGAAACCTACCCGGACATCGACCCGCACAACCAGCCCATCGAACTGATGACCGGCGCCGATGGCCAGCCGCTGCGCGTCTACGTGCAGTACCCCGGCCGGCAGATCGCCGCCCAGATCTGGCGCTGCAAGGTGGGCCAGGTGCCGCTGTATCTGCTTGACACCAACCTGCCCGAGAACAGCCGCGAGGACCGCACCATCACCCAGCGGCTGTACGGCGGGGACCGCGAGCACCGGCTCAAGCAGGAGATCCTGCTGGGCATCGGCGGCGTGCGGGCCCTGGCGGCGCTGGGCGAAGAGGTCAGCGTGTGCCACATCAACGAGGGCCACGCCGCGTTCATCTCGCTGCAGCGCATCATCGACGTTCGCAAGAAGAACCCGCAGCTCTCGTTCGACGAGGCCCGCGAGGCGGTGGCCGCCAGCCAGATCTTCACCACCCACACGCCCGTGCCCGCCGGCATTGACCGCTTCGCCCCCGGCATGATCCGCTCCTACCTCGAGCACCTCCTGCCCGAACTCGGGCTCGACTCTGAAGGCCTCCTGGCCCTGGGCCGCGAGAACACCGCCGACCGCAGCGAGGAGTTCTCCATGGCGGTGCTGGCCATCCGCACCAGCCGCTTCTGCAACGGCGTCTCGGCCCTGCACGGGGTCGTCGCCCGCAAGATGTGGCGCAGCATGTGGCCCCTGACCCCCGCCCACGACGTGCCCATCGGCCACGTGACCAACGGCGTGCACGCCCGCACCTGGGTCAGCGGCGAGATGGTCCGCGTCTACGACCGCTACCTCTCGGACAGTTGGCACACCAGCCCGCAGGACCCCGAGACCTGGAGCGCCGTGGAGCAGATCCCCGACGAGGAACTGTGGGACGCGCACACCACCCGGCGCGAGCGGCTGATCGGCTTTGTCCGCCGCAAACTGCGCGAGCAGCTCACGGCGCGGGGCGCCGGCGCCAAGGAGATCGAGCGGGCCTCGGCCTCGCTGGACATGCACACCTTCACCATCGGCTTCGCCCGCCGCTTTGCCACCTACAAGCGGGGCACGCTGCTGATGCGTGACCTGGAGCGCTTCAAGCGCCTCATCCGCAACGCCGACCGCCCCGTGCAGATCATCATCGCCGGCAAGAGCCACCCGCAGGACGGCGGCGGCAAGCAGCTCATCCGCGACATCGTGACCCTGATGCGCGAGCACGACCTGGGCCACCGCGTGGTCTTCCTCGAGGACTACGACATGCAGATCGCCCGCCGCATGGTCCAGGGGTGCGACCTCTGGCTGAACACGCCCATCCGCGGGCTTGAGGCCTCGGGCACTTCGGGCATGAAGGCCGCCCTCAACGGCGTGATCAACTGCTCCATCTTGGACGGCTGGTGGGACGAGGGCTTCGGACCCGAACTGGGCTTTGGCATCGGCCGGGGCGAGGACGTGGACCACCTGCCCGACCACGAGCGCGACGACATCGACAGCCGCAACCTCTACAACGTGCTGGAGAACCAGATCGTCCCCGAGTTCTACGACCGCGACGCCGCCGGCCTGCCGCGCAAGTGGATCGCCCGCATGAAGCGCTGCATCCGCGAACTGGGCCCGCGCTTCAACACCCACCGCATGCTGGTGGACTACGCCCGCCAGTTCTACTTCCCCAGCCACAACGCCGCCGCCCGCCTGGCCCAGGGCAACTACCGCGAGGCCAAGGAACTCGCCGCCCACGTCAACCACTTCCGCGCCCACTGGGGCGGCGTCCGTGTGGAGAGCGTCACCACCCCCGTCGCCGCCAACCGCAGCGTCGCCGTCCGCTCCCTGGTGCGCGTGCAGACCCGCGTCCGCCTGGGCTCCCTGCGGCCCGAAGAGGTGATGGTGCAACTGTGCCACGGCCGGCTGACCGCCCTGGGCGAACTGGTCGAGGCCCGCACCGTGACCATGAAGCACGACCCGACCGCCGACAACGGCGAACTGGGCGTGTTCACCTTCGTCGGCGGCTTCGCCCCCGGCCACAGCGGGCAATACGGCTTCAGCGTCCGCGTGCTGCCGGCCGACGACCGCCTGGTGACCCCCTTCCTGCCGGGCCTGATCACCTGGGACACCGGCACGCGGAGCGAGAGCGTGCAGATGGTCGGCGCGTAAGGCGGCCCACCACCGCTGCTGACACCAGCCCCCCGGACGCACCGGTCCCCCCACGGGATGGAGCGTCCGGTTTTCGTGCGCGCCCGAAAGCCCCCGCCCCCGCAATAGTTGTGCATGTACGACGTCCGCCTGCAGCAGTCCCTCGCCCGCCAGTTGCGTCGCGAACGCCCCACCGTTGCCGATGGCATGAAGGCCGTCCAAGCCGCACTGGAGAAGAGTTTCCCCTCTCTCAATTGGAAGTCCTGCCGCGACATCAACTGGCAGGCGGGGCTGGATCGCTGGGTCGCGTGGATGGACAACCTCGTCGCCGTCGCGCCGCCGCCCCCGCTGGGCCTGATCTGGTTCGAGACGCCCTCAGAGTTGAACCCCGCGCTCACCAGCGTCTCCGGCTGGGCGACCGTCGGTTCCGCCGAGGACGCCTACGGCGCCGACGAGGATCGGATCTGGCCCGAGGACGACTCCGGCACCACGCTGGACTCCGGGCTGCTGGACTTGCCCGAGGTCGAAGAGGCCTGGCGCCGCGGCGGTTGGCGTGAAGAGAACCCGAACGCCGGCGACGAACAGCGCGAACGCATCCGCAGCGGCGTGAGCGCCATCGCCGGCAGTTATGTCCTATTGCTGGTGCTCAGCGGCCTGCCCCGCACGCGCTTGGCCGCCGGCCTCCCGCCCGCAAAGTCCCTCGGTGTGGCCATGGGCTGGGCCGATGGCGATATCGAACCCATCGGGGGCTACTCAGCCAAAGGGTGGAAGGGCTTCCCGCGTGTGCGTGCCGCGGACAAGGGGGTGCCACAGGAGTTCACCTATTCCGACAGCGGCCGCGACTACGTCAAGCGGGGCGGAGACATCCACTACCGCGACCCGAAGACCGGCCAGTCCGTCCTCCACTTCGCGTGCCACTCGGATTTCGCCGACATCAAGGCGCTGGTTGACGCCGGGGCCGACGTCAACGCCGTCGATGCGCGGGGCGAGAGCGTGCTCCACGCATTTGGCGCAGCCGACCTGACCATCATCAAGTACCTACTCGCCCGCGGGGCCATTCCGCGCGACCCACCCAGCGGGGAAAGCCTGCTTGACCGGGTCACGTGGGACGGCCGGTGTACCGCCAAGCACCTGGAACTGTTCGTCTCGCTCGGCTTGAAGTTGCGCCAGGTCCATCCGCTGGTCGACATCGCGGAATCCGGCCTGCACTACCCCGCCCGCGAACGCAACCTTCGCGACATGCTCCGCTTCTGGCTGGCACGTGGGTTCAACATCAACACGCCCGATGACCAGGGCCGCACCCCACTGTGGCTGTCGCTCGAACGCCATGCGAGAGAACTGCTGGAACACAACAAATGGCTCGCCAAGAACGGGCCCACACTGGGAACCTGGGACCTGCAACGTGACAGCGTCGCCCGCTTGCTCCTGGAGGCCGGTGCCGACCCCAACGCCCGCTGGACCGCCAAGCCCCACCGACTGATTCCCAAGAACGCCACCCCGCTCATGCTCCGTCGCTACGACGATGACACACTCGTCGCCGCCCTCCTCAGGCACGGGGCCGACCCCCACGCGACCTGCGCCAGCGGCAAGACTGCCCTGCATTACGCCCAACTCGCAGCCAAGTCCCCCGACACCCTGGGCCACCAAGGGGCGGCCAAGGTCGTCGCCCTGCTTGAGCGGGCCATGCGCAAGCCGACCGGCACCGCACCCCCAACCCGCACATCCCCCCCACCCACCGCATCAGGCACACCGGCCAAACCCAGCCGCGCGACGGCCAAGCCCAAGACGCATCGAAAGCGCGACTCTCGCTGAGTCTCGCCAGACTCGCTAGGCCGTCACCCGCGCTCACCAGACCCACACCCCACACGCCGCACCCCACACCCGATCACACGCGACCGTTCCCCCGCCGCCCCCGCCCAACGCGACATCCCGAGCCACACCATGTTTCTGACCTTCTCCGCCCCCGCACGAAAGGCCCTCTCCGCGGCCAACACCCACGCCTCTCGCGCGGGCGCCAGCGACATCCAGCCGCACCACATCCTTCTCGGCCTGCTTGACGACGCCTCCTGCGCCGCCGCCCAACTGCTCCTCAGCCACAGCCTGGATCTCGCCCACCTCAGCCGCCAACTGCACAGCCGCCTGCCCCCCGGCACAAAACGGTGGCTCACCATCGGCATGCTGCCCCACGCACCCGCCAGCACGCTGCTGATCGAACAGGCCACCACCCACGCCCGCACCCTGCTCCACCCCCGCGTCGGCACCGAGCACCTGCTGCTCGCCATGCTGCACGACCCCTCCACGCCCGCAGGCCAGGTGCTTAGCGAGTGCGGCCTGACCGCCGACGCCATCCGCGAACAGGTGCAAGCTGGCCATACCGCACCCGAACCCCGCTGACCGCTCCGCCAGCGACAGTCCCCCGAGCACCACAATGAAGCCCACCCCAGCACGAACCAACCCGGCCCTCGCCCGTCTCACCTGCCCGCTCGCCGTCTTGCTCGCCTTCCTGCTGGCCTTCCCGTTGGCCGGCTGTGAAGATCGCCAGCCCGAGTGGTACAGCGTCTCCTTCGCCACCGTCAACGCAAACGCCGAAGCGGGCGTGGTCTTCCGTGCCGACCCAGCCACCCCCCTCACCCTGGAGACCGTGCTGACCAGCGGCCGGATGTTCAGAGACATCGACGAACTCCACGCCCTCCACGCCATCGTCATCGGCCAGGATCAGCCAATCGGCACCGACATCCTGCGCCGCATTCCGAACGCAGCCGCTCTCTTCCGCGAAACGGGCGCAGCCACCATCGCCCAGCTGCGCCAACGCAGCGCCACCCAGCCCACCGCCGCCAGCATAGAGGCCATCAACGCACCCATGGGTCCGGGCGGATATGGCTGGATCCTCTACAAGCTCGCCCACACCCAGGGCATCTTCATGGCGGTCCCTTCTTACAACCGCTTCGTCACCCTTGACGTGCTGCTCACTCACGGAACGCTCCTCCGCGGATGGGACGACCTGAAGGCCAAGCTCCCCCGCAACGCCCTTGAGCATCAACGCGTGTACATCGCAAAGGCCGAGCCGGGCAGCGAGCCAACCCCTGGCCAGTTGCTGGTGGGGTTCACCCCTGCCGAGATCCCGCCCGGTGTCGACGGCCATGAACACCGATAACACGGCCCGTTCGCGTCCAACCGCCAAGTGCTGCAACCCCGGCCCTAGGCCGGTGCCAAAGCCTCCGCAACGCCGACCGTCTCCCCGTCTTCGTCCTGCCTCGCCCGGGTTTACCCACCCTCTCAGGGTTGCCTCACCGCATCAAGGCAACGCACCAACCATGGGCGGCACGGGCGGGTCCACTCCAGCGGCCCGCCAGCCGTTGTGGCCAACGGCCCACCCGCAGCCGTGCTCACGGAAGCGTGCTTGACCCCCCTTGCACTCCAAACCGTTTGCCGTTATGCTCGTAAGGAACAGGCAAGAGGGTTCGTCATGGCCGTGCCCTGTCATGCGGCACAGCACGAGGATGGCACGACCGCGACGCCCAGACCCGACACCTCTCGGATTCACGTGAGCTCAACATGGACAACCGACGCCATCCAGTCCACCTCTCACCCGTTGTTTGTTGTTGCCACCCTGATGCTGTCGGCTGAAGGAGGCTGTATTCGGCTGCTTTGCTCCAGCCCGACGTCCGCTGCCCCCACTCCCCCCGCCATTTCCGGGCGAGCCCGGGTGGCCCCTTCCTGGACCAACGCCAGGTGGCGAAGGCGGTGGTGCAGGGTCGCGAGGGCAACCAGCGAGTCCATGTCTCCGGGGCTGAGTATATCCCGCTGCCAACTGTCCTTTCATTCAGTGCACATCATGCAAATAAATCACATAATCAGGTTTCTATTTAAGTGTGTCGTCTTTGCAGCGATTGCTCTGTGTTGCCTTTTCATTGGATTTGTAATAGTAGCATATGGTGGATATGCAATTGTTGCGTATGATCTCAATCGCAAGCAAGCGACCGATGGCGGGTCGCGATGGCGCAGTGGCTCGCAATCCGCTTTGGGTGCCATCGCAGGCCGATTGGAGGAACGACGCAGCAAGGTCGGTCCTCTTCCACTGGAGTTTGCTGATTACATTCGTGACGAGATTTCAAGAGACACTCGCCTGAGAGACGCGACAAGCTCTATGTATACAGAAGTGAAGCCATTGAGCTCTTCTAGTCGGCAGGACTGGTGCCTTGTTGGTCGTCTTTTTGTGCGGAAGTGCATTCGCGATTTGAAGGATAATGACGTTATTGCAATAGCGGCCCCTTGGAATGAGTTCGTGGATGCGCCGATATTCTATTTGACGTTTGATTCGACAGTACGATTTTTAGATGCTGACCTTTATCCACCAGACGAGGCAAGTGCTTTTTTTGAATCGATTGGCGGCAAGCACATCTGGGATGACAATTAGATTGTGTGTCGAGGCGTGGTCCATGGACACCGGCTCGGCAGCCAAGCTCCGTTGGCCGTGCCGTTGGTCGCAGCCAAGGGCGATCCTCCTGTTGAGTGGTTCGCTGTGGAACACCCCGCCGAGCCGCAGCGCCACGGTGATGGTGAGCGAGACGGTGTACAACACCGATGGCACGGTGCAGGCGGTGGTTGGTCGGCGGCCCCGGGCCGATGACTTTGCGAACCCGGGCATCCGGACCGCGTTCCTGTATGACCGGGCGGGGCGGCAGACGGCGGTGAGCAGCAACGAGCAGGGCGGCAGCCTGACCAACCCGACGCGCGACAACGACCTCTACACCCGCACCGTCTACAGCCCGACATCGGGGCTGGTGAGCCAGCGGTGGCGGGATGTGAACGGGAACGGGACGCAGGACACCGGCGATGCGGTGACCACGTACAGCTATGGGACCACGAGAGGAACCGGGGGGGGTCGGCCCGGCGAGCTTGGTGGCGACGGGGCACCTCGTGAGCGCGATTGAACGGCCGTTGCAGACGGCGGGGGAGACTACACCTTTGCGTGCGAGAGGGTCGTTTGCGTCGCAGAGATTCGCAGGAGCAAGAGTAGTGGATCTGTCAAGAGTTTGTACGGTATTAGGTTAATCGTAAGGAAATAGAATGTCGTCATCTGGCCTGTTTGTACTGTCGGCTATTGCTGCGATCATTGTGATTTGCATTATTCAGGTTTTTCGACTTCGATCATCTCCACCGAAGCACGTTAAGGCGAGCTTGATTTATTGCTTTCTTTCTACTCTCATTATCGTTGCGGCCGTCGCAGTAGTTGACTTCGAGCGACAACGGGAGATATGGCGGCTACGGCAAACGATTTACACCGCCGTCAAGGTGCACCAAAGTGGCGATCTGAAGGTAATTGACACCTCATTCAAGCAATACACTGACGATCTGAAGCGTGGAGTCAAGTTGCAAGATGCCATAAATGACATGCTCGACAATCTTATGAAAAGCGACGTGATGTACAGAAGATGATGTTTCACCTGTGTGCGTCCGGGGCGTATCTAGATAGCGTTCGTGGTTGCTGAAAGGTGCATTGTGGCGAATAGGGACAGACGATGCACATTTCAGCCGTATCATGCAGCTCCGCGGTGCGATGGGGACGGTGCGGCAGGTGGATGTGGACGCGGACCGGAGGGGTGGGCGGGTGTGTAGTCTCCCCCCTTCCCTTGGACAACCCGGATGCCTGTTCGGTCGAGGTGCGTTGATCAGCTCGGCTCGGGCTCCAGCGGAGCCGCCC
>JAJTDF010000152.1 GCA_021294835.1 Planctomycetaceae bacterium
CCGCCGGTTGGGATGCCACAATCGAGGAGCTGCGGCAAGACCTGGAGCGGGCACACGACAAGCTGAAGGACACGCCAAAGGACGTGGCCGCCCCGGCCCAGGCCGGCGGCACCACGCCGGTCGATCGCGGCGTGATGCCAGTTTCGCCGCAGGCGGCCGCCGCTGAAGCCGCCGCAGCCACCGGCATCGGGCAGACGGTCGGCACGTTCAGCAGCACCGGCGAGGGCCTCGGGATCGGGCCGGAACTGAACAAGCTCGAGCAGCCGGCGGTGCAGACGGCGGCCAACACGGCGGCCACAGCCGAGGCCGTGACGGCGTTGGCTCGCGGACTCGACGGCCGGCCGATCGACCTGGGTGCTGGGGCTGCGCAGCAGCCTGCCGGCCAGGCGATTGCGTTGGCAAGCCCTGCTGCCGGCGGCGTGGCCGCCGAAGTCGCCGCCCCGCGTGCCCCTGCCGTGGCCCAGGCCGCCCGCACCGGCACGGCCGTGGCTGATTCGGCCGGCATCGCCCAGGCCCTGCAAACCGGCTTCGCCTCCATCGTCACGGCGATCACCGCCCACGCGAAGCTGACCGAGGCCGGCAACGGCACGCTGTCCAAGATCGAAAGCAAACTCTCGTCGGCGGGGGCCGTGTTCGCATGAGCATCAAGTGCTACGAGCTCATGGACAGCATGAGCGGCTCGATCACGAACGAATCGGAGGGCGGAGAGGTCCGCGAGGTGAAACGGCGGTACGTCGTCGGCCGCTGCACAGGCGGATTCAATCAGGCCGTCGACGAGGTCAGCAAGTACGCCCCGCCCTACGTCGAGAGCGACGGATCTGGCCTCTACTGGGTCCGCCGCCGGCTCGAGGTGAGCGGCATCGGCAACGCCTACTTCGACTGCACGGCGACCTACCAGACGCTTCAGCCGAAGCCGCCGGAGGATCCCGGGAATCCGGGGCAGGGTGATTTCGTCCCCGGCTCGATCGCCTGGGATACGACCGGCAACACAGAGCACATCACCCAGGGGCTGGATGCGGAAAACCGCTACGGCGTTCTCGCACCCGATTTCAGTTCCGCTCTGAACGTCAGCGGCGACAGCGTCCAGGGCCTGGACGTGGTGCGGCCGGGCCTGAAGTATTCGGAGACCTGGATCCTCCCGGCCCAGGTGGCAATCAGCTGCGGCTTTGTTGGTGCGGTCTACCGGCTGACCGGCACGGTCAACCTCAATCAGTTCCGGTGCTTTGCCCCCGGCGAGGCCCTGTTCCTGGGGGCTCGCGGCCAGTGGACCGGCGACCAGCCGTATGTCTCGGTCACGTTTGACTGGGAGGCCAGGCCGAACGTCCCCGATTACTCGGTCAGGGGCATCACAAACACGGGCGGCGAAGCCCAGACGTTTCCCAAGGATGGCTGGGAGCACGTTTGGATCATGTACGCCCCAGAGGCCAACAACGGTTCGCTCATTCGTCAGGCGGTGGCCGCCTACAAGAACCGCGTCTACCACAAGAAGTCCTGGGCCGATCTCGGCATGATCGCCGGGACGATCGGTGCCCCGCGGGCCGGGGCGACCGGCCAGACACCCGGTGCCGGCGGAAGCGGGCCTACCTGATGGCCATGGACCCACGGCAAAACGTCCGGCCTGGCGACAAGCTGCGGATCGCGGCCGAGCAGGTCAATTTCCTCAACGGCCTGATGCGGCAGGACACGGGCTTCAAGTCCGGCTCGCTGGATGGCTACGAGCCGGGCAAGAACATCATTCTCGCCCGGAACAGCACCGGAGCCGACCTGCCGCGCTGGGGCGTGATGCTGATCAGCGGCATCGAGATCGACCCGGCCACCGATGACACCCGCCGCCGCAGCTTCGAGGAGATGCCGTGCATCACCGGGGCCAAGCCGAACGCGACCACCGGCGGGAAGTTCGTGATCGCGGTGGAGCCGATCAAGGATGGCAAGATCGGCCGGGTGTGTGCGGCCGGGATCGTGCAGGCGAAGGTCTCGTTTTCGTCGGCCAGCCACACCCGGGCGAAGCCGAAGGACGACACCGTCGGGCACCTGGAGTCGGCGGCAGATGGGCCGGCGGAGATCCTGTGGTCGGGAGGCACCGGCAGCGAGCAATGGGCGCTGATCCGGTTTGGCGGCGGCGGCGGGCAGTTGCGGGTCGGCAAATACACCGGATCGTCCGCGTGGGCTTTAGGCGACTGCGCCACGGTCACGCTGTGGAAGCGGACCGAGGAATACTGCTCGCCGACCGCCATCGACCCACCAGAGACGGTCGAGAATGTTGTGAACCTGTCCTACGACGTTCCGGCGGACTCGTGGGTCGTGATCGGACAATTAAGCGACGAGAAGTGGTATCTCCTCGAATCCGGCAAAGAGGGTTCCTGCCGACAGACCATCGGCGGCGAGGACATTACGAAGTGGACGGGGTGGGACGCCACAAAAGTGCAGTTGCTCGGGCATGACGCCAGCGGCTGCCTGAAGTGGTTCGACGTTGCCGATGAGTGCGAACCGTCCACAAGCGGCCAAGGTGGTGGCGCGACATGACAAAAATCACGATCCAAGACGGCAAGCCTCGAATCGTCAGCGGGAAAGTCTCGGTTAATCAGCAAGATTGCTGCTGCGACCTGGAGATGCCCACGACGCTCACGCTGACGCTCTCCGAGACGCCGGAGATTTATTTCAGGCGCAGGGCTGGCACCGAACCGACTGGGCCTTTCGGAAACGACGGACTGTGGTTATGGCCGTCATCGGCTGCTGTGCTTGCCAAGTGCGGAAAATCGTTTACGCCGATGTTGGACGTGCTGCAAACGCGGGGGAGTGTTGGCGAAGGGCCGTATGTTCGCGCGCTAAATGACCTCACCGACTTTGTCCCTGGCGGAATGCCGCTCCAAGACCAAACCATTGAATTGACACTTGTGGAGCAGCAGCCGGGGCAGAGTTACACATACCGTGGCCACGCCATCCGGCCGCCGACGAACCTGACAGGCCCGCCTCCAGGGCAGGGGCTCAACGACGGCTGCATAGATTGCGGCGGGACCGACGGCTACAACCTCACTCCGCTCCCCGCGAATGCGGGCGATACGGTGCTGAGTTTTTCCGATCCGATTCGTCCATCTGGCTGGGTGGGGGGGTGGCTCCGAGTCAAAGGCGTGGAGTATCGTTACGGTAACGCTACGCCTGGAGGGTACTCGCTGTCGCTGATGACTCCGCTGGCGGAAAGCATCAGCGGAACAGACGCCGTCACGATTCTGACGGAATTGGTGACAGTTACCATTCAAAAGCGATGCGTCGGCCTAGTCCCTGCATCGGTTTGCATCTCCGATCCGACAAAGGGCGACGATCGCAGTCGGGCCGCTGCGATGGTCACTGCCACAGATGGAGTCATCGACTCTATCGTGCTGACGAGTGGCGGGTCTGGGTATGCCAGCGCCACCACAACATTTGCCATGCCTGACGGCGAGGTGCAAATCGTTGATCAGTCTGGCCTCGGCTCCGGCGCAAAGTTTTCGCTGACGTTTCAGGAGTTTGCGCCAGGCGGCCCAGACTGGTTCCTGGCTTCTGTTAGCGTCACGCATTCGGGCAGCGGTTACTCTGGAACGGTATTAGCAACATTCGTTCCGCTGCAAGGCACATACGCATTCCCCA
>JAJTDF010000153.1 GCA_021294835.1 Planctomycetaceae bacterium
CTGTCTCAACCTGCGACTTCCCTCCCCCAACCCCCACCGAGACCAGCCGGCATCCCCCACCCCCACCCCCACCCACACCCACACCCGCACCCAGCCAACCGCCCCCACGCCTGCGTGCCTTAACTTGGCCATTTGGAACTTTGGCCATTTGGAACTTCGGCCGTTTCGCCCCGGCCCCCTCCCTCCTACGCTTGGCCCCCTCAGATTCCCCCTGACCCTTACCCCTCCGGTCCCCCGGCATTTCGCAGGATCACCACATATGAAGGCCACTGACCTCCGCCCCGGCTACGGCGTCAAGATGGACGGCAAGCTCTTTGTCATCACCAACTTCGAGCACCGCACCCCCGGAAACCTCCGCGCCTTCATCCAGATCAAGATCCGCAACGTAACCACCGGCCAGATCATCGAGAAGCGCCTCTCCTCCTCTGACGACGTCGAAGTCATCGACCTCGACCGCCGCCCCATGCAGTACCTCTACAAGGAGGGCCAGGGCGCCGTCTTCATGGACAACGAAACCTTCGACCAGATCACCATGCCCGAAGGCGTCCTCGGCGACGCCCTGATGTACCTCCGCGAGAATGCCGAGTGCGTCGTCATGATCTACGACAACCGCCCCATCCTCATCGAACTCCCCGGCTCGGTCGAACTCAAGGTCACCGAAACCACCCCGCCCATGTCCCAGAAGGTCACCGCCACCAACGTCCAGAAGGAAGCGACCCTCGAGACCGGCCTCAAGACCCGCCTCCCCGACTTCATCAAGGAGGGCGAGACCGTCCGCATCTCCACCTCCGACGGCTCCTACCAGTCCCGCGCCTGAGTCCCCCCGCAGGCTGTCCCCATGCTCATCCTGCTCGGGCTTCGCTGCTCCGGCAAATCCACCATCGGGCCGCTCCTCGCGGCCCGTTTGTCATTCCCGCCCGCCGCCTTCGCGGATCTTGACGATCTCACCGCCGCCCGCCTCGCCGTCCCCTCCGCCGCCCACGCCATCAACACCCTCGGCCTCCCCGCCTTTCGAACCGCCGAGGCCGCGGCACTCGCTGACTTGCTCGCCAGCCCCGGCCCCGTCCGCATCCTCGCCCTTGGCGGCGGCACGCCCACCGCCCCCGGCGCCGCCGACCTCCTCCGCACCGCCCGCGACCGCCACGCCGCCTTCCTGATCTACCTCCGCAACCAGCCCGCCACCCTCGCCGCCCGCCTGGCTGCCACCAACCTCGCCTCCCGCCCCGCCCTCACCTCCGCCGGCAACCCGCTGGCCGAAGTCGCCCACCTGTTCACCGAGCGCGACGGCCTCTACCAGTCCCTCGCCAACCTCACGCTCGAAGCCGACCACCTCGCACCCGCCGCCGCCGTTGACCAGATTCTCTCCGCCCTTCCCAAGCCATTGCAGTAGACTCTCACCATGTCCGTCGTCATCGTGGGCATCGACGAAGCCGGCTACGGCCCCCTGCTGGGGCCGCTGTGCGTCGGCATGTCCGCCTTCACGCTCGAGCACTGGAACGAGGGCGACCCGCATCCGGATCTCTGGCGCCTCCTCGCCCCCGCCGTCTGCCGCAACGCCTCCGACAAGCGCCGCCGCATCGCCATCGACGACTCCAAGAAGCTCCGCCTCCCGGCCGACTCCGTCCGCCGCCACCCGCTCTGCCACCTCGAGCGTGCCGTCCTCGCCTCAGCCGCCCTGCTCGAACCCCAGGCCGACGAGCGCATCCCCCTCACCGACACCGCCCTGTTCGCCCGCCTCACCGCCGTCCCCGGCGCCCAGCCCTGGTACGCCGGCGACCACCTCGCCCTCCCGGTCGGCAACGCCGAGGCCTCCCTCCGGCTTGACGCCAACGCCCTCGCCGGCGCCCTGCAGGCCGCCGGCATCAGCATCGCCGGCCTCCGCTGCTGCATCCTCCCCGAGGACCGCTACAACGACGCCGTCCGCCGCTTCGGCGGCAAGGCCGCCACCACCGAACTGGGCTTCATGTCCCACCTCCGCTGGGCCTTTGAACGCCACGGCCCGCTCCACTCCGGCGCCGCCGTCACCCGCGTCGTCTGCGACCGCCAGGGCGGCCGCGTCGAGTACGGCGACATGCTCCACCGCTTCCTCGCCGCCGTCAACGCCGCCGACCCCGGCGTGCAGGCCCTCGAAGAAGCCCCCGCCCGCAGCCGCTACCTCCTCACCGGCGCCGTCGGCAACCAGCCCCACGCGCTGATCGTCTCCTTCCAGGCCGAGGGCGAATCCGCCTGGCTGCCCATCGCCCTGGCCAGCATGGTCGCCAAATACACCCGCGAACTCTCCATGCTCCGCTTCAACCGCCACTTCGCCGCCCTGGCCGCCCGAGCCGGCATGCCCGAACTCAAGCCCACCGCCGGCTACTGGCAGGACGCCCAGCGCTGGCTGACCGACCTTTCGCGTCTGCTCTCCGATGACGACCGCCGCGCCCTGCTGAGGATCGCATGACCGCCGCCCCCGCCGCATCCCAGCCAGCGCCCGATCTCGCCCCCGCCGCCATCCGGCGGCTGCTCGATCTCGCCGCCCGCCACGCCCTGCGGGCCATCGGCCGTGTCGAGCCCAACCCCCTCGTCGGCGCCGCCCTCGTCCGCCCCACGGCCGATCCACTCGCCCCGCACCTGCTGGCCCTCGGCCACCACCGCCGCTTCGGCGACATCCACGCCGAGGTCGACGCGCTCAACGCCGCCCGCGCCGCCGGGCACAACCCCGCCGGCTGCACCATGCTCGTCACGCTCGAGCCCTGCAACCACACCGGCAAGCAGCCCCCCTGCACCCGCGCCCTGCTCCAGGCCGGCATCGCCCACGTCATCATCGCCCGGGCCGATACCAACCCCGTCGCCGCCGGCGGGGCCGACACCCTCCGCGCCGCCGGCATCCGCGTCACCTTCACCAGCCTCAGCCCCGCCGCCCACGCCCTGGCCGACCCCTTCTTCAAGCGCGTCACCTCTGATCAGCCCTGGGTCATCGCCAAGTGGGCCCAGAGCCTCGACGGCGCACTGGCCGCCGCCTCTGGCGACAGCAAGTGGATCTCCTCCCCCGCCAGCCGCTTCCGCGTTCACCACCTCCGCAGCGTGGTTGACGCAGTCCTCGTCGGCGTCGGCACCGTCATCGCTGACGACCCCGCCCTCACCGCCCGCGACGTCCCCCTCCGCCGTCGCCCCCTCCGCGTCATCTTGGACCCCCGCGCCCGCACGCCCGACTCCGCCGCCCTGATCACCACCGCCCACCAGCACCCCACGCTCCTGCTCGCCGATCCCGCCCATCTCACCCGCGCCCGCGCTGCCGCCCTCGCCGCCGCCGGAGTCACCGTCGACTGGCCCGCACCCGACACCATCACAGCCCAGGGCCTCCCTGCCGCGTGCCTCGCCCTGCTTCGCGCCCGCCACAGCGTCCACACCCTCCTGGTCGAAGGCGGCCCCCGCACCCACGCCGCCTTTCTGGCCGACAACCTCGTCGACGAACTCCACGTCTTCACCGCCCCGCTGCTGCTCGGCGCCCACACCCACGCGCCCGCCCTCCCCGCCCCGCCGGCCACCGTCGCCGCCGCCCACCGCTGGCGGCTGCTCCGCAGCCGCGCCCTCGGCAACGACCTCTGGTCCATCTACCGCCGCTGACCGCCCCC
>JAJTDF010000074.1:0-25082 GCA_021294835.1 Planctomycetaceae bacterium
GCGGGGGCGGCGGGAGCGGCGGGGACGGGCCGTCATGGCGGCGGAGCAGCGAGGCGGACAACGGGCTGACGCGGGGCGGCGCCGCGGCGGGCATCGCCAGCGGGCAGCGTGAGGGAGAGAACATCAGCGGGACGAAGTTTGACGCCAGGGGCGCGGCGCCGCTGGGGGCCGGCAGCGGGCCGACGGGCGGGGCGGCCGGGAGCGGCGGCGGCGACGGCAAGTCCGGCGAGGGCACCGGCGGGACGGGCAACGGGCAACGCGAGACGCCCCCGCCGCCTCGGCTGCTGCTGGAGGCGGACCTGGGGGCGGCGCCGGCGCTGGTGGCCGATGCGCAGGGGATGGTCAATCAGGCCCCGGCGATGCAGCGGCTGGAACTGGTGGTCAGCGAATCGCCGGTGCTGGGCTCGGCGGACGGCCGCGATGTGGGGGCGGAGCGGGCGGTGCTGCTGAGCAAGACGCGGGGGGCGTTTGCGGTGCGATCGAGCCCTCGGGGCAAGGGGCTGGCGGTGTACTGGGACACGTTTGAGCTGGACTCGATGCCCGACCCGCAGGTGCAGCGGCAGCCGACGACGAGCATGCTGGTGGCCGACGGCTTTGAGAGCGTGCGGTGGACGCTGGCGCGGAGCGACGAGAGCGGGACGCTGCGGTTTCTGGAGGACCTGAGCGTGTCGGCGCAGGACGAGTTGCCGGCGTTTGTGGTGATGAACGTGACGACCATCTGGGGGCAGTCGGCGACGTACATGCTGGAGGTGGGGTGGACGGTGGAGACCAGGCGGGGGCCGACGGCGACCAACGTGGCCGACGTGCTCAACCCGGGGGGGAGCCCGAGCCGCAGCGGGGAAGGCGGCGGCGGTCGGGGCGGGTCGGGGGGCGGGCGAGACGGGCGGGGCGGACGTGACGGCGGCGGCGAGACCAAGCCGGGCGGGGGCGGAGGGCGGGATGACCGCAAGCCCGACGACGGGTTCAGCGGTCTGAGCGAGCGGGAGCGGCGGGCGCGGGAGCGGTACCTGGAGTCGATCCGGGAAGGGAGGGTGCCGCAGTGAAGCAGCGTGTGCGCAGCGGTCGGCGGAGCGGGGCGTTTGCGCTGCCGCTGGTGGCGATGGTGGCGTTCATTGCGCTGATCGGGCTGAGCATTCTGCTGGAGCGGCAGGCGGCGGCGCGGCAGGCGTCGGTGCGGCAGATCGAGCGGTACCAGCAGCACCATTTCCAGAACGGGGTGCGGCAGGTCACCGACGTGTGGTCGAACATCTTCAAGCTCAATGAAGAGAAGAAAAAGGGCAACTCGGGGGTGATCGGCTATGACCTGACGGTGGAGAGCGGCTTCGGGTCGGGCAGCGGGCTGGAGGTGCGATTCACCGACGCGCAGGGCACGGTGCGGAAGGTGACCACTGACGCATCGGAGAACGTCAACGGCTTGATGAACTTCGCTGCTGAGAGCCTGATTGCAGCCGGCATGGACGGGCAGCGGTATCTCCGTGAGCGGGGGCCGGCGGCGGTGAGTTTGAACAGCGCCCCGCGAGAGGTGCTGGCGGCGCTGGTGCGGGCGATCAGCCAGGAGGGCCAGGCGGAGGCCTTCGCGGCGGCGGTGGAGACCAAGCGGAGCGAGAAGCGGATCGCCCGGGAGGACGTGCGGGAGCTGCTGACCGCGGCGGGTCTGCCTCAGGGGCAGTTGTCGATGCTGGAGGAGGCGGTGACGGCTGAACCGCAGTTGTGGAAGGTGGAGGCGGTGATCCGGTCGAGCACGGGTGAGGTGCTGGACCGCCAGGGCGGGCTGCTGATGGGGAGCGTCAAGCGGACGGTGGCCGAGGGCGGGTCGTCAGGGTGGGTGGTGCTGGACTGGGGGCCGTTGCGGGAGGCGGCGGCGGCGCGGTGAACGGGCCCGGGTGCGGGTGGGATATGTTTGGGTGCGGGAGTTTGGGGGCAAATCGGCGGTGTGCGGGGGCGGCAGGGGCCGAAGAATGGGGCCCCGGCGGCGGGGGGGGGGTGATGGGGGATCGAATCTGGAGCGGCTGTATGCACCGTGCAGTGGCAAGTAAGCGGACCCGTCAGGCCCAGATCTGGGCGGCGGGCATGGCTGCGCTGGCGGGGATCGCCTTCTTCGCGCCGCTGGGCCAACCCCCGGCTGCGTCGGTGGCGGCCCCGACGGTGACGCCGGGCCCCGCGGCCAATGTGCCTCCGCCGCCCAACCCGGCGGCTGATGTGAGCCTGCTGCCGGAGGCGGGCGAACTGGGCGCGGCGTTGGCGCGGCTTTCGCCCCCGGTGCCCAAAGTGGAGTCGCCCAAGCCGGCCCCGACGCCGGAGGTGGCTGCAGCGCCGGAAGTGCCGCCCCCGTCCCCGGTGGGCAACACGTGGTCGTACATCGGGGCGGTGCTGACCGACCGCGACCGGCGGGGGATCGTGAAGATCAACGAGGTGCAGCGTCTGGTGAAGGTGGACCAGACCATCGACGGCACGACGGTGATCCGGATCGAGCCGGAGTTCATCATGGTCCGCGACGCGGCCGGGGAACGCAAGATCGAGCGTCCGGCGCTGGCGGCCCGGCCCCGGCCGGTGCCGGTGGCGGCGGCGGCGGCGGCCAAGCCCGCAGACAAGCCGGCGACGCCGGCGGCGGCGATGGCGGCGGCGCACGACAAGCGGCGGGGGATGGACTCGGGCGATCAGGACGCGAAGTTGATGGCGATGTACCTGGACCCGTCGGTGCAGGCGCGGGCGATGGAGGCGGCCAAGCAGTTTCAGGCCGGGCAGATCGGGGCGGACGAGTACCGGAAGATGATCGGCGAACTGCCGCGGCCGAGCATGGTGCGTGAACTGGATGAGATGCTGGAGAACGGCTCGATCGATCAGGAGGGGTACTTCAACAAACTGCAGTCGGTGATCGGCGGGGCGCAGAGCCAGCAGCAGGCGGAGACGATCGGGGGTGCGTCGGGCAACAAGCCCGCGTCCGGTGCGGGCGCCGGCGGCGGGCGTGGGGCGTTGCGTCCGGGAGGCGGGCGTTGAGCCACCGCGTTGCGTATCTGCAGCGAAGCGCAGGCGGCGCGGCGGTGACGCGCGTGCGGCTTGTGGACCGCAAGACCGAGTGGGGCTGGCCCAGCGCGGGAGCCCGGCCGGGCGAACCGAGGGAGGGGGCGATCGCCGCGGCCAGGTGGACCTATGCCCAGACCTCGGGCGGCGGCGGGGCGACGACCTCTCTGCTGGTGTGCCTGGATCTGGACGGAGCGGCGTGCGGCTGGCTGACGGCGGCGTCAGCGTCTGACACGGCGGTGAAGACGGCGGCGAGCCTGGCGGCGGCGGGGGAGACTGAAGACGGCGGGGAGCAGACGGCGGCGGCGTGGGTGGGCGGGCTTTCGGGGGAGGCGGGGTCGGAGATCGGCACGCAGGTGTCGGTGCAGGCGCTGGCGACGATGCCGGCGAAGGTGAGGGGGCGGGGGCTTGGGGGCGGGGGTGCGGGGGCGGAGGGGCGGCCGGTGCGGCTGGCGTTGCTGGCGGTTCCGGACCTGGCGGCGCGGGTGTTTGCGGATGAACTGGACCGTCTGGGGCGGAGGCCGGATCGGGTGCTGACGCTGTGGCACGCGATCGCCGAGGCGTGGGCTCCGACGGCGGCGCAGCGGAAGGCCGGTCGCGAGGTGGTGGGGGATCAGACGTTGGTGCAGGCGACGCTGGTGATCGAGCCGGAGGGGCGACTGATCTGGACGTGGGCGAGTGATGGCCGGCTGCTGGCGGCGGGGGCGATGCGTCTGGCGATGGCGGCGGTTCGCGATGCGGCGGAGGTCGCCGGGGTGGCGGTTGTGCCGGCGGCGGGGGGTGCCGGGGCGGCCGGTGCGGCTGAGGCGTCGGTGGCGGCGGCGCCGGTGGTGACCGGGGCGGACGTGGGGCGGCTGACGGCCGAGTGGCTGTCGTGGTCGCTGGAGATCGGGGTGGCGCCGTCGCAGATGGCGGTGGTGGGGCCGAGCGCGGTGGGCGCGGTGGATGTGGGCGGAGATGCGGGCGGGGCCGGCGAACCGGGGGCGGGGCTGGCGGCGGTGGCGGCGGCGGTGGCGCGGGCCTGGCCGGGCACGGCGGCGACAGCGGCGGTGCGCGAGGACCCGGTGGGCGAAACGCTGCGGACGCTGGCGGACAAGCAGGACGACCGCCCGGTGAGCAACGAGGAGCCGACCGACGGCCGCACCTCGCTGCTGGAACTCTCCAGGCGGCCTGGGCGGGCGACGCGGGCGTTGTACACCTGGGCGGGCATCGCCATGGGTGCCGGGGCTTGCGCGCTGGGCGTGGTGGCGACGAAGCTGTTCATGGGGATCGCCGGGACGCGCGAGCAGGCGGAACTGGCTCTGGGGGAGCGGATGGAACTGCTCGAGGGGATCAAGGGGACGGCGCCGCGGGTGCGTCAGGAACCCAACGTGCTGGCGTATCTGCGGAAGATCCGCACCGACATGGAGGCGACGGCCAAGCAGGTTGTGCCGGAGAAGCCGCTGCTGCCGGAGTTTGCCCGGCTGCTGGCGGCGGCCTCGCAGGTGGAGGGCGTGACGGTTCGGACGGTGACGTTCAACAGCAACGTGGTGGCGGTGACCTTCCGCGTTGACAACGCCGACCGGGGCGCGTCGCTGCTGGAGAAGCTCAACGCGCAGGCGCCTTCGACGCGGGAGCGGCTGAACTGGGGGGGCCGGACCAATGTCACGGCCAACGAGACGACCTTCGCGCTGACCGGGCGATGGGAGGCGGGCGGCCAGCGGGGCGGGGCGGCGGGCGGCACGTCGGCGGCGGGCCCGACGCCCGGCGGTTCAGCCCCGGCCAAGGGCGAGGCGAAGCCCGAAGCCAAGCCGGAAGCCAAGCCCGAAGCCAAGCCCGAAGCCAAGCCGGAGAACAAGCCCGAGGCGAAGCCGGAGGCCCCGCCAGAGAGCAAGCCCGAGCCCAAGCCCGAGCCCAAGCCGGCAGCCGCCGAGGCCGATCCGGTGAAACCGGCGGACCCCGCGGCGGCACCTGCTCCGGCCCCGGCTTCTGCACCTCCCCCGGCTTCTGCACCTCCCCCGGCTTCTGCACCTCCCCCGGCTCCTGCACCCGCCCCGGCTCCTGCACCCGCCCCGGCTCCTGCTCCTCCCCCGGCTCCTGATCCGGCTCCGGCCGGTGGCGAGCCGACGGTGGCGACGCCGAACGACCCGCGCGGAGGTGTGGCATGAGCGGTGCGCCGTTTTCATCTTCGAACCACTCGCCGTTGAAGGTGAGCCTGACGGAAGACCAGCGGATGGAACTGGCGGCGGCGGCGCAGCGCGACGAGCGTGCCGGCCGGCCGGTGTGGGCCGTGGTGGTGGGCGGGCTGGCCCTGCTGGGCTCGGTGGTGGCGGTGGCGGTGGCGCAGTACCAGTCGGGCGGGGCGTACGCGGAGTACCTCAACGAACGGAACCAGACCACCGAGATCCGCAAGGTGATCGAGGGCATCCGGGCTGTGGAGGCGGCGACGGCCGGGCCCGAGGCGCGGGCGCGGTTTGAGCCGAACCCGCGGGTGGTCGGGCAACTGGTGGAGAAGTCCGGGGCGGCGGGCTTGTCGGGGATCGAGGTCAACGAGGTGGAGCCGACACCGGTGGCCAACTCCGAACTGGTCCGCAAGCGGTACAACGCCCGCTTCACCGGGCAGCCGGCCGATGGGCTTTTCCGGTGGCTCAAGGCGACCACCGAGATCACCGGGCTGGAGCTCTCGCAGATCAGCATCCAGCCTGACGGCGGGACGCCGGAGGGCGAGCCTCGATGGAAGGGCACGATCTCGTTCACGCGGTATGAACGCAAGTGAACGAGGGCGGTGAGGGCGGGCGGGCACAGGGGGCGGGCTGAGTGTCGGAAACGGACCGTTTGTGCAAGTCTCAGACCATGCGATCAACCATGCGAAGCGCTTCTCTGCCGGCAACGCTGATGCTCGTCCTGGCCTCCCTGGGGGCCGCTTTCGGCCCGGCGGGGTGCGCCACGTCGCCGCGCGACCCGTCGGTGATGGAGGCGGAGAACATCCGCCGGAGCATGGGCGTCGCCGAGGCGGGCGAGCGGCTGACCGAGGCGGGCAAGTACGAGGACGCGCTGGACAAGTTCCGCGAGGCGGTGATCCTCAACCGTCGCAACTTCGCCGCCTGGAACAACCTGGGCGTGGTGCTGATGGAGCAGAACCGGGCGCTGGAGGCGGCGGAGGCGTTTCGGACGGCCTCGGAATTGGCTCCGGGCGACGCCCGGCCGCTGAAGAATCTGGGCGACCTGTGGCAGAAGCAGGGCTATCTGGCCGAGGCGGCGGAGTTCTATTACAAGGCCATCGAGGTCAACCCCGATTATCTGGAGGCGTATCGCGAGGCGGTGCGGGTGGACCACCTGCGAGAGAACCGCACGTTTGCTGCGAAGGACCGGGTCCGAGAAGCGTTGCTCCGTGAGCAGGACCCGGCCTGGCGCGAGTTTTTCCGTCGGCAGAAGGTGCTGCTGGACCAGGCGGTGCCGGACCCGAGCGGGGTGGCGGTGCCCCGTCCGGGGTCGGGGTCCGGCGGCGGTGGTGGCGGCGGCGGGGCAGGAGACGGGGTCAACCCGGCACCGGGCGGGGCCGGTAACCGACCGGCGGGGGCCGGTGCGGGCGGAGGGGGCGGCGTTGGGGGCGGCAGAGGGGTGGGCGGCGGCGGTTCTTGATGTAAACTGCAACAACGGTCTGTCGGCCGTCGTTGGTACGTCTGGCGATTGGTTCGCACCTCGGGGGTGCAGGGCGGGGCAGAATGCGGGAGAGTTATTGCGATGAATCACACTCAGACGGTCGGCAGCGCTAAGGCGCAGCGGGTTGTGTTCCACCTCGGCATGGCGGCGCTGGTGGCGTTGTGCGCCGGCGGGACGACGGCGATGGGTCAGGACTCGGTCTCGACGACCGGGGGCCTGCCGGGTGATGCGGTGAGCAGCTACTCGACGGGGGCGACCAGCGGGCAGCGTCGAGACTATGTGGTGGACTTGACGGTGCGCACCAGCAGCTGGGGGAGCCGCTATCAGTTCGGCCCGGTGGCCAAGTCCAGCCTGTCGACGGCGAACCCCTCGGCGCAGTTCTTCAACCATCTGGTGGGCGCGACGGCGGCGAGCAACCGCTTCACCGGCGTGCAGAACCTGCTGCGGCCGACGTACTTCGGCTGGCGGACGGCGGGCCAGGGCGTCAACACGGCACGGAACCAGTTCCCGGCCGATGACGGCTCGGGCCTGTATGGCGAGGTGGACGCGAGCCAGATCCTCGGCCAGAGCTTCGGCTTTGCGTTCATGGAGTTCGGCGGGGGCTGGAACACGGTCTTCGGCGACGGGGACGATGAGAACAACGTGATCGGCGGCACGGTGGGCTTCACGCCCCGAAACAACGGCCGGCTGTACGTCTCGCGCGTGGTGGCGGCGACCAACCGCGCCAACGCCAACCAGGCGACACTCTCCAACGCGAGCATGGGCCTGGGCGGCGTGGATGAGGCGGGCAACGTGCACCTGCTGGCCGACGGCTTCAGCGTCGCCGGCGGGGATGACCCGCTGACCACCAGGCGGCACATCCGGGTGGACACGACGCTGCGGTCGGTCTCGGTGAACAACCAGCTGCGCGGCTCGGCCGGCCCCGCCGACACAGCGGCGACGCGGACGCTGCTCTCGAGCACGACCAACCAGACCACGCCGACGATGATCCCCACGCTGATCGCCGGGCGGCCGGTGCTGCTGGCGGCGGACTTCGCCAACGCCCTTCAGGCGGAGACGACGGCGAACACGGTGACGGCGACGACGGCCCATCTGGGTGCGGGTGTCTCGGCCCGGGGCCCGCTGAGCTATACGTCGTGGACATTTGCGCGGACGCGCAACGGCACGGCCGACGCGGGTACGGCGGCGGTGCTCTCGCGCGGGCCTTCGGCGACCAAGACGCGCAGTGTTTCGGCGTTTGGCGTGAACACCAACGGCAGCCTTGACGGCCTGCTGCGGGTGGAAATGCCCACGGGCATCGGCGAACTGGAGGACCGCGACGACGGCTTCTCGCCCCTGGCGGCGCACGGCTCGCTGGGCAACCAGGAGTTCACCAACTACGGCTCGCAGGTCTGCTTCCGGGGCGGCAACGGCCCGGTGGCGCTGACGGTCCTTCCCGGCTCGGGCGATCTGCTGCTGGCGGCCGGCGTCTCGGCGACGGGCACCGCCGCGGGCACGCCCCAGAGCATGGACAACTACATCGCCGTGGCTCGCGTGAACGCGCAGACCGGCCTGACGAGCTGGACCATCGCCGCCCACACCGGCGGGCCGAACGGGGCGGCGGGCAACTCCAAGGCGATCTACGGGATGGTCGGCGGGAACATGGCGCAGATCGGCGAGATCGCCAAGTACAACGAGGTGTACACGGGTGCCACCAGCGGGCCGTCGATCTCGGCCCCGGCGATGGACCGCTTTGGCAACGTGTACTTCATCTCCACGATTCAGCTTGAGTCCCAGCCCCAGCCGATCCGCACCGTGGGCCTGTTGCGGGCGAACTTTGACCCCTCGACCAACGCCTACCGGCTTGAACTGCTGGCCCAGCTGGGCGACGTGGTGGCCGGCCGCAACTCGCAGCGGAACTGGCAGATCCAGTTCATCTCGCCGGCCGACGCCGATTCGGTGGACTCCGGCGGGCTGTGGCACTCGTCGATCGTGCAGGACCTCTCGGCGGCGGTGAACGCTTCGTCGGTGAGCTATGGCTCGCCGATGTCGCTGGGCGCCCTGCTGTTCCGGGCCAAGATCGTCTACGACTTCAACAACGACGGCTCGTTCATCGACCCGTCGGCCCCGGGCGGCGCAGGCTCGCCCGACCAGGCGTACAACGCGGTGATCGCGGTGACGCCGCGCATCGCCGGGGCCGATGTGGCCCAGATCGGCGGTGGCGCCGGCCCCGACGGCTCGGTGACCGGCGACGATTACATCGCCTTCATCAACGCCTTCGCCTCCGGCGACCTGATCGCCGATGTGTGCGCCATCGGCGGGCAGCCCTTCCCCGACGGCGCGGTGACCGGCGACGACTTCATCTTCTTCATCAACGCCTTCGCCACCGGCGAGTGACCCCGGGGCTGAACGCCCGGCCCTCCGTACCATCGGCCCGTGCAGGACCCGCTTGCGGCAGTGCGTGCGTGTGCAGACGGTGCGTTGACCACGCCCGGCAGAGGTGGTGCGCCCGCAGCGCCCGCTCTTGCCCCGGCTCCGGCCCGCACGCTGGGCGATCGCCTCGCCCTCGCCGCCGCTGACATCAAGCTCAGCCACTCGGTCTTCGCCATGCCCTTCGCCCTGCTGGGGGCGTTCCTGGCCCGGCCCACTGGTGCGCCGTGGTCGCAGTTCGCCGTCCAAGGTGGGCTGATCGTCGGGTGCATGTTCTTCGCGCGGTCGTGGGCCATGCTGGTCAACCGCATCGCCGACTCCGGCTTTGACGCCGGCAACCCCCGTACCGCCCGCCGCGCCGTCGCCTCCGGCCGGCTGGCCCGGCGTGATGCCATCGCCATGGCCGTCGCCTGCGCCGCCTCCTTCTGCACGCTGGCCGCCCTGTTCGGCGTGCTGTTCGGCAACTGGTGGCCGGCGGGGCTGTGCCTGCCGGTGCTGGGATGGCTGGCGCTGTACTCGTTTGCCAAACGCTTCACGGCGTTGTGCCACGTGCTGCTGGGCACAGCGCTGGCCATCAGCCCCATGGCCGCCTGCCTGGCCGTGCAGCCCGAGGTGGCCCTGTCGCCGGTGGTGCTGCTGCTGGCCGGGTTTGTCACCCTGTGGGTCGCCGGGTTTGATGTGCTCTACGCCCTGCAGGACACCGACTTTGACCGCCGCACCGGCCTGTCGAGCATCCCCGCCAAACTCGGCCCCGCCGGGGCCGCCTGGGTGAGCCGGGGGATGCACGTGGGTGCTGCGGCCTGCCTTGCTCTGGCCTGGCGGGCCGAGGGGCGGTTCGGGGTGCTGTTCGGTGTGGCGGTGGGTCTGGCGGCGGTGCTGCTGATCGTGGAGCACGCGGTGGTGATCCGGCGGGGTCTGGCGGGCTTGCCGATGGCGTTTTTTACCGTCAACGGGGCCCTGAGCCTGCTGGTGGGGGCGTTGGGGATCGCCGATCTGCTGGCGTGACTGGGTTATCGGACAACTGAGATTTCAGAAATTTCTGAAACATCCATCGACTTCCGGTCGAAGTTTCGGTAGACTGCACACATGGATTCCCCCGGGGACAACCCGTCTGCCCGCCCGACCGGTGACCGGCTCAGTGCTGCGCAGGAGCGGTTTGTGGCGACCTGGGGGCAGATGGGCAGCACGTGGGGGATCAGCCGGACGATGGCGGAGGTGCACGCCCTGCTGTACATCACCGGGGAGCCGATGTGTACGGACGACGTGATGGAGCGACTGGCGATCAGCCGCGGGAACGCGTCGATGAGCATCCGCTCGCTGGTGGACTGGGGGATCGTGACGCGGACGCACAAGCGTGGGGACCGCAAGGAGTACTTCCAGGCCGAGCAGGACGTGTGGTCGCTGCTGCAGGCGATCGTGCGGGAGCGGATGAAGCGGGAACTGCAGCCGGTGCTGGCGAGCCTGTACGAGATCCGGGACCTGACGGCATCGCCGGAGCGGAGCGGTGAGGTGCAGCCGGAGGTGAAGACGGCGGCGCACCACGCGCGGATTGACGGGATGATTGATCTGGTGCGGACGCTGGAGCAGATGGGTGAGAAGCTGGTGGAGTTGCCCAAGGAGCAGTTGCAGGCGTTGGCGCAGCAGATTGCCGAGCCGCTGGGCTGAGGCCGGACAGGTGTGACGAATGAGCCAAGTGATACGTCAACCCGTTGGACTGCAATCGCCGGTGAGCGGCGGACCGTCGGCCTCGCGCCTGAGCGGGGGGAGCGGGCTGGGCGGCGGGTCGGTGGGCACGCAGGTGTGGGTGCTGCGCTGGGACCTGACGGCGGCGGCGAAGGCGACGCCGGGGCTGCCCCGGGGCGTGCGGTGGCGGGTGGCGGTGGACGCGGCGGGCTCGGCGGCGGGGCGGTGCGAGATTGATGGGGCGGGCGGCGGCAACGCCGAGACGCGGCAGCTGCACGGCGACGTGCCCCTGCGGTGCACGCAGGACGCCAAGCTGCGGCTGCTGCATCTGGACGCGGGGGACCTGCTGCGGGTGACGCTGCAGTTCGTGGGCGCCGAGGCGGTGCCGCGTTTGCTGTACGCCCGCACCAGCGTGCTGGCGGAGGTGGGCTGCAAGGGCGGACGGGCTGAGGTGGCCGAATTGGCGGTGTGAGCGTGGGCGGGGCCCAACTGCTGCGGGCGGTTGGCCGAGGCACCGCGGCTTTCAGCCGTGACCGAGATACGCCTTCTTCACCGCGTCGCTGGCGGCCAGATCACTGGCCTTGCCGGCCATGGCCACGCGGCCGACTTCCAGCACCACGGCATGATGGGCTACTCCCAGGGCCATGTGGGCGTTCTGCTCCACCAGCAGGATGGTGGTGCCCTGACGGTTGATTTCGCGGATGACCGAAAAGATGGTCTGCACCAACTGCGGGGCGAGGCCCAGCGAGGGCTCATCGAGCAGGAGGATCTGCGGGCGGGCGAGCAGGGCGCGGCCGATGGCGAGCATCTGCTGCTCGCCTCCGGAGAGGGTGCCGGCGTTCTGCCACATGCGCTCTTTGAGGCGCGGGAAGGTGGTGAGCACCTTCTCGGTGTCGTCGGCGATGGCGGCCGAATCGTGGCGGATGTAGGCGCCCAGGCGCAGGTTCTCGGCGACGGTGAGGTTGGAGAAGATGCCCCGGCCTTCGGGGGCGTGGCTGATGCCGGCCTTGACGATCTGGTGGGGCTGCAGGCCGACGATGGAGCGGCCCTTGAACTCAACCGATCCGGAGGAGGGCCGGACCATGCCGCTGACGGCGCGGAGCGTGGTGGACTTGCCGGCGCCGTTGGACCCGATGAGGGTGAGGATCTCGCCCTGCTCGACAGAGAAGGAGACGTCAGCGATGCCCTGGATGGCGCCGTAGTGGACGCAGAGGTTGGCGACTTTGAGCAGGGCCATGGGTCAGGTGCTCCCCTTGTCGGCGGGGGTGCCGGCGGGGGTGCCAGCGGAGGTGCCAGCGGGGGTGGCGGGCGGCGTGCCGGCGGCTCCGGGCTCGCCGAGGTAGGCCTCGATGACCTTGGGGTTGGCCTGGATCTCCGAAGGCGTGCCCTCGGCGATGACCACGCCGTAATCCAGCACGGTGATGCGTTCGCAGATGTCCATCACCAGGCCCATGTCGTGCTCGATGAGCAGCACGGCCAGGCCGAACTGCCGCTTGATCTGCTGGATGGACTGGGCGAGGCTCTTCTTTTCCTGCGGGTTCATGCCGGCGGCGGGCTCATCCAGCAGGAGCACGCGGGGCTCGGTGGCCAGAGCGCGGAGGATCTCGAGCCGGCGCTGGTCGCCATAGGGCAGGTTGCGGGCCTGCTCGGCATGGCGGTCGTGCAGGTTGAACAGGCGGAGCAGTTCGTGGGCGCGGGCGTGCATGGCCCGCTCCTGGCCGACGTGCGAGGGGAGCCGCAGCAGCGTGCCCAGCAGGGTGTGCCGCCCGCGAACGTGCATGCCGAGCATGACGTTCTCCAGCACGGTCAGTTCGCCGAACAGGCGGATGTTCTGGAACGTGCGTGACAGGCCGGCGTGGGCGATCTGGTGGGGCTTGAGGCCGTCAACACGCTTGCCGGCGAGGGTGATCGAGCCGGTCTGGGTGCGGTAGACGCCGGTGAGCAGGTTGAAGCAGGTGGTCTTGCCCGCGCCGTTGGGGCCGATGAGCCCGTAGAGCGCGCCGGCGGGGATGCGCAGCGAGAGGTTCTGCACCGCCTTGAGGCCGCCGAAGGTGATGCCGATGCGGTCGACATCCAGCAGCAGTTCCGCGGTGGCGGTGGCGACCGCGGTGGCGACGGCCGAGGGCTCGCCTTGGGGCAGGGGCGTGCCGCTCATGCCTTGGCCCCCTTGCCGGCGCGGGCGGGCCGGAGCAGGCGGCCCGCGTCCCAGAGTTCATGGATGCCCAGCAGCCCCTGCGGACGCAGCAGCATCATCAGGATGAGCATCAGGGCGTAGAGGATCATCCGGTACGCGCCAAGGTCCACCCCCAGGGCGCCGGCCAGCAGCCGCCAGGCCTCTACCGCGGCGACGATGATCGCGCCGATCAGGGCGATCTTGATGCAGCGAACGGCGACGCCGGCGCGGGCGGTCTTCCACTTGGCGGCGCCCAGCACCGCCAGGGTGGTCAGCAGCAGGGCGGCGATCCACAGGCCCACCGGCGCGGGTGACGCGGCACCGGCGGCCGGCGCCGGCACAATCGCGTTCATGCTGGCGCGAAGGCCCTCGCCGTACTTCAGCGCTGCCGCGGCCAGCAGCACCGCCGCCAGCACGCCGCCGATCAGGGCGCCCAGGGCGGCCCCGGTGGCGCGACGCTCGCCGAAGTGGCGGGTGACCGAGAGGCCCAGGCTCAGGGCGATGGCGGCCAGGCCCCAGAGGATGACCGTGGGCGGGTCTTTGAGGGTCTCGGACAGGATGGTGACGATGATGGCGGCCAGGGCGGTGCCGCTGATGGAGCCCAGCCCGCCGAGGACGACGGCGATCAAGATCTCGAACGAGCGGTTGAAGTTCAGTTCGTTGGGGTTGAGGGCGACGCCGGGCTGGTGAGCGAAGACGACGCCGGCGACGCCGGCCATGGCGGCGGAGATGACAAAGGCGCGGACCTTGATCTGGGCGATGTTGATGCCCATGGCCTGGGCGGCGATCTCGTCCTCACGCACCGAGAGGAAGGCCCGCCCGGTGGAGCCCCGCTTGAGGCGGTAGCAGATCAGCAGGATGATGCCGCCGATGAGCGTGGTCCAGAAGAGGTTGTTGTACCACGGGACGCCGCCGAAGCCCAGGGCCCCGCCGACGGAGGTGACGGTCTTGAGCACGCCGGCCTCGCGGACCTCATCAGCTGTGAACAGCACGTCGCCGGTCTGGGTGAGCAGCACGCGGACGATCTCGCCAAAGCCGAGCGTGACGATGGCCAGATAATCACCGCGCAGCCGCAGGGCGGGCAGGCCGACGACATAGCCGACGGCCGCGGCGATCAGCCCGCCGAGCAGGCAGCCGCCCAGGAACAACAGCGAGCCGGTGGTGAACAGGCCCTCCTGGGCGGCGGGGGAGCCGAAGAGCAGCAGCGAGCCGTAATAGGTGATGACGCCTCCGGCGTAGCCGCCGACGGCCATGAAGCCGGCGTGCCCGATGGAGAACTGCCCGGTGAAGCCGTTGACGACGTTCAGGGACACCGCCAGCATGATGGCGATGCCGGTGTTGCACAGCACATTGGTGACGAACGGCCCGACGGCCGGGGCCAGCAGCGTGTGCATGAGCGTCGCCAGCACGGCGATGACCGCCAGCGGGAGGGCCGACTTGGCCAGGGCCGTGGGCCAGGAGGGGGCGTGTCGCGAGATGTGGCTTTGCAGGGTGGACACGGTGCGAAGAGCGGCGGGGGCGGGCGGGGGGTGCAGGGGGGGGATGCGTGCGGACGGGGGTAACGGAATGGGGAGGCGGAAGCCTTAGACCTTCTCGCGGGTGACCTTGCCGAGCAGGCCCTCGGGCTTGAGCAGCAGCACGGCGATCAGGACGGCGAAGACGTAGACGTCGCGCAGTTCGGATGAGATGTAGAGGCTGCCGAACTGCTGCACGGCGGCGATGAGGTAGGCCCCCAGCACGGCGCCGCGGATGTTGCCGATGCCGCCGACGACGGCGGCGACGAAGGCCGTCAACCCGAGCATGACCCACGATGGGTGGGCGGTTTGCTGGAGGTTGTACTTGATGGCGTAGAGGAACCCGGCGGCGGCCGCCAGGGCGGCCCCAAGCACGAAGGTGAAGCTGATGACGAAGTTGACGTTGATGCCCATCAGCGCGGCATTGGGGATCGAGTGGCTGACGGCCCGCATGGCCGAGCCGAGCTTGGTGCGGTAGACCAGCACCTGCAGGGCGACCATCAGGGCCACCGCGGTGAGCGTGATGATCACGTCCACCGGGTTGATCTTCACGCCGAAACTGCCGGGCTCGCCGGTGCCGCCGATCGACCACGGCGTGGTGGGCACCAGGGCGGGCATGCCGGCGGGGCGGGCCCCGAAGACGAAGTTGAGCTGGCCGGTGTTCTGCAGCAGCAGCGAGATGCCGATGGCGGTGATGAGCACGTTGAGCCGCGGGGCCTTGCGCATGGGCTTGTAGGCGGCCCGCTCGATGACAAAGCCGATGGCGGCGCACGCGGCCATGGCCATGATGAGGACGAGCCCGCCGGCCCACCAGGTGGCCTGATCAGGCGGGATGCCCATGGCCGGGAGGGTCTTGACGGCGAAGACGTAGGAGAACCAGGCGCCGAGGACGACCACGTCGGAATGGGCGAAGTTGATGAACTTGAGGATGCCGTAGACCATGGTGTAGCCCAGCGCGATCAGCGCATACAGGCTGCCCATGGAGACGGACGTGACAAGGGTTTGAAGGAAGTTGGTCACGGTGAAGGTGGGCACAGTAGAGGATGGATCCGTGCTGTGCCACCCCCGATCCGGCACCCCCCGGTCACGCTGCTCCGCTTGCCGGTCACCCCGGTCCGGCGTGGCTCCGCGTTGCGGGCTCAGCCGTCGACACGCTCAGAAAAGGACTTGCCGGCCTCGAGCAGTTTCCGGGCATCCTCCGCGGTGATGCTGCCCTCGGCGACATAGGCCGCGAGTTCACGCCGGCTCTGCTCGCGCTCGCGGCTTTGGGCGGTGCGGCGGACGGCGTTGGAGATGATGGCGGTGATGGCGATCATGATGCCACCGCCGATGAACAGGACGCCGATGCTTTCACCCATGGGCGAGGAACTCCGGGTGGGGTGAGGGCGGGGGGAGGGGAGGTGGTGAGGATGGGGCGGTGGAGCGGTTGGAGGCGGGAGATTGTTGGGAGGATGTGGTGGGGGTTTTTGGCGGCACCGGCGACAGGCAAGGGGCGACCGAGGGCGACCGAGGGGGGGTGGGGTGAGGGGGTGGGGGGCCGTGCGCATCCGTACACATACCTTACATCAAGATGATGGTGCACGCAAGGAAGCGATTGGATTTTGTGAGCCAGCTCAGGAGGCGAGGGATTGCCGGGGGGGAGGGGGGAGGGGGGAGGCTGGCGCCGGGGAACCCAGGTTCCCCGGCAGCCCCTCCGGGCAAGGCCGGCGGTTCGAGGAGGCGGCGCGTTCAGTCGGGCAACGGCGGCGAGTTCATGGCGCGGACGCTCCGCCGGGGGGTGACGCTTTCGGGCGTGAAGCACCGGTGACGTGCTGCCCAAATCCTCATCCAGGCCTGTGAGAGTTTCGACGCGTGCCCTTGCGTACCCGATACCCCTGCACGGTGACACAAGGGCGATGGCGCGGGCGGCCCCGCTGGAGCCCGAGCCGATCTGACCAAGGCACCGCGACCCAACAGGCATCCGGGTTGTCCAAGAGAAGGGGGAGACTACACCCGCCTGGCGGAGATCACGGGCATGGAGATGCTGTACATCAAGCCTGGCAGCCTGTGGGAGAACGGGTACGCGGAGAGCTTCCACAGCCGGCTGCGGGATGAGCTGCTCAACGCGGAGGTGTTCGCGGATGTGGCGGAGGCCAAGGCGTTGGGGGCGAAGTGGCTCCACGAGTACAACCACCGCCGCCCGCACTCATCGCTGGGGTACCTGCCCCCGGCGATGTACGCCGCGTCGCTGGCCGGTTCTGCGGTCGGGGCTGCGCCCCTCCCTCCGGCCCGGCCAGCGGCGTGCCCCGCGGCCCCTGCCATGGACATTCAACTCTCATGGCACTTGGTACAGTGAAGTGGGGGCTGGTCAGTGGACCATTGTGTCTCTTGAAGTCTTATGAGAACATCTGAGCAATGGACACGAGCTGCGGCACGTGCCATTTAGCGTTCGCTAACGCGCATAAGGCTCGGTGTGCGACGGGATTCTTTACCAGACAGAAGCAGGTTCACATGGCTCGCGAAGGCACCCGCGTCAAATGCTGCCCATTCCACGCACAGACCGTCCGGAAGCTCCACACATTGCAGCAATACGTCCGCCACCGCATCCGCAGCGAACACCCCTTCCCTTCACCATTCGGCAGCATAATCACGCCGACGCGCTCCCTTCAGTGACTCTGCATCATCGCAAACCCCGTAAATCAAGCCTGCTCCAAACCCTCGCAATGACCGCACCGCACGGTTATCAGCCGTTCTTGAAATCCGGAAGGGCTCGAGTGTCCCATTCCAGGAGTTTTTGGCTTGCACTCAGCGCCTGCATGAGATAGATTGTGGCGCGATCCGCACAGAGCCTTTGTCTGTGCTGGTATCAGGCCTGTTGTGTCGCTAGGACTTTTGTCCTAGTTCCTGTGGTAAGTTTCGTTTTTTTACATAGAGAGAACAGAGATGAATACGAAGAAGTTGGCTTTTGCATTGGCACTCGTCGCCTCGGCCGGTCTCGCGAACGCTCAGACCTTCTCCGGCAGCGGTTTCGCGATCAGAGACTTGTCCGCCAACAGCAGCACAATCTCCGTCAGCGGCGGACCGGTCTCGATCCCCGGCATCGAAGTCACCATCTTCGCCCTCACTCACACCTGGTTCGGCGACCTCACGTGCTACCTCACCGCCCCCAACGGCGATGTCATCAACCTGTTCGTACGCCCGCCGACCGGCAACCGTCCCAACGGCACGTACATCTTCTCTGACTCGGCCTCGGCCCCCGTCTCCCGTGCCGACCTCTCCGGCGGCACCTTCCTCCCTGTGGGCGGCACCTTCGCCGGCACTTTCGGCGGCGATGACTCCAACGGCATCTGGAGGCTCAACATCGACGATCTGGCAGGTGGCGACGTTGGCAGCATCCAGGGTTGGCAGTTGACCATCATCCCCGCCCCCGGCGCGGCTGCCGTCATGGGCCTCGGCGGCCTCATCATTGGCCGTCGTCGTCGCGCCTAACTGAGAGAACCAACGCCCGGACCAACGCTCCGCCGAAAGGAGCCACGCCCGGAACATGATCGGAAACCACAGCCCGGCGATCACTCGCCGGGCTGTCGTTGTTTTGCACGCATTCGAGTATTGAAGTCCTCGGCGTGACCTGCTGCCCGAATCCTGATCCACCAACTATGGGAGTCCCGCAGGCCTGTCCCGTCCCCCATCCGCGCTGGGCGCGCGAGAATGCGTGCACGGGCCGAGTGAGCGGGGCAGAGGGCATCGTCTGCCGGCGGCTCCGGCAGGCGTGGTCACCACAGACAGCGTCGCGGGGTGTTTCTGAGCGTGTGATACCGTTCAGCGTCAGGAGGTTGTCTGAGCATTGACGCACTGAAGGAGTACGAGTAGCTGTGGGACGGCTCAAGACCTGGGTGGGGTCTGCTTCAAGCCCGGCAGATGGGCCCGGACTGCTCGCCCGGGTTGGACAGGGGGAATGTGGTGCGGCGCTGAAGTGTGCCCAGCGGCGGGAACCCGGGGTTCCCCGGCAGCCCCGCCCTTGGAGGCGACGTGTGAGCGGTGTGCTCAACGCGGGCCGACAACCATTCGGCAAGCTGGAGGCAAGCGATGAACGAGCGGGTGACGGTGATCCTCCCCATGCAGCTTCGCAGGTATCTGCAGCAGACCGTCCTGGAGGTTGGATGTGATCCGCCCGCCCTGTTGGAGTTGTGCGTTGGGTTGTGCCTGCTGAAGGAGCGGCTGATCTCGACGCTGGTGCTTGAGGACCGGGGTGGGCGTGTGAAGGCTGCGATTCAGGTGGCAGATGGGGCACGGCGAGGGGGCGGGGCGCGGGCGACCGGGGAGGGTGAGGGTCGGCGCATCGTTCTGTCGCAGACCGCGCTTGAGTATGTGATGAGCTTCGTGCTCAAGTACGCACGCGATGGCATGGCGGAGGTCGATCATGTGGACCTCGACGTGGACGCGGACGACCCTGGCGAGGCGTTCACGCTGACGCTGTCCGCAACGCGGTCAACCCCGCCGGTGAGCGCCGAGGAGGCGCGGCGAAGGCTCGGCTTGGCGTGAGGGGTCGGTTCCTGTGACCCGGTCGGCCGCAGGAGAGGGCAACCGGGGAGGGGGGGCCCCGCCGGAGGCGAAGTGCGGGTGCGAGTGCAGGGCCGAGTGGTGTGCCGGAAGGAAGCGGGGGTGGACCGGGCCGCGCCTGGCTACGAGCGGGGGCCCTTCGCACTACGGTTGATGGCGGCTCCATCCAGGCAGGCGGCCGCATTGATTGCGGAGGGCATGCGCCATGTGGACCTCGTTGCGTGACACCCGAGAGCAGTTTGGCTCCCGCTTTGAGTGGTTGTGCGACTCGCTGCTGCGCAGGGTGCAGATCGAGTATGGTGCGGGTCCGGCCGGTAACATCACCGTGTGGATCTCCACCCGGGACGCGGAGCGTGGGCCGAACGGGTGGTCGCTGATCAGCCTCCGGCTGACGCGGACCCGGGAGTACCGGATCCACCAACTCGACAACACATCCCACTGCGTGCTGTCGTTCGGGATTCACGTTCACGCGCTGGGTGAGGAGCTGGGGGTTGATTTCTCGGGGCTCATGGAGCCGCCGTTCACGCTGGCTGATCTGCGAACTGCGGACTTCTACGTGGTGGCGAGGGAAGTGGAGTGGCGGGTGGAGGGGCCGGAGAACTGACAACGCAGGAGGCGGCGCTCATGGAGCAAAGAAAGATCACGGTGCAAGCGATGACGGGATTGGCGGAGCAGGTACCTGAGCTCGCGTCGCTGTACGCAGACCACGTGCGCGACAACGACGAGATGCTGCCGTATGTGCTGTTGATGGAAGTATTCCACTTGCTCGCGGAAGTCATGGACCGCGACGAGCCTCGGGCCATCGGGCTGGTGCGTCGTGTCGCGGCGTATCTGGAGACTCAGTTGGCGCTGGGACGTGAGGACCTGACCACGCTGATTGCGCTTTCGTTTGTCGAAGAGATTATCGACGATGAGCGATTGCTCAGGGTGGTCGAGGCCACGCCTGCGCCGCTTATGCACGCTGAGATTCGTGAAGCGAAGGGTTGGCGGAAGGGGTGATCGACCGCGGGGCGTGCTGTGCGGTGGTTGGCTTGGTGCGGCCAGGGCGGCGCGTTCGGGTGGGCAATGATCAGCGCGAATGGGGCGACGGAGGGCCCTAGACACAGCATGGGAGACGCTGCGTGTCGTTGTCGTTTGGTTCGCCGGAGCGTGAGTCGGTGGTGGTGGTGCGTGAGGCGCCGGTGAGTGTGCCTGCGCCGCCGCCTGCGGACTTGGCCGGGCTGGATGACGAACTGTCGATGCTGGTCAGCGGGTACCAGCAGGGGTACTTCCCGATGGCCCCTTCGCGGCGGGCCCGGCGGGTGCGGTGGTACACGGCTGATCCGCGGTGTGTGGTGCCGCTGGAGCCGGGGCGGCTGGCGTTGGCCCGCTCGCTGCGGTCGGCGGTGCGGCGGCCGAAGTTTGTGGTGACGGGCAACCGGGCGTTCCAGGCGGTGGTGCGGCTGTGCGCCACGGTTCGGCGGGTTGAGGGCGGGACGTGGATCAACGACTGGATCATCGATCGCTACACCGAACTGCACCGGCGGGGGTTGGCCCACAGTGTGGAGGCGTGGGTGCCGGAGGCCGGCGTGCCGGGCTCTGGCGCGGGCGGTGGCGGAGGGGGGGGCTGGCGGCTGGTGGGCGGGCTGTATGGCGTGCACCTGGGCGGGGCGTTCTTTGGCGAGTCGATGTTCTCGCTGCCCGCCCACGGCGGCACCGACGCCAGCAAGGTGTGCTTTGTGCACCTGGTGCGGCATCTGCGCGAGCAGGGCTTTGCGCTCCTGGACTCGCAGATGGCCAACCATCACATGCTCAGTCTGGGGGCGGTGGAGATTCCGGCCGGGGCGTATCTGCAAGCGCTGGGGACGGCGCTGCTGCGCGATGCCCGCTGGGACCAGCTGCGGGCGGAGTGGACCGAGCAGGCGGTGAGCGGAGCGTGGATCTGACGCTGCCGCGGTGGGCTGGCGGCCTGCTGCATTCGGGGGATGCGGGCGGTGGACAAGTGGTTGAGGGCGGCGTGCCACGGGCCGGGCCTGGGCGGGCAAGTCTCCCCCAAGCGGGGCAATTCGCGGTGAAATGTGGTACACAAACGACGAGCGGGTCGTTTTGTCTGGAATACGGAATATGCTGAATGGAACCGCCTCGGAGGCCAGCGCATGGACACCACCGCACGCGAGCAGACTGAGGACCAAGCCGGGGCGGAGGCCGGCAAGCAGGCGGGGCCTGAGCGGGCTCGGCGGCCCTGGCTGGCGTGGAGCACGGCGGGGCTGGTGCTCTCGGTGCTGGTGGGCGCGGCGGTGGGCGTGGGCGGGTACACCTTCCATTACGCCAAGGGGACCAGTTACCTCTCCAACGACCCGGCGGCGTGCGCCAACTGCCATGTGATGCGCGAGCAGTATGACGGGTGGCACAAGTCGCGGCACCACGCGGTGGCGACGTGCAACGACTGCCACGTGCCGCAGGGGCTGGTGGGCAAGTACACCACCAAGGCGGCGCAGGGGTACCGGCACAGCACGGCGTTCACGTTTGGGAACTTCCACGAGCCGATCGCGATCACCGCGGAGGACTTGGCGATCGTGGAGGACAACTGCCGGCGGTGCCACAGCGCGATGGTGGCGGAGATCAACAGCGGGCGGCCGACGCGGGAGGGGGCGTTGTCGGTCGGGCATGGGCAGGAGGCCAGTTGCACGCACTGCCACCATGGGATGGGGCACTAGAGGATGGCCGCGGCCGGGCGGCGGCGCACCGGACGGCGAGGTTGAACACGACGAACCGACTGGATGACTGAAGGAGGACGACGCATGACCGACCAAGCCAAGCGGAACCCCGGGGCAGCGAAACGCGGCAGCGGGCGGGGCGGGGCGTTCTTCTATGCGGTGGTGGCGACGGTGGCGGCGGGCGGGGCCATCGCCGGGGCGATGCTGCTGAGCAACATTGCGCAGCGGAAGGCGGAGGCGGAGCAGGTGGCCTTTGCGCTGGTGCCGCTGGAGGAGACCACGGTGGACCCGGCGGAGTGGGGGAAGAACTTCCCGCGTCAGTATGACGGGTACAAGCGGACGGCGGACAACGAGCGGACGCGGTTTGGCGGGAGCGAGTCGCTGCCGCTGGCGGACGACCCGCTGGGCAAGGCGGTGCAGAAGCTGGAAGTGGATCCGCGGCTGCGGGTGATCTTCAACGGCTATGCGTTTGCGCTGGATTATCGCGAGCGGCGGGGGCACGCGTTCATGCTGCACGACCAGCGCGAGACGGACCGCGTGAAGCTCAAGCCGCAGCCGGGCGCGTGTCTGAACTGCCATGCCAGCAACGTGCTGGCGTTCCGGCAGGCTGGGCTGGGTGCGGGGGCGCCGGGGCACTTGTCTGAGCCGCTGACCAGCGAGAACGGGATGGCGCAGTTGTTCAAGGGGTTCGACAAGGTCAACAAGATGACCTATGCGGACGCCAGCGAACTGGTGAACCACCCGGTGACGTGCCTGGACTGCCATGACCCCAAGACGCTGGCGTTGCGGATCACCAAGCCGGGGTTCATCAATGGGATTCGGGCGCTGGCCAAGAGCGAGGATCCGGTGCCGCATCTGCCGTCGGTGGAGCAGTGGCGCAAGGGCTCGCGGGCGCGGGAGTATGACCCGAACGAGCTGGCCAGCCGGCAGGAGATGCGCTCGATGACGTGCGCCCAGTGCCACGTGGAGTACTACTTCAAGGGCGAGGGCAAGACGCTGACGTTCCCGTGGCACAAGGGGCTGAAGCTGGAGCAGATCGAGGCGTACTACGACGAGACGGGGTGGACGGACTTCAAGCACAAGGACTCGGGGGCGCCGGCGCTCAAGGCGCAGCACCCGGAGTTTGAGATGTGGAGCCAGGGGATCCACGCGCGGTCGGGCGTGAGTTGTGCGGATTGCCACATGCCCTACAAGCGGGAGGGGGCGATCAAGGTGTCCGACCATCAGGTGCGCAGCCCGATGCTGAACACGGCGCGGGCGTGCCAGACGTGCCACAACTACTCAGAGAACGAGATCAAGGAGCGGGTGGCGGCGATTCAGGACCGGACGCACAAGCTGATGGGCCGGGCCGAGGACGCGGTGGTGGAACTGATCAGCGCGATCAAGTCGGCGGCGGAGAGCGGCGCGAGCGACGAGCAGCTCAAGGGGGCGCGGACGCTGCAGCGGCAGGCGCAGTTCCGGTGCGACTTTGTCAACGCGGAGAACTCGATGGGGTTCCACGCCCCGGCGGAGGCGGCGCGGATTCTGGGCGAGTCGATCGACTACGCCCGCCAGGGCGTGGCGGAGGTGATGAAGGTGACGGGCGGGAAGGGGTACAAGTCGCTGCTGGCGGACAAGCCGGCGACGCCGGGCGGCGAGCCGGGCAAGGCGGCGGAGAAGGTGGAGAAGCCCAAGGAGGGGGCGGCGGCGGTGAGTGCGGCGGGTGGGCGGCCGCCGGGGTGAGTGGCGATCTTCGGGTTGAGTGAATGAACAAGGGCGGCCCGTTGCGGGGCCGCCCTTTTTTTACAGTTCGGATTTCACTTTGGCGGCCGTTTCACCATGCGGTGAAACTGGCGGTTTGGGTGAAACAGTCGGCGGCGGCTGCGCTGCTTAGTCGCTGGCCAGCAGTTCGGCCAGCAGGCGGGTGCCCCAGCCGGTGGCGCCCTTGACGAACGGGCCGCTGTCGCTCTCGGCGACGTGGACGCCGGCGATGTCCAGGTGGCACCAGGGGGTCTTCTCGTCGACGAAGTAGGAGAGGAAGGCGGCGCCCTGGATGGGGTGGGCCTTGCGGTTGGGGTTGGAGTTGAGGATGTCGGCGACGGGGCTCTTCATCAGGTCGCGGTATTCGGTGTGCATGGGCAGCCGCCAGACGCGTTCGCCGGTGGCTTCCGCGGCCTGCTCGACCTTGGCCCGCAGGGCGTCGTCCTCGCAGAACATGCCGCAGAAGGTGCTGCCCAGGGCGACGACGACGCCGCCGGTGAGGGTGGCCAGGTCGATGATGTAGGCGGGGTTTTCCTTCTCGCAGGCCCAGATCAGGCCGTCGGCGAGCACCAGGCGGCCCTCGGCGTCGGTATTGGTGATCTCGACGGTGACGCCGTTGCGGTAGGTGAGGATGTCGTCGGGGCGGTAGGCCTCGTCGGAGATGGAGTTCTCGGCGGCGCACAGCAGGGCGACGACGGGGCGGTCGGGCTTGATGACCGAGCCGATGGCGTGCATGGCGGCGAGCACGGCGCAGCCGCCGTCCTTGTCGCGCTTCATGCCGACCATGCCGTTGTTGATCTTCAGGCTCAGGCCGCCGGTGTCGTAGGTCATGGTCTTGCCGACCAGCACCGCGGGCTTCTCCTTGCCCTTGCGGATCTTCTCAGGCGTGTAGGCCAGGCGGATCATGCAGGGCTTGTTCTCGCTGGCCTTGCCGACGTTGATGTGGCCGACGAGGCGTTCGGTCTCGAGCTGCTTGCCGGCGAAGACCTTGATCTCCAGGTTGCAGTCCTTGGCGATCTTGCGGGCCTGCTCGGCGATCCAGTCCGGGGTGGCGATGTTGGGCGGGGTTTCAGAGAGCGTGCGGGCGAAGTTGGCGCTCTCGGCGATCTTCAGGCCCAGTTCGGCGCCGGAGGCGAAGGTCTTCTTGTCGCAGCCGACGCTCAGGGCGATGCGCTTGGCGCGGGACTCATCGACCTTGCCCTTGAACTGCTTGTTGTCCCAGCCCAAGAGGCCGAGCCCCTCGCCGAAGGCCTGGCCGCAGGCTTTGAGATCGGCACCGGCGTGGCTGAGCGCGGGGGTGAGGTGGACCAGCACGCGCTCGTCTTTGGTGACGGCCAGGCGGCGGCCAATGGCGGCGGCGACGTTGCGGAGATCGCCGGGCTTGAACTTGTCCTGCTTGCCCAGGCCGACGACCAGCAGGCGGGTGAGGCCGCCGGCGGAGTCAGCGGGGTAGGCCTCGGCGATGCGGCCGGCCTCGCCGGTGCACTCGGTGCGGGCGGCGGCGGCGGCGGCCAGCGCGCCGTAGGGAGCCTTCTTGCCCTGGTACGCCTCGACGGTGCCGCCCTGGAAGAGGCCGATGACCACGACCTGGGGGTTGGCGAGTTCGGGGGCGAGAGAGATGGACTTGAACATGGGGGCAGGCTCCGGGCGTGGGGGGCGGGGGGG
>JAJTDF010000074.1:25111-25741 GCA_021294835.1 Planctomycetaceae bacterium
GTGCAGTGGGCAAAGGGGACGGGGCTGAGGGGGAGAGGATAGAAGGGAGGGCAGCGACACAGAGCCACGCGGGCGAGGGGCGGGGTGGCGGGGGTGCGCGGGGGGGCTGCGGGCGGCGGGGCGTCAGAGGCCGTATTCGGCCCAACTGCTGCTGGTCTCGGTGACGCGGACGCGCTCGAGCTTGACGTTGGGGGGGAAGGTGTAGGTGCTGCCGTGCTGGTCGCGGTAGGTCTTGCCGGCGGCGATCTCTTGGGCCAGGTACTGGAAGATCACGCGGGCCATGGCCTCGGTGGTGGGGTCTTCATTCTGGAAGGTGACCAGCCGCTCGGCCAGGCGGGGGTGCTGGCGGAGGGCGGGGAGGCTGGGGTCGGCGGAGTTGACCGCCATGGCGTGGTCCCACTGGTCAAGCCAGGGCTTGAGGGCGAGTTTGAGGGCCTTGAAGTCGCAGACCATGTCGCGGTCGTCGAGGGTGTCGGCGGAGAGGACCACATCCACGCGGCGGCTGTGCCCGTGCGGATAGCGGCACAGGCCGGGATGCTTGCTGAGCATGTGGCCGGACTCGACTTCGAACGACTTGCAGACGCGGTAGACCATGGGCCGGGGGCGGGCGGGGGCGGGTTGGGGGGGTTG
>JAJTDF010000154.1 GCA_021294835.1 Planctomycetaceae bacterium
GAAACGTCTGCACGCTCGCTCCTGCCCCGGCAGGGGCAGAGGAGAGCCCCGCCAATCCACCCCCAGCATTTCCCCTCGGAGTTGGACCAATCGGTCCAACTTCAAGGGTTCTCCCCGGCCCGCCGATGGCACCGACGATGATCTCGGCCTCGTGCGTGCTCAGCCGGCCTTCGTCGGCGTTGCGGCTGATCCGCGCCGCCATCGTGGCGTGTCCCGCCTGGGCCAGCCGCTTGGCCGCGTCCTTGGCCGCCGCCCGCACCGCCTGCTCGTTCATGTCCCCGTCGCGGCCAAAGGCCTCGCCCAGCGCGATCGCCCGGCTGACCAGCTTGGCGTGGAGCTGGCTCTCTCGCTGCCACTGCCCCCAGGCCCCGTGCCTGCCGCGTGCCATGAGCTGCTGCCGCACCGCGATCAGGTACGCCCCAAGCTGCACCCGCGCCCGCAGCAGATCCTTCTTCTTCACCGCCACCAGGCTGGCCAGGCTCCCCGCCCGCGCGATACTCGCCCCCCAGGTCACCTCGAGCGTGGCCCCGTCCACCGTCGGCACCACCAGCGGCGCGTACACGCCAGCGCCAGCCCCAACGGCAACACCAGCCGCCGCCCCCGACTCAATCCGCAGTGCGGTCATGGCTCACCCCCGTCATCGGCCCCGGGCTCAATCACCACGCCCGCTCCTTCCCACTTCCTCTTGCTCTTGCTCTTGCTCCTCACGCCGCACCCCCATCCTGCCGCCCGGCCTGCCCCTCTTCCCTCCGCTCCCCTTCCCTTCGCGTCTTCGCGTCTTCGTGCGCCCGCCCCCGCGCCTTCTCCTCCGCCTCCATCTCGCGTATGAACTCCGCGTGCTCGGCCCCCAGCAGCCTGGCCATCAGCCCGATCGGCGTGCCGTCCAGGTCCGCCAGCCCGGCGACGATCTCCAGCCCGTGATAGCACAGGGTCTGCGTCACGGTCCCGCCCCCGGCGGTGCCCTCGCTCCACTTGCACAGCCCGTCTCGTTTGCTGGCCCAGGTCATGGCCACCGCGTGGTAGAGCCCGCTGGCGTCGATCGGCATGCCGATGCTGCGTGCCCGCTGGGCGACCTGAACCCAGTCCACCTGGTCAACATCCGCCCGTCCGCAGTGCACCAGCGTCTCGGTGATCAGCCCCGCGGCCACGGCCCGCGCCGTGATCTGGTGGGCCTCGCAGATCAGTTCCCGCCCCCGCCGCCGCGCCTCGGCGATCGACCACACATCGGCGGTCACCGCATCGGGCAGGCGGTACACCATCTGCCCCACCGGCGGCCTCGGTGCCCGCCCGAACTCGCCAACCGGCTCGAGCCCCATCGCCGCGGCCTCGGCCCCCAGCGCCGGCAGCCGGCCCTTCTCATCTCGCTGCACGCTGATCACAGGCCACCCCCAGCGTTCTGGCCCTCGGCCATCGGGATGCGGCCCCCGGACCCAACGGGGCCGCGGGATGTCGCCACGGGTGAAGCGCAGCGCAACCCGTGGACAGCCTTCGCCCCCACAGATCCTTCCCCGCCCACCGTCAGATTGGCCAACCGGGGAGGTGCCGAGTCCCAAGTGTCATTTGGGAGGCGGAGGGGGCGAGCCGCTCGCGCCACCGGCCTGACCACCGCCGCCACCAGCCTTCGGATCGCGGCATCACTGGCCTCGGCCTCAACGAACACAAGCCGCATCGCTGCGGCTGGTGGTGTCGGTACAACGGGTCTGGTCTTGTTCACGCGCGTGCTCCACTGCCCTCTCGGGCCTTGTCGGGTCGGCGGCCATCCACGGTCGCCGTGCCCCTAAAACCCGCGGCGAGCGTTGAAACTCGCCGAGGGCTGGATGGCTTTCGTGGGCCTTGAACCCCACGCACGCACGGGAGGATTGTGCCATGCGTAGGGCATATGTCAAACACAAGTGTCAAAGAAGTCTATAAATCCCCGGTTTGGGGCGTTTGTTGACATTGCCACCACACACGGAAGACTCATGCATGAACCCGGTCGCAGAACTTCGCCGGGGGCGGGGTCTGACGCAGAGTGAACTCGCCGCCGCGGCGGGCGTGCATCTTCGCACCGTCTGGCGAATGGAGCATGACAGAGGCTCGGCAACACTTCCGAGCGTCACCGCCGTAGTGATCGCGCTGCACGACTCCTCCGGAGTTTCTGAGGATGAACTGTTTTCTGTTGCCCGCCACTTTGGGCTTCCGCCGGCCCCGATACTGGCTCGCCTTGGAGTTCAATCGGTGCGATCAGGAACGGCGCCGGCAAGCGTTGCGGACACCGATCGGCTCATCGCAAAGCTGCGCGTTGCCATCGCGGAGCTCGGCGTAGCAGCCGTCGAACAGCACCTCAATGACGTTCTCATGGCGGCTTTTGCCAAAAACTCGCCGCCGCCCGCGACCGCCGTTGGTGCCACTTCCGATGAGCATGTCATGACCGTCGCATCGAACCCCCGCAAGAGCCCGCTCGGCCCGAACATCCTGGAGCAGGAGTTTCGCCACTACTCGCCAGCCCCTCCACCAGCCGCGCCCACCGAGCCTCAGCAGTCCCCGTCCAAGCCCGCCCCCAAACGCCGACCCGGATAACTCTTCGGCCCCGAAGGGGCCGAGGTATGTAGCCACGGGTGGAGCGCAGCGCAACCCGTGGACAGCCTTCCCCTTCATTCCTGCCCCGGCAGGGGCAGAGGAGTCTCGGAGCCACGATCCCGCCCGCCCGCACGCGACCATCGCCGCTCTCTTTGCTTTGCCGCTTCACCGCGATCATCATCAAAGGCCCTCCCTCATGCCCAGGTATCACATCCACACCGTCATCGACGGCCGCCGCAAGATCGCCAAGCTCGATGCACCCTCCGAGGCCGCCGCCCGCGATCAGGCCACCCGCGCGGGCCTGATCATCAACGCCATCGAGCTCGCTCCCGAGCCGCCCCAGCCCGCCAGCCAGCCCGCGCCGGAACCGCTCATCACGCCCGCCTCGGCGCCTCCGCACGATGCTGCCATCGCCGATCTCCTCGCCCGCATCCACGCGGATCTTGTCGTGCTCAAGGCCCACACAGCTTTCCTCGAGCCCATCGCCCGGTGCGAACTTCTCCGGCGTCCAAACTTCACGCTCATCGCCACCGTCTGCCTGGGCATCTTCTTCGGCGTGGTCTTCCTGCTGGTCGTGGCGTTCTTCGTGCTCCTGTTCTTTAACCAGGTCGGTCGTTTCACCCGCACCGGCGGCTGACACCCACCCGCCGACCGCACCAACCACCCTTATTTGACCATTTGACCATTTGACCATTTGGCTCTTCGCCTCCGCCCCACCCTCCACCACCGGTCCAGGTTCGTCACCGCCCACAGCGTGACCCTGACCGCTCGCTTGAGCGGAATCACGCATCCGCACCCGGGCACCTTCGGCGCCAGCGGCGTGCTGATCTTGCCCTGGCTCCAAAGCTCCAGCCGTTGCCACATCGGCGATCCCCGCGTCCGCACACGCACGCTCACACGCCCGATCGTGATCGGCGTGCTGACCACGCCCTTGGCATCCGGATGGCGGCCCTCGGGGCAAGGCAGGCCGTAGACCGTGTGCTCGTCCACCGTGTACCCCGACCGCGAGCACACGCCG
>JAJTDF010000075.1 GCA_021294835.1 Planctomycetaceae bacterium
GCCGGAGGTGCTCTCCGGCGGGCCTGTTTGTTTGGGCAGCGGGGCTGGCGGAACGGCATCCGGCGGCGACGGCACGGAGGTAAACTGGCCTCATGCAGCGATACCAGATCATGCGGTTTGGCCTTGAGCACCTGACGCTTGCCGAAGCGGCGGACCCGACACCGGGGCCGGGGCAGGTGGTGGTGAGCATCAAGGCGGTGTCGCTGAACTACCGCGACATGATGATGGTGGCCGGGCAGTATGACCCGAACCTGGCGGCGGGGCGTGTGCCGTGCTCGGACGGCGCCGGCGTGGTGCTGGCGACCGGGCCGGGGGTGCGCGGGTTCAAAGTCGGCGACCGCGTGGTGTCGAGCTTCTTTCAGAATTGGACCGATGGGCCGATCAGTTCGGCGAAGATGCGCGGGGCGCTGGGCGGGGATGTTGACGGCACGCTGACCAGCCACGCGGTGCTCAGCGAGACGGGGCTGAGCAAGATCCCCGATGGGCTGAGCTTTGTGCAGGCGGCGACGCTGCCGTGTGCCGCGGTGACCGCGTGGAACGCGCTGTTTGGCGGGCCGAGGCCGGTGGGCCTGGGGGACAGCGTGCTGGTGCAGGGGACGGGCGGGGTGTCGGTGTTTGCGTTGCAGCTGGCGCGTGCGGCGGGTGCGCGGGTGATCATCACCAGCAGCAGCGATGAGAAGCTGGCACGGGCGAAGGCGATGGGTGCGGAGGTGACGATCAACTACAAATCGACGCCGGACTGGGAGAAGCCAGCGCGGGAGGCGAGCGGCGGCGGGGTGGACGTGGTGGTGGAGGTGGGCGGGGCGGGGACGCTGGGCAAGTCGATCAAGGCGGTGCGGACGGGGGGAACGATCGCGCTGATCGGCGTGCTGGCAGGGGTTCGCGGGGAAGTGGACACGGTGTCGATCCTGATGCGGTCGATTGATGTGCGGGGGATCAACGTGGGGTCGCTGGCGATGCTGCAGAGCGTGGTGCGGGCGGTGGGCACGACCGGCGGTGGTGTGGAGCCGGTGATCGACCGGGTGTTCCCGTTTGCGCTGGCCAAGGAGGCGTTCGGGTACATGAAGAGCGGGGCGCACATGGGCAAGGTGGTGATTGAGTTGCCGTGAGGGTGATGGGAAGGTGCGGGGAAGGTGTGGGGAAGGTGCCGGGGGTTTACGGGTAATCCTGCCGCGTCGGGCGGATCAGCAGGTCGGAGATGTGCACCGAGGCGGGCTGGGCCGCGAGGAAGGTGATGGCGCGGGCGACGTCGATCGGCTCGAGCACGGGGCCGATGCGGTCCTTCACGCCGGCGAACCAGGCCGGGTCATACCCGGCGACGCCCTGGAACTCGCTGACGACAAAGCCGGGTTCGACGAGGCTGACGCGGATGCCCTTGGGGCCGAGTTCGCGACGCACGCCCTCGACCATGCCGTGCACGGCGAATTTGGTGCCGCCATACATGGATGAGAACGGGCTGACGTGGCGGCCGACGACCGAGCCGATGACCACGATGTCGCGCGGCTTGGCGGTCCATGAGCCGGTCTGGCCGGTCTGATCCGCGGGGACCTGGCCGAGCATGGCCAGGCCCGCGGCACGCATGAGGCGGGCGGCGCCCAGCAGGTTGGTGCGGACGAGTTCGTCCCACTGGGCGGTGTCGGATGTGAGCACCGAGCCGTTGAGGCCCCGGCCGGCGTTGACGATGACCAGATCCACCGGGGCGGCGAAGGCCGACTGGGCAGCGGAGAGCATGGAGGCGATGACGGCGTCATCGGCGGTGTCGCCGGGGACGGTGGCGATGCGCTTGCCGGAGGGATCAAGCTCGGCGGCGACCTGCCTGAGCAGCTCGGCGCGGCGAGCGTTGATGACCACCTTGGCGCCGTGGGCGAGCAGATCCTGGGCGATGGCGCGGCCGATGCCAGCGGAGGCGCCGGTGACCAGGGCGACGCGGTTGTGGAGGGTGCCTGCGGGGGAGCCAGTGGGGGAGCCAGTGGGGGAGCCAGTCGGGGTGCTCATGATGGATGGTATCGGGAGGCGGTATGCTGTGGGCATGGCACGCACACGGTTTGGCGCGGTGGTGATGGCGGCTGCGGTGATGCTGGCGGCGGGCGGGCCAGCGGGCGCGGCGGGGAAGGTTGAGAAGGTGGAGAAGGTGGGCGCGCCGGCCCAAGCGAGCGAGCGGGTGCGGCTGGGGCAGGGGCTGGTGGGCCGCGCGGCGGTGGCGGCGGATCACGCGCTGGCCTCCAAGGCGGGGGCGGAGATTCTGGCGGCGGGCGGCAACGCGGTGGACGCGGCGGTGGCGACGTCGTTCGCGTTGTCGGTGGTGCGGCCGTTCTCGTGCGGCATCGGTGGCGGCGGCTTTCTGGTGATTCATCTGCCGGCGCGAGCGGGCAAGCCCGAGGTGACGGTGGCGATCAACTACCGCGAGACGGGCGGCTCGGGCCTGGCGGCGGACAGCTTCACCCGGCCGGGCGTGCCGGCGCGGGCGAGCACGCTGGGCGGGGCGGCGGTGGCGGTGCCGGGCACGGTGGCGGGGCTGCTGCTGGCGCTGGAGCGGTATGGCACGATGGAGCGGGCGGCGGTGCTGGCGCCGGCGATCGCGCTGGCCGAGCGGGGCTTCGCGGCCGACGAGGCGTATGTGAAGGCTTCGCGGGAGGCGATTGGGAAGGTGCGCAGCGTGGAGGGTGGAGAAGCGCTGTTCAGCGGGGCGTGGGAGGTGTTCCTGGGGCGGGGCGAGGTGAAGGTGGGGGATGTGATCCGACCGGCCGGGCAGGCGCGGGCGCTGCGGGCGATCGCGGAGAAGGGCGTGGCGGGGTTCAACAGTGGCGAGGTGGGCGAGGCGATCATCCGCGCGGTGCGGGCGGATGCGGCCAGCCCGGGGACGATCACCCCGGCGGATCTGGCGGGGTACACGCCCAAGGTGGAGACGCCCTTGAGCGTGGAGTTTGCGGGCGGCTGGCAGGGCAAGGGCATGGAGCGGCGGCTGCTGCTGATGCCGCCGCCGAGTTCGGGCGGGATCGCCATCGGGCAGGTGTTCGGGCTGCTGGCCGAGCGGGGCGTGCCCGGGCAGATTTCCGGCGGCGAGATCACCTCGCCCACGCAGCGGCAGTATCTGTTTGAACTGGCCGAGGCGTTCAAGCTGGCGTTTGCGGATCGGGCGGTGTTTCTGGCCGATCCGGCGTTTGCGAATGTGCCCACCGAGCGGCTGCTGAGCGGGGCGTGGCTGAAGCAGCGGGCGGCGGTGATTCGCGGCTTTCGGACGGGTGGTGCGGAGCGGTATGTGCCGCGGGGTGCGGGGGGTGAGGGGGGTGAGGGGGGTGAGGGCGGCGTGGAAGGTGTTGAGGATGGCGGGACGAGCCACCTGAGCGTGGTGGACCAGTGGGGCGGGGCGGTGGCGTGCACGGAGACGATCAACCTGGAGTTTGGCTCGCTGCTGGTGCCAAGGCTGGCGGACGGGACGGACCTTGGCTTTTGCCTGAACAACCAGGTGGACGACTTTTCAACAAGGCCGGGCGAGGCGAACGCGTTTGGACTCAAGCAGAGCACGGCGAACGCGCCGGGGCCGGGCAAGCGCCCGCTGAGCAGCATGAGCCCGACGATCGGCCTTCGGCGGAAGACCGGTGCGGCGCAGTGGGAGGTGGAGGTGGTGGTGGGGGCGTCGGGCGGGCCCAGGATCATCACGGCGACGGCGCAGACGCTGGCGAACGTGCTGCTGTTCGGGCGTGGCGTGGTGGAGGCGGTGGAGGGGCCGCGGATCCATCACCAGTGGCAGCCGAACGTGCTGCGGGTGGACGGGCGGATGGAGGCGGACGGGGTGCGGGATGAGGGGATGCGGGTGGTGGACTGGCTGCGGAAGATGGGGCACCAGGTGGAGCGGCTGAGCGGCGAGGCGGCGGTGCAGGCGGTGGTGCGGGGGGTTGGGGGTGAGCAGCCTGAGGGTGGTGTGGGGGTGAGTGGGGCGAGTGACAGTCGCAAGGGTGGGGTGCCGGGGGTGGTGGGGGAGAGGTGAGGGGGGTGTCGGAGGTGGGAAGCCGGGGGGGCTGCGCCGGCGGCGCGACGGAGCATGCGAGGCGGGGCGTAAACTTGGCCTTGAAGGTCTTCAGTCGGGGCAGTGGTGCCGGTGGTCGCCGGTGCATGACGTACGACGGTCTGTGCCGGCCAGGTGATGGGAGGAGTTGAACCGTGACACCGAAGAGTGACCACTTTTCCTCAGAGTTCTCGTTGAAGGATCTGCTCTCCATCCGCGATCGCACGTTGTGCGAGCGTGCCATTCGCAACGGCGGGATCGCGGCGATGGTGTTGGCGGGGATCACGGCGGCGTGGGCGACGGTTGTGTTCTTTACGGCCGCCACGGATCCCGACTTGTGGTTCTTCAGGGCCCCCACTGATCTCGACCGCGCCTACCTGCTTGATCCGTTGCGACTGGTCGATGTGGTGCTGCCGGTCGTGCTCGGGGTGTTCGTGTTCCGTCACAGCAGGATGGCTGCCACCACGCTGCTGGTGTACTTCGTCGCTTCAAAGATCGTCATGTGGGCACACTTCGGCTACCCGCGAGATCTTGTGCACGCGCTTGTATTCTCTCTCTTCTTCGTCACCGCCATGCGTGGAACGTTTCTGTGGCACAAGGCGTACAAGCAGGCTGGCACTGCGACGGTCGCCGGGTCACCGAAGGTGTGAGTCGTACCGCCTTGACGCTTCGTGTCTGATCGCACAGGTCGCAAACCGCCGCTCGTATTCATGGGATCGGCTGCTGCACGGCGGCAGGCCGAGAGTCCGGCTGAGCACGACGAAGCAGTGACGTTGCTCCCGGATTGCGAGGGTGCGGTGGCGGTGGGATGTCAGTCGCCGCTACGGCGTGCTGCCCCTTTGCCAGTAGTACGGCGGCGGGTCGTTCGGCAGGGTGCCAGAACCTGCAAGACCTGATCGCGGCATGGACTCGTCAGGGCGGAGATCGGCGGGGCACAAAGGGCGCCAGTCCGGGCAGCGGACTCGGCCTTGGGCAGTGAGTGCCGCGAGAGCGGTGCTGGTCAGGGCGGCCAGTGCACGGGGCTGCTCCTGGGCGAGGGGCGGGTTGGCGCCGCCGATGAGGGGGTGGTGCAGTTGCACGGGGTCATCCTCCCAGCCGCAGACTGGGCAGATGTCGTAGCTTCCGGCGGGCTGGTCAAAGACGAGGAAGCCGCAGCATGGGCAGGGATGAAGCGGCTGGGAATTGGCCTGCATGCATGTGAAGAGTAGATGTTGCGCGGACGGTGCCGCCGGTTGGCGCTGCTGGTCTGAGACGCTTCAGATCGCTCAGGGCTGGACGAGCATCACAAGCCTGAGGACTTCAGGTCGGAGGTGCTACGGATTCTGCGAGCGCACGGGGCGGCGTGGGACGAGAGGTCTGTGTTTGGATGATGCGGGTTGGTTCAGGGCTGTGCCTGTTCGGGCCAGAGAAGATGGGGTACGCTCCTTGGTCATCGGAGCCCCCCATGAACCTCAACGACCCCGGCCTGCCCAAGGTGATCCGCCGCTTGCCGTGGGCGTTCGCCCTTGCGGTGCCGGTGTCGCTGGCGATCGGTGCGGGGGCGGTGTGGATCCCGGTGGCCTTGGGCCGGCCGGGGGCCGGGGGGATGTGGGGCAGCGTGCTGATGCCGCTGGCGATCTTCGCGCCGGTGTTTGTGGCGATTGTGTTCGTGCGGATGCGGCTGGTGCGGATCCGTCGGCAGGTGGCGGCGACCGGCGGGCGGTGCTGCACGGCGTGCCTGCATGAACTCGCAGGCCTGGGCGAGGCGGGCCGGTGCCCGGAGTGCGGCGACGGGTTTGAGGTGCAGCGCGATCAGGCTTCCTGGCGGAAGGCGGGGCTGCTGGGCAAGCAGGGGTTGTGACGGCCGACCGGGCAGGTCCTCGGGCCATCGCCAGCCATGGCACAACGGCGACAACCCGGGCTCAGAGGAAGAGCCCGGGTCGCCGATGAGGTGGGTGTTTGAAGGGAGTGGACTCTCAGGGTGGATGCTGCCCGAGCGGCTGGTGGGTCACACGCGCGGTGTTGGCGGGTGTGGTCGGCGTGCCGCGGCCGGGTGAAGTTACTTGTTCTGCGGAGGGGACTGCTTGGCGGGCTCAGGATTGGCCGCTTGGGGCTTGGTCTGCCCGGTGGCGGGCTGGGCGGCTGCGGCGCGGCGGAGAACGGGGACCTGCACCTCAGACCACCGCCAATCGGGATCGATGAAGGGGCCGTTGTAGACGAGGATGCGCGGGTCGCCGGCGACCTCCCACTGGTCCTGAGCCTTGAGCCAGGTCCGGAGGGAATCGAGTTCTTTGGTGGCGTCGACACCGCCCTTCACGCCGATGCTCAGGAAGGTGGCGGCGGCGGTATCGCGGATCACGATGTCGCCGTCCTTTCCGACCGGTCCGAGGGTGGGCGAGCGGTAGAGGAAGCTCATGGTCGACTCTCCCTCTTCAGTCGGCTCGTCATTCATGAAGTCGGTGTAGAGGTTGGGGAAGTCCATCTCGACGGGGGAGGTCATGGCGATGTCGCGCTTCTTGATGTGGTTGAAGAGGGGGAAGAAGCCTGCGGTCATGCCTCCGTTGGCGTCGTCCTTGGAGGTGAGTTCAGCGCGACGGACCGACGGGTATTCCTTGACATCGATGGCGCCGGGGGGCGTGGGCTCGGGATAGCCCTCGGGGAGCGGGGATTCGATTTTGGCTTGGCGGAAGCGGTAGACGCCGTCGACCACTTCGATGGCCAGATCGCGATCGCCGCCGACCCGCTGCACGAGCTTGGGCGTGCGGACGGCGCCGAGACCGGCCTGAGCGGTCGGGGCCGACTTGGCCTCCGACTTGCCGGCGGGCGGGGCGGCCTGGCCCAGAGTGCCGGCAGCGGCCGTCAATACAGCGAGAGAAACCAGAACGATGGGGTATGGGTGCTTCATGCCGACCGCTTCGGAGTTCGTGAAAGCATGGATTCAGCGAGGGGGATGTTGAGCGGTCGGGTTTGGCGGCTGCCACAGTCGATGCGGCGCTGGAGCCTTGAGACTGCGAGCCGGGCGCTGAGCGGAAGTGCGGGCGGAAGTGGAATTGGTCAGTTCCAGAACAAGCGGACTCGTCCCGGACCGCCGGCGGTGCTGGCGGTGGCATTGGCGCCGCCCTGTCCGCCATTGCCGGCCCCGATGAGGGGAAGCTGCGCCCCGAGCACGCCTTGAGGGGCACCGGCTCCGCCGACGGCCGGGCAGCGGGTGACGGTCGGCGGCAGACCCCCCGCGGTGGCGCACGAGGGGCCGAAGCCGGAGCTGCCGAGGTTGCCGGCGGCGGAGGAGACCAAAGATCCCGATCCGGCGAGGGTCGGCGCTGCGCCCGCTGTGCCTCCGGGGACAGATGTGCCGACCGGGGTGAGGCAGCCCGATGTGGATGTGGCGCCCATGACGACATTGATTCCGCCGCCACCCCCCTGGCCCCCGGGGGCAGAGACGATGGTGGTGCTGCCGCGGCGGATGCTTGTGACCTGTCCGGGCGCGCCGGGGCTTGCGATGCCGCCGGGGATGCCGCCGTTGCCGATCTGGATGGTCAGAACCTCTCCCGGAGTGACATCGATGGAGAACCGACCGGAGCCGCCTCCGCCGCCGCCTCCGCCGCCGGTGGCGTATCCGGGGGTGCCGGAGTTGCAGGAGCCGGAAGTTGGCGAGTCCAGGCCGGAGCCTCTGCCGCCACCTCCGCCGCCGGCGCCGATGATGTCAACGCCGATTCGGCTGATATCAGCGGGCACGTTGATGTTGAACGTTCCCGGTGTGGCGAAGTCCTGGATGTTGGCGGGCAGGATGGCGGATCCGGCCGTGAGCGGATACCAGAACAGGCCGTCGGAGCCCTCGAAGCGTCGGAGGGTGGGGTTGAAGCGAAGGGCGCCGGGAATGGTCGGGGAAGTCTGGGGGACGGCGGAGGCGAAGACGGCCTTCGGGGCGGGCGCGAGTTTGATGCGGGGCGAAAGCGTGACGAATCCGGAGGTGTTGGTGCAGGAAAGGCCGGTGTCGGCACGGGTTTGGATCTCAAGCCAGGTGTCGGCTCCGGAGGTCGGCAGCGTCAGGGGGACTTCGACCGCGAACAGGCCGTTGGCGACGGCGATGTTGTCGGCGCAGGATGGGCCGGCGAGGGCTGTGCCGCCGCTGGCTGCAGCGAACAGGGAGAAGCGAAGGTCGTAGGTTCCGGTCACCGGGGTGCCGCCCTGATCCAGACGTCCCTGGTACACGAAGGAGTCGGCCTGTGCGTTGACGGCGGCGATTGGGGCGAGAAGGGTGAACAGGGCGACGATGCGGGACAGGAGACGGAGCATGACGGGTACTCCCGGATGGGCAAAGGGTTTGGAAGGCTGAGGTGTCAGCGGCGAATGCCAAGGCTGGAGGAGCGAAGGCGGGGCAAAGGGCTTGCGGCGGCGATCAGCCACTGGATCGCGATGAGGTGGCGGGGACATGCGGATGGACGTGTTGCTGTGTGCGAACCGAGGGCCGGGCAACGGCACTGAGGTGCGTTTCGCGGCGGTCATCGGTCAGGCATGAACGACGCATGGTGTTGGAGCGTGAAGAGGGTGGTCGGGATGCACCGCGGATGACTGCTGCGGGCGGCCGTTCGAGAGTGCACCGCAAGATCGCGATCATGTCATGAAAACACCGTGGTCGGCGGGGAAATCAGCGGGTGTTTGCATTGTGCCCGGACTTGTGGAGTTGGCCGAGCGGCATGGCGGTGGGGGGTGGGCGGCTCCGGGGTGCGGGTGACTGTTGCGGCGGCCGAACGGGTCAGGGCGTGGCGGGCTGCATGCTGGGTTGGGCGGTTATCCTGACGCGTGAGTTCTCGCGCCGTGCTGGTGGTGCTGGTGCTGGCGGTGTGTGCCGCGGTGGCGGTGGCTTTGGGGCTTTTGGTGGGGGGCCCGCTTGAGGGGTTGTCGGCCGAGGTACGGGGGCAGATTGTGATGCTGCGGGGGAGCCGGGCGTTGGCGGCGGTGGTGGCGGGGGCGGCCTTGGGGCTGGGGGGTGTGGTGCTGCAAAGCCTGCTGCGGAACCCGTTGGCGTCGCCGGACGTTCTGGGACCGTCGGCGGGGGCCGCCTTGGCGGTGGTGGTGGCGGTGGGGGTGGCGGCGCTGGCTGGGGGTGGCGGCAGTGGCGGCGGGGGTGAGGTGGGATCGGTGGGGCTGGTGTGGCAGACGGGACCGGCGCTGGTGGGGGCGTGGGCGGCCTTGGGGCTGGTGTTTGTGCTGGGGCGGCGGAACGGGGTGATTGATCCGGGGGCGATGGTGCTGATCGGGGTGGTGCTGTCGGTGTTGTGTGCTGCGGGGGTGATCGTCGCGGACCATGTGTTTCAAGGGCTGGGGGTGGGGGGCGGACGGGGGACGATGTCGGGGCAGTTGATCGGGGCGATTCGGGACGAGGCGGTGGCGGCGGGCGGTGGCACCGGTGGCGGTGGCGGTTTGCGGTGGTGGTTGGGCACGCCGCTGATGGGCGTGGTGGTGGCGGGGTGTGTGGTGTGGGCGGTGGCGCGGGGGCGGCGGATGGACGCGGCGAGTTTGAGTGATGACGAGGCGGCGGGCGTGGGTCTGAACCTGGCGCGTCAGCGGGTGGAGTTGTTTGTGATGGGGGGCGTGTTGACGAGCGTGGCGGTGGTGATCGCCGGGCCGGTGGGGTTTGTGGGGCTGGTGGCGCCGCATGTGACGCGGCGGCTGATGAGCGCGGCGGGCGCCGGTGGTGGCTGCGGCGGTGGCGGACGGTGGGGCGTGCACGGGGTGTTGGTTGTGGGCTCGGCGTGTGCGGGGGCGGGGCTCTTGGCGGGGGCGGATGCGGTGGCGCGGGCGGTGGATCTGGGTGCGGGGCGGCTGCCGGTGGGGGCGGTGACGGCGCTGGTGGGGGGGCCGGTGCTGGTGTGGCTGATCGCACGGCGTGGGAGAGCTGCCAGAGGCAGCGGAAAGGCGAAGGCATGGCACAGCAGACGTGGCTGGTGACGGGGGCGTCGCGGGGCATCGGGCTGGAGATGGTGCGGGCATTGCGGGCGCGGGGTGACAGCGTGATTGCAACGGTGCGGAGCGAGGCGGCGGCGCAGGTGGTGGGGGCGCTGGGGGCGCGGGTGGAGCGGCTGGATGTGTCGGACATGCAGTCGATCAGCACGCTGGGGCGGGCCTTGGCGGGCGTGCCGATTGATGTGCTGTGCAACAACGCGGGGATCAGCAGCGAGAGCAAGCAGCTCAGCACGCTGAGTTCGGCGGATTTGTACCGTGTGATGATGGTGAACGCGATAGCACCGGTGCTGGTGAGCCAGGCGGTGCTGCCGAATCTGCGGTTGGCGGGGGGCGGAAAGCGTGCGGTTGCGCACATCAGCAGCCAGCTGGGGTCGATCACCAACAATTCGGGGGGCTCGTCGTACGGGTATCGCGCCAGCAAGGCGGCGCTGAACCAGTTCGGGCGGTGCATGGCCAACGAGCTGAAGGGGGAGGGGATCGCGGTGGGGATGATCCACCCCGGATGGGTGCGGACGGACATGGGCGGGCCGGAGGCGCCGCTGGACCCGAAGCAGAGTGCCGCGATGGTGATCGCGGTGATTGACAACCTGACGGTGCAGACGACGGGGCGGTTCTGGAACTACGACGGGTCGAACCTGCCGTGGTGAGGTGGGGTTGAGGCGTGCGGATCCGGGGGGGCTGCCGTTTCGGCATGGCTGGGGGCGGTGCGGGGGTGCAGGGGCGGTGTGCAAGACGGCGGCTGGGGCGATGGCGGCGTTGTGGGCGGTCGGCGGTCCGGCATGCGGCTTGCCTAGTTTGCCTGAACCGGCGGCCGTGGGCTGCCGGGGCTGACGGGTGGTGCTTGTACCCTGATCCAAATCCCCCAAACCCCGCATTCTGACGTTCAATCGCCCCCGCCGCTACCATCCGCCCCTTCAATCTGCCGAACTTACCGGCGGCTCCGACTCAGCCGAGTGGGGCCAATCGGATCCCCTGATCAAAGGACCAGCCGTGTCGATCAATTACCAGCGCACCCGCGAGATGACCATCGACGAGCTCCTGCTGGAGAACCGCGTGGTCTTCCTGATTGGCGAGATCAACCCTGCGTCGGCGGCCCGCGTGACGATGCAGATGCTGTATCTGGAGAACCAGAAGAAGAACAGCGACATCCACTTCTACATCAACTCGCCGGGCGGAGCGGTGGACGACACGCTGGCGATCTACGACACGATGCGGTTTTTGTCCTCGCCGATCAACACGTACTGCCTGGGTCGGGCGTACTCGGGCGGGTCGATCCTGCTGTCGGCCGGGGCGCGGGGCAAGCGGTTCATCCTGCCGCACGCGAAGGTGATGATCCACCAGCCCTATGGCGGGGTGGGCGGGCAGGCGGAGGACATCCGCATTCAGGCCGAGCAGATCATCAAGACCAAGAACGAGCTGATCCGGGTTCTGTCGGAGAACACGGGGCAGTCCGAGGCGACGATCCGCAAGGATCAGGAGCGTGACAAGTACTTCTCGGCCGAGGAGGCCAAGGCGTACGGCCTGGTGGACGAGGTGATCAACAAGCCGCAGGCCCGCTGAGCGCCCCGGATCGGGGGCGGCGACGCCCGTTGCGTTGAAGTGACACGAACACCCACGCGTCGGCCCGGCAAGCGGGCCGGCGACTGCACGAAAGACCCCAACATGAACCTGGTTCCGATCGTCATTGAGAAGAGCGGCAGAGGCGAGCGTGCGTACGACATCTACTCGCGGCTGCTGAAGGACCGCATCATCTTTCTGGGCCAGCCGATCGACGACGACATCGCGTCGCTGGTGATCGCGCAGCTGCTGTTCCTGGCCAACGAGGACGCCAAGAGCGACATCCACCTGTACGTGAACAGCCCGGGCGGATCGGTGTCGGCGGGGCTGGGGATCATCGACACGATGCGGTTCATCCCGTGCGACGTGTGCACGTACATCATCGGCCAGGCGGCCTCGATGGGGAGCCTGATCGCCACCAGCGGGACCAAGGGCAAGCGGTTCACGCTGCCCAACAGCCGGAACCTGATGCACCAGCCGCTGATCGGCGGGGTGATGGAGGGTCAGGCGACGGACCTGGAGATCGAGGCGCGCGAGATGCTGCGGATCCGCGAGCGGCTGTACGCAATCTACGCGGAAGCGACAGGGCAGACGCCGGACAAGATCGAGGCGGACTGCGACCGCAACAAGTGGCTGGATGATGCGGAGATGCTGTCGTATGGCTTGGTGGACAAGGTGCTGACGGCGATGCCCAAGCACCGTGCCGAGGGTGCGGCGAAGGACGATGAGTGATTTGCATGGGGTGGGTTTCATCAGCGGTGGTCTGACCGTCGCGGATGACCGTGTTGATAAAGATGAACCTGAAGCCCCGGCCCGCATGGACCGGGGCTTTTCGTTTGGTCCGTCCGGGTGGAGAGGCTTCAGCGGGCCAGTCGCTTGAGCGCCTTGCCGTGCCGCGTGTTCACCTTGTCCAGCGCTGCGGCGATGCGGGCGGCGCGGGCCTTGGGCGCGGGCGCGGCGACCGGGCTGATGGTCAGTACGCGGCCGTCGGTGCGCAGTTCCAACTGGCTGTCGGGCTGGATGCCGAGCAGTTCCAAGATGGGCTTGTCGATCACCAGGGCGTAGCTGTTGCCGTGCTTGGTGAGGGTCTTGATCATGCCGGGGCCCTTTGGGAAGGTGGTACCACACAGTCTATACGGTGTATAGACGGGCGGCGGTTCGACGGGTGCGCAGGTAAACGTTCCTCGAGGGGCAAGAGGGTTGGTGGAGGGTGGTGAGGGGATGGATCGCGCGAGCATGCAGGGCATGCGGTGGACGCTGGGTCGGCCCTTTACCACATCGCCTGCGAGAGGGTCTTGAAGCGCGAGAGGGCCTTGAGCGGGAAGCTGTGGCGGTAGAGGTGATAGCGAAGGTAGAAGACCTTCGGGAAGCCGGTGCCGGTGAACCAGTGCTCGGCCCAGCCGCCGGCGCGGTCGGTCATGGGGTCGCGTTCGGCCAGGCGGCGGTCGTCGGGGGTCGGGGTGGCCTGGGTGTGCGTTGATGGCGCGTAGGCGGGCTTGTCGGCGGCGAGTTGGTGGCGGCAGAGCCAGTCGGCGGCGGCGCGGGAGGCGGGGTGATCAGGGCCGACGAGGTTGAGCAGCGTGAGCAGCGCCCAGCCGGTCTGGCTGGCGGTGCTGGGGCCCTGGCCCATCAGGCGGCGATCCAGGTAGCTGTTGGCGGATTCGCCGAAGCCGCCGTCGGGGTTCTGGCAGTTGAGCAGCCACGTGAGGGCGCGGGCGCCGGCGGGGTGGCGGGCATCAAGGCCCGCGGCGGCCAGGCCGTTGACGGCCTGCCAGGTGCCGTAGATGTAGTTGCAGCCCCAGCGGCCCCACCAGCAGCCCTCGGGCTGCTGCGTCGCCAGCAGGTAGTTCAGGCCCTGGGTGATGGCGGTGTGCGTGCGGGGCAGGCCACAGGTGACCAGAGACTCCATGACGCGGCCGGTGATGTCCGAGCAGGAGGGGTCCTGCATGGCGTTGTGGTCGGCGAAGGGGACGGCCTCCATCCAGGGGCGGTCGCGGGTGCGGTCGAAGGCGGCCCAGCCGCCGTCGTCGTTCTGCATGGCGAGGATCCAGCGGACGGCGCGGACGGCGGTGTCGCGGTTGACGGTCTCGCCGGGGCGGTCGCCGGCGCGGTGCAGGGCCTTGGCGACCATGCAGGTGTCGTCCACGTCGGGGTACCAGTCGTTGCGGTACTCAAAGGCCCAGCAGGCCATGTCGGTGCCGGGGCGGAGGTGGCGGTCCTGGGGGCGGAGGTTCTCGATCCAGTCGCCGGCGCGGGTGATCTCACGGCGGCGGAGCCAGTCGCAGGCCTCGGCGACGCGGGGCTCATTGGCGGCGGTGCGGCCGGCCTCGGCCAGGGCGTCGAGCGCGATGGCCGTGTCCCACACCGGTGAGAAGCAGGGCTGAAGGCGGATGTGGTCCAGCGTTGGGTCAGGGTGCGGGTGGTCGATCTCGAAGGCGTCCAAGTCGGCCTCGGCCTGGCGGATGACCGGGTGCGATCGGGGGTAGCCCATCTTCTGCAGGGCCACCTGGATGTAGACCATGGGCGGGAAGATGGCGCCCAGGCCCTCGGTGGTCGCCGGGTCCATGCGTTCGAGCAGCCAGGTTTCCGCGGAGGCGATGGCCTGGTCGCGGAAGGGGGTGACGCCGGCGGAGCGGCAGAGCTTCAGCAGACGGTCGATGGCCAGGAAGGTGTTGTTCCAGGTGAACAGGCGGTCACGCGACCAGGGCTTGGAGAGGCGGTGCTTGAAGGAGAGGTCGAGAAACAGCTCGTCGATGTTCAGCGGGCCGGCTTGCGGGTTGGCGGGGTCGGGCGGGAGGGGCCGCACGGGCTGGAGCGCCGAGCAGAGCGCCAGCGGGAGGATCATGGTGCGCGTCCACGCGGCGACCTTGCGGAGGTGGAAGGGGAACCACGCGGGGAGCAGGGCGATCTGCGGGGGGATGGCCGGGCAGGCGTTCCACGAGACGATGCCCAGGCAGGCGAGGTAGAAGGTGGTGAAGGTGTTGCACTTCTCGGCACCGCCGGCGGCGCGGATGGCGGCGCGGGCGCGGGCCATGTGCGGGGCGTCGACGGCGTCGCCGACGAGCTTGAGGCAGAGGTAGGCCTTGACGCAGGCGGAGACATCCAGCGGGGAGCCGGGGTACTGGCCCCAGGTGCCGTCGGGTCGCTGGCTGAGCCGCAGTTGGTTGGCCATGCGGAGCAGGCGGGGCCATTCATCCGAGCCGTCCGGGCGGGTGGCCCGGTGCTGGCCGAGGATGAACTTCATGAGGATGTATTCTGAGCAGAGGATCGAGTCGCCCTCGAGCTCGGCACACCAGTGGCGGCCGGAGGCTCCGCGGCCGGCGTTGCGGGCGAACGGTTCGGTGCGCTGCTTGGCGAGCAGGGCTTCGGCCCCGGCGTGGACGGCGGCGGCGAGCCGCTGGGGATCAAGCGGTGCGGGCGCGGCTGCTGGGGTGTGGCCGGCGCGGGGAGCGGGAGCGGCGGGCGAGGGGCGGAGGGTGAAGGTTGGGGGTGTGATGGTGGACATTGGCGCGGGAGGGGCGGGGGTGGGAGATGGGCCGCGATTCTAGGAGAATCCCCGGAACGGGGGCATGGAGGGAGGGGCCGCGGGGAGACAGCGAGCGGGGTGGGTGGATGGGGTTTGGGTGGGCTTGGGTGGTGGTGGTGCTGTCTTGGTTTTTCTTCGCTTGCTTCGCTTCGTTGCTGGCTGGCTTCATGGCTTTCTTGTCAGCAAAGGCGGAAGAGAAGAAATGTCAGCGAAGTATGGAAGAGAGCGAAGGGAAGGCAGGAAAGGCAAGAAGGCAGATTTGAGATTCGAGATTTGAGAGGGAGGAAGGTGGGGTGGGCGCGCGGAGGGGGTGGGGTGCTTGTGCTGTCTTGGTCTTTCTTCGCTTCCTTCGCTTCTTTGCTGACTGGCTTCATGTCCTTCTTTGCAGAGAAGGCAGAAGAGAAGAATTGTCAGCGAAGTAGCAAAGAGAGCGAAGGGAAGGCAGGAAAGGCAAGAGGGCAGGAAGGCGGGAAGACAAGGAAGCAGATTTGAGATTTGAGAGTTGAGAGGGGGAGAGAGGAGAAGGGCGTGGTTGGCGCGCGGAGGGGGCGGAGAGGGCGGAGTGGGGCGTGCGGAGGGTGGGCTTGAGTTGGTGGGTCAGGCGGCTTGGGGCTCTGGGGGGAGGTGCCAGAGGGTGATGGGGAGGGGGTCGGCGGGGGTGGAGTGGTGGGCGGAGCGGTGGGTGCGGTGGCACGTTGCC
>JAJTDF010000076.1 GCA_021294835.1 Planctomycetaceae bacterium
CCCCGCGAACAGCCCCGCAAGACTCTGTGCGGCTTGCAACCAAGCGAAAATGGCCAGATCAGGCCTTGCACCCTCCGCCGGTTTCCGTTAATCTCTCGGCGTGGGCCCATTCGGGGGCTCGGTTTCGGGCCCGCTCGGGCCGCTCAATCAGGAGAGACATCCATGTCCGCGTTCGTTGTTCAGCGTCCTTTCAACCCGCCCGCCGTCATGCCGCGCCGCCTCTGGGCCGTCTTGCTCTCCACGCTGCTGGTCGCTCTCGGCCTGGCACTGGCTGGCTGCGACCAGGAAGCCAAAGCCCTCAAGGAAACCAACGCGGCCTTTGACCGCGCCATCGACAGCCTCGATGGCGATGGTGCCGCCGCTTTCCTCTCCACCGAGTCGGTCAGCCGGGCGACCACCCTGCTGCGGCACGCCGCCACCATGACCAAAGAGCAGGTGCAATCGCTCCCGCTGGGCGACCGCTTGGAGATTCTGATCATGCGCGCCCGCCTCACACCCAAGCAAATGCGCGAACTCGATGGCCGAGGCTACTTCGCCCTCGCCGTTCGTTCACAATGGCTCGGCAGCACCTCAGACGCCGGCCGCACCGCTGTCAAAATCAACAGCCGGGGCACTGAGGGCATCATCACCCTTTACCGGAAAGGCAACCCCATCCCCCTCGAAGGCCACTTCGTCAAGGAGAACGGCCAATGGAAGTGCAACAACGGCGTCACCAGGGCCAGCACCATCCGCGATATCGCCAGCGGCGCGCGTGAGAACGGCATGACCGAAAATCAGTATCTCCTCGCCGTCGTTCGTAGATTCGTCAACTCCGAGGTCACCGAGACACTCTGGGACCGTCCACGCGGCTGATGCCGCCGGGTCACGGCCTGGCGAACACCCGCAACTGCTCGCCGGTCCGCAGGCTCAGCGTCCGCGTTGACAGCGTCAGCACCTCAAACCGCAAGCCCGGCGACGGGGCCGCCGCCGGGGCGGTCCCGCCCGCGCCCGTCGCGCCGCTCGCCCCCGCCCCATCACCCGCCGGCGTCAGCGTCAGCACGTTGCGTTCCCGCGTCCAAGTCCCGCCACCGGTGATCCGCCCCTGCTCCGCCAGCACATACCGCCCGTCGGCCGTGATCAGCAGCACGTTGCCCAGCGTTGCCGCCCCCGCCCCGCCACCTGCCCCACTTGCCCCGCCGCTTAGCGCCGCTGTCGCCGCCGCCCCGCCCGCCGCCGGATGCACCATCAGCCATGTGCCCACCAGCGGATTGGGAGCTGCCGCGGCAGCCGCTGCGGGGGTGGTCGCTACGGGTGTGGTCGCCGCCGATCCACCGCCCGCCGCAACCTCCACCCCGCCGCCCGTCGCCTCACCGCCCGGCGTTGCCGCCACCGCCGTCAGGTCCGCCTCCGCCCCGGCCAGCCCGAAGAACGACATCGTGCTGTTCAGCGAGCCCATCGTCTTGCTCAAAGGCTCCAGCGCGCGATTGGTCCTCTGCAGCGATGCGGCGATCTCCTGCAGAATCCGCAGCCGCTCCATCGCGTCGTTGGCCGTCAGCAGCCGAGGGTTGGTTTCTGCCAGCGTGTCGTACAGGGCCACCATCCGCCGCTCGGTCGTCGCCAGCGCCGCCTGCACCTCCGCCAGACGGGCGTTGGTGCCCGCCAGGTTCGCATCCACCTTCTCGATCCGCTCGGTCACCGCCGCCACCCGCCCGTTCACCGTCGCCAGTTCCGCGTTGGTGGTCGTCAGCCCGCTGTTCACCGTCGCCAGCTCGGCATTGGTCCTCACCAGTTCCGCATGCGTCGCCCCCACCCGCCGGTTGGCCAGCGCAATCTCATCGCGGATTTCCCACGCGATGCAGCCGGGAAGCAGGCAGAACGCCGGAAGCAGCAGCAGTGCGGTGCGCATGCCCAAGCGTACCGCCCCTCCGCCCGCCTCATTTGCCCTCACCCGAAGCACCAATCGCACCGGCGATCACCGCCTCCGCCTCGGCGCAGTCGCTGTCCAGATTCCCAAAGTCGATCGTCCCCTTCAGCCTGGTGATGTTCGCCCGGGCCTGGCGGATGTGCTCCGCCGCCTCGGTCAGCCGGCCCGCGTGGTACTTCGCCCACCCCATCCGCCACAACGCCACCTGCTGCCACCGGCTGTCCGCGTTGGCCGTCGCCAGCGACACCTCCGCCGCCCGCAACGCCAGCGCGTTGATCTCCGCGTCAAACCGGCTCTCCTCAGCGGTGCTCACCAGGCACGCCGAGAGGAACCCCTGCACATCCCCGTTCTCCGGATACCGCGCCAGCAGTTCCTTGGCGTACGCCTTGATCTCATCGGGCTTGTTCCGCTGCAGCAGCAGCATGATCTTCCACTGGTACGCCGCGCCCGCCTCCAGCGATGGATCGGCCGCGAACGCTGCGTCCAGCGCCGCCAGCGCACCGGCCGTGTCCCCCTTGGCCATCGCGTCGCGATACCCCGGGAACCGCCTATCCGTTTCCTGCTCCCGCGCCTTGGCCCGCTCACGTGCCTCGGCCGCACGCTCCGCCGCCGTTGCCTCCAGCTCCGCTGCTCGCTTCGCCTCCGCCGCCGGGTCGAACGTCCCCGCCAGCACCGCCTCAGCGATCCGCTCCACCTCCGACGGCGTGCCGATGCCCACCCACGCCACCAGACCCCGCTGATCGATGATCCACGCCGTCGGAATTCCCCCCGTCCCCGCCGGCTTGAACCACGCCGTGTGCACCGCCTTCTCCGGCGTGTCCACTGCCACCGCGTAGTTCATCTTCTCCCCCATCTTCGCGACAAATCCCTCCACCGTCTGGATGTACGACGTGTCCCCGGGCTCCTTCTGCCGTTCAGAGATGCTCACCCCGATCACCCGCAGCTTCTCCGGGTGCTTCGCCTGCAGTGTGGTCAGGTGCGGGATCGCCGCGCGGCACGGCCCGCACCAGGTCGCCCACAGATCCACCACGTACACCACACCCGGCGCAAACGCCGTCACCGGCTCCCCCTTCACCCACTTGGCCACCGTCAACGCCGGCGGCGGCTTGCCGATCAGCTCCGCCCCTGCCCGAGGCCCCGCACCCGCCTCAGAGGCCTTGGCCGGAGCCTCCACCACCGGGGCCGCAGGGCCGCTGCCCGGCTCGGCCGCCCCAGTCACCGCCGAGCCCAGCCCCGCCAGCATCACCACCGCCGCCACCGTCCGCACATGCAACATCGCCAACCGGGCCTCCAACCTCCGGCGGTGCGCCCCTTCGCCCGCCGACACTGGCCCGAGCATGCATCACACCCAGCCCGCCCGCCACCCCACCATGCGGATTCCCGCCACTCGCCCGTCGCCGGACAAGCAAATCCCCTGTTTGCGTGACCCGCCTGTCCCCGCCCTCCACACGCCACCGAAATCCTGCGCTCACTTGCCTCACCGCCCCGCCGGCTTCACCCGCAGGTCGCTCACAAACACCGTCTGCCGCGTCAGCACCTGCCCGGCGTCCCCGTGCGCGGTGAACTCCACCTCGCTGCTCTCCGGCGTCGCCCCCCACCGCAGCCGCAGCCTGCCGTAGTTGGTCTGCCGCAGCACCGGTCCGATCCGCTTGCTGTTGGGGTCCTTCACCTCCCTCGCCCGCTCGTTCAGCCCGCTGGAGGTGAAATCCCACATCGGGTACGGCACGCGCCGCCCCGCCTCCAGCCCGCGATCCACCGAGATCTCCGCCAGATGTCGGTCCCCGCTCAGGAACACCACGCCGCTTGCGCCGGTGCTGCCGATCAGGTCGTACAACCGTTGCCGCTCGTGCGGCAGGTTGCCCCAGGTCTCGTGCCCGTGCTCGTCAGCCACCACCTGAATGCTCGTGACCACCAGCCGCACATCCGCCGGCTGCCGCAACTGCGCCTCCAGCCACGCCCACTGCGCCTCACCCAGCATCGTCCCGACCCCGTCCGTGTTCGGCACATACGGCCCCGGCCTACTGGTCCGCGGTCCCCGCGTCAGCGCATCGCGGTGGTACCGCGTGTCCAGAATGATGATCTGCACCCGCCGCCCCTCCGGCCCGAAGCGGTACGCCTGGTACACGCCCTCCTGCGTCCGCTGCGGCGCGTCGGGACCGAAGCCCCAGAAATCCAGGAATGCACGCTGGCTCTCCGCCTTGAACGGAAACTCCTTCCCCGCGTCGTTGTCCCCATAGTCGTGGTCGTCCCAGGTCGCCAGAATCGGCACCGTCGACCGCATCTGCGCAAAGCCGCTCTGCGCTGCCAGCCGTGCGTACGCCGCATGGATGTACTCCACGCCCGGCACCCGCTGCATCACGATCTTCCCGTCCTTCTCCCAGAAGTCCGCGTACTGGTTGTCGCCGATGAACAGGAACACCTGCGGCTTGGCCGCCATGATGCGTTCCCAGATCGGCTGCGGTTCCCGATCCCGAGCACACGACCCGAACCCGATCACCTCCAGCGTGGTCTCCGCTCCCGGCAATGTCGGCAGTTTCACCGAGCCCGCCCCCGCCGGCGTACTCGCCTCCCGCCGCTCCTCTCCGCTCCGGCCGACCGATCCGGCCTGCGGACCGCCCTCCGTCACCGGCCCGGCTCCGGTCATCACTGCCAGCATGACCACCGCCCACGCCCGCGCCGCCTGACCACCCATCCGCCGTCCGAACACGCCCATGGTCCGCTCCTGTTCTCCCCATCCGTCTCCGCATTTGTTGGCGCCGTCGCCGCCCCCGGCTCCCGGCTGGCGCGAAGTTCGCGTGAACCCGACGGCCTCGGACAGATGTGCCGTCTGTAACACCCCGGCGCGGGTTTGCCCCGAACCCATCAAGGAACATGCCGCAAGTGCATCAGTGAAGACGTCGATCCACCGCCGCAGTGGAAGTGGACTCTCTTGTTTCAGGGTCCCGCATCGCCAACGCAAAGGAGCATGATCATGGCGAAGGTTCAGAAGGCTACCGACTCGTCCTCTCTTGCTGAAGTCGTCGACCGCATCCTCGACAAGGGCATCGTCATCGATGCCTTCGCCAAGGTCTCCCTGGTCGGCATCGAATTGCTCTCTGTCGAGGCCCGCGTCGTGGTCGCCTCGGTCGAGACCTACCTCAAGTACGCCGAGGCCATCGGCCTGACCGCCAGCGCCGCTCAGCCCGCCTGAGCCACCGCCCGTTGAACAACGGTCATCAGCACGGGCGGAGCGTCCTACCGACGTTTCGCCCGTGCTGTGCCTTTGCTGCCCGGTCTTCTTCCCCCCGCCCTCGTCCCACACTCCACCCGCCAGACCCGCAGTTGCATGCCCCCCCACCCCCATTCCCACCCCCACCACCCACGCCCCCTCGCACGTGCCGCGGCTTGAGAGGGAAATCACCCCGATGCACACCCCACGCCGACAGCCCCCGACCCCTCGGGTCGATGCAACCCCCCGTGTCGCCACTCACGGCGGCATTGTCCGACAAACGGTCCCGCCGAGCACACACCCGACCCCATCAGGATCACCACCCATGGCCACTTCAGCCAAACCCGCCGACGGCCGGCTCACCGCCTGGGTCGACGCTCTGAAGTCTGACGTCGCTTCCATGCTGACCGACTTCCGCTCCCGCACTCGGGACGACAGCCGTCAGGACGCCGCCGACCGCGCCGCCTTCGTCAAGAACCTCTCCCAGTGGGTCACCCGGATGCGTCAGCACACCGGCCGCATGCTGCAGAACCTCGCCGACGAGCACCAGCAGCAGTCCACCGACGGCGTCAGCCAGCGTCGCCGTTCGGTTCAGAATATCCGCCGCTGGGTCGAGTCCCTCCACGAAAGCGCCGCCCAGTTCCACAATCAGCTTGAACGCAGCCGCACCAAGGCGGCCCGCCAGACCGCTCAGGAACGCGCCGCCTTCACCGCCTCTCTGGGCAAGTGGGCCGAGGCCTTCCGCAGCGACGTCGACAGGCTCGAGACCTCCCTGAAGAAGCAGCGACTGCAACGCGTCGCCGCCGAACGCGCCGCCCGCGAGCAGTTCTCCGCCGAGCTCAAGAGCGACGTCTCCGCCCTTGTCCGCAAGCTCAAGCAGCAGCGACTGGCCATGCGCTACCAGCTTCTTGGCAAGTCGCAACCGGTCACCCAGTGGCCCGCCCCCGTACGCAAAGCCACCCGAACCGCCGCGCCCTCCGGCGGAGGCAAGGCCGCATCCCGACCCGTCTATCCGATCATCGGACCCGGTCGACAGGCCTCCCCTGACACAGGCCGCACCAGATCACGCAAAGTCGCCTGACCGCAGCAGCCGACTCCGGCGACCCGCTGAATGTCATCCGCCCCCGTTCGTGATCCGAGCGGGGGCGTTGTCTTTGCGCATCGGCTCGCCAACCCGCGCCATGCCACGGTGTTTGGTTGGGGCCTGTACCGGATATCCCGCTCGTCCGCCCGCTCCGGCGTCCGAGAGTAAACCCCCGCTCCGGGCCGTCCGATACGCCCGAACATGTCTACCGCCAACTCTGCGTCGATCTCCGTCGCCCATGGCTCATCCGCCGATGACGCCGGCAGCGCCGCCCACCCCGCCGCCCCCCTCGCGGACAGCCTTCGTATCGAGCCCCTCACCGGCCTGCCCGCCCGGCAGACCTTCGGCACCCTCGTGCCCCAGCCCAGCCCCTCCTTCGTGGTCACCCCCGCCGTCGAGGCCATCACCCAGCGCGCCCTGGGCTATCTCGACTGCGGCTACGCCGTTCACCTCGCCGGCCCCGCCGGCACCGGCAAGACCACCCTTGCCTTCCACGTCGCGGCACAACTTGGCCGCCCCGTCACGCTCATCCACGGCAACGACGAGTTCGGAGCCTCGGATCTGGTCGGCAAGGAGGGCGGCTATCGCAAGAGCACCCTGGTCGACAACTACGTCCGCTCAGTCCTCAAGACCGAGGAGAGCGTTCAGGTCCACTGGCAGGACAACCGCCTCACCACCGCCTGCGAACACGGCCACACCCTGATCTACGACGAGTTCAACCGCTCCCGGCCCGAGGCCAACAACGCACTGCTCTCGATCCTCGAAGAGGGCCTGCTCAACCTCCCAAAGGGCGGCGGCGCCGACAACTACCTCCGCGTCCACGACAACTTCCGTGCCATCTTCACCTCCAACCCCGAGGAGTATGCCGGCGTCCACAAGACGCAGGACGCTCTGCTCGACCGCATGGTCACCATCCAGATCGACCACTACGACCAGTCCACCGAGACCGACATCACCTCCTCCAAAAGCAACCTCCCCGCCGAGGACTCCCGCGTCATCGTCGAGCTGGCCAACCTCCTCCGTGAAATGGGCTCCGGCCACCGCCCCACCATCCGCGCCTGCATCGCCCTCGCCCGCGTCCTCAGCCACAGGGGCGTGGCTGTCAATGTTGACGACCCCTTCTTCAAGGCCGCCGCCTGGGACATCTTCGGCGCCCAGCTCCGCGACGCCATGGGTCACAACACCCGCCCCGGCCCCGACGACCTCATGGGCATCGTCCGCGACATCCAGACCGGCCGCATCTCCGCCGCCGCATCACCCGCCAAGCCGCGCAAGTCCATGCGTCCGGCCGCCTGATCCGCTCACCCACGCACCTTTCCCGCTCCGCCTTCCTGCCCCCCCCACTCCCCCAGCCTCCCACGCCGGAGTCCCGCCATGAAAGACAGCGCCAAAGCCAAGGGCCTCACCGAGATCAAGACCATCGGCGCTCGCAGCTCTCTTGCCAAGGACATGCCCCACAAGCTGCACATGCGCCTCTGCACGCTGGAGATGGAACGTTACCGCCGTGACCAGGAACGCCGCGTCGCCCTGGAACGTGCCGCCAAGTGCCAGAGCCGCTGCGAGCAGATCGAGCAGGAAGTTCGCCAGCTCATGGAGCAGATCAACCGCAACGCCGCCGCTGCGCCCGCCGCCGCCAATCGCGCGGTCCGCGCCATCGGACGCACCCTCGCCGGGAAATCCCCCCCCTCCGCACCCGCTCCGCTCAAGCACCGCTATTGAACCGCCTCGCTGCACTCCCGTATCCGCCTCCCCCGCACCAAGGACCAACCCCATGAGGATCAACTGCATCTGCTGCGGCCACCGCTTCGACCTCGGCGACGCCTACGACGACTACGACGGCCCCGTCCGCTGCGCCACCTGCCGCAACCTCATCGACATCCGCACCGTCGGCGGAGCCGTCCGCTCCATGCGGCCCTTCGTCGCCTTCGCCCAGCCTCAGCCGGCAACCGCCACCACCCACAGCCCGGCGCCGGCTCAGCAGATCGAGGGCGCCGCCCTGCCCTTCCCGGCCGCCGCCGCGCCGCCCTCCAACACGCTTCCGCCCCGTGCAGCCGCCTGACCGCCCTCCCCGTCCGCTCGCTGCGTTGCACCCGCAATCCCCTCCGTCCGCCCCGGCCTGTCCCATGACCCCCGCCCCTGCCCGGCCGCTGTCCACCCGACCTCGCCCATCCCCTTCGTTCAGCACTCCTCTGCAGACCTTACCCGCCCCCAGCCCCCATCCTCCCCATGAACACCGCCCCCACCGATCACGCCGTCGACACCACCGCGCCGAATGCCGCGCTGCGGTCCGTCGCCGCCCGCTCCGGCACCAAGGCAAAGCCCGCCGGGCTCTACCTCTACGGCGTGATCTCCGCGGAGGCCGCCCCCCTGCTGACCAACCTCCCCGCAGGCCTGGCTGACGCCCCGCTCACGCTCATCGCCCACGGCCCGCTGTGCGCCGTCGCCAGCGTCGCCCCGCCCAGCCCCACCGGCAAGCTCCGCCCCGAGCGTCGCCACCTCACCGCCCACCAGCGCGTGGCCACCGCCATCGCTCGCACCACCGATCTGCTCCCCGTCGCCTTCGGCACCGTCTCCGCCACCGACGCCGGCGTCATCGAACTGCTCGAGACCAACCGCGAGCAACTGGTCACCCAGCTCGCCCGCATCGCCGGCCGAAGCGAGTGGACCCTCCGCCTCGCTCTGGACGTGCCCGAAGTCTTCAAGTTCTTCGTCGAGGCGGATCCCGAGCTCCGCGCCGCCCGCGACCGCATGCTCGCCGCCGGCGGCGGGCACGACGCCATGATGGCCGTCGGCCGCCTCTTTGAACACAAGCTCGCCGAGCGCCGCGACGCCGCTCGAAACGTCGTCATCGCCGCCCTCACCGAGGTCATCGCCGAGGACCGCGAGAACCCCCTCCGCAGCGAGAAAGAGCTCTGCAACTTCTCACTCCTCGCTGACCGCGCCCGCGCCGCCGAACTCGACGCCGCCATCGAACGCACCGCCGCGCTGTTCGACGACCAGCACACCCTCTCCGTCTCCGGCCCCTGGCCCCCCAGCAGCTTCGTCGACGTGCGTCTGGAACTCTGACCCCGGCCGCCCCGTTGTCGCCGTCCGCACCAGCGAGGTCCAACCATGTTCGTCGTTGACCGCCTGCTGCTCTCCCCCTTCACCGGCCTGATGTGGATCATGAAGGAGCTCCACAAGGCCGTCCAGGCCGAGCAGGAGAACGAGGGCGACCGCCTCACCGCCCGCCTCAGCGAGCTCTACATGCTGCTGGAGACCGGCCAGCTCACACAGGAGCAGTTCCAGGCCGAGGAACAGGCCGTGCTCGACCGGCTGGACCAGCTTCAGGCCGCCGACGAAGCCGACGATGCCGAGTCCGACGACGAGGACGGCGACGAAGACAGCGACGATGAAGACAGCGACCAGGCGGACGCCGACGACGACGCCGTCAGCACCGGGCTCAACCAGGCCGAACTCGCCGCCCCCCCATCCAACCCCTGACTTCGTCCGGCCATTCGGCCATCTGCCCTCTCCCACAAACACCGCGGGCCGCCCGAATCACCTTCGGCCGGCCCGCGTCATTTCTCACTGCGATTCACCAACCATCAGCGGTTCAAGCCTCGTCCAGCAGCGCCACCGTCGTAAACGGCTTGCCCGCCAGCATCTCCAGGCTCGCCCCGCCGCCGGTCGAAACGTGGCTGAACCTGCTCGCCAGCCCGAAATGCTCCGCCGCCGCCGCCGAGTCCCCGCCGCCCACGATGCTCGTCGCGCCGGCCTCCGTCGCCTTCACGATCGACTCGGCCACCATCCGCGTCCCCACCGCGAACGGGAACCACTCGAACACGCCCATCGGGCCGTTCCACACGATCGTCTTGGACTTGCGGATCACCGCCGCGTAGTCCTGCTGCGTCTTGGGCCCGATGTCCAGCCCCATGAAGCCCTCGCCGATGTGATCGGTGAAGGTCTTCTTCTCACCGTTCATCTCGTGGAACTCCGTCGAGCACACGTGGTCCATCGGCAGGTGCAGATCACACTTCAGCTGCGCCGCCTGGTCCAGCATCTTCTTCGCCGAAGCGACATGGTCATGCTCCACCCGCGACGCGCCCACCTTGCGGCCCAAGGCCGCCAGGAACGTGTACGCCATCGCCCCGCCGATCAGGATCGAGTCCGCACGGGGCAGCAGGTTCTCCACCAGTTCAATCTTGTCCGACACCTTCGCCCCGCCCAGAATCACGCAGAACGGCTTGGCCGGATTCGAGAGCTTGTCGCCCAGGTACACCAGCTCCTTCTGCAGCAGCAGCCCCGCCACCCGGGGCTTGCCCGCCATCGCCTTGGGCACCGCGAACATCGAGCCGTCCTCGCGGTGCGCCGTGCCGAACGCGTCGTTGCAGTACACATCGCCGTACCCGGCCAGCTTGCTCGCGTAGTCCGCGTCGCCCTTCTTCTCCCCCTTGGCGAATCGCACATTCTCCAGCAGCACCACGTCCCCCGGCTTGGCCGCCTTCGCCGCCGCCTCCGCCGCCGCGTCGGTCAGGTCCGTCGACGGGAACGCCACCGGCCGCCCCAGCAGTTCCGACAGCTTGGTCGCCACCGGCTTCAGCGAGTACTCCGCCTCATACCCCTTGCCCGACGGCCGCCCCAGGTGGCTCATCAGCACCACCGCACCGCCCCGCTCCAGCACGCTCTTGATCGTCGGCAACGCCTCGCGGATCCGACGCTCGTCGGTGATCTTCCCGTCCTCGATCGGCACGTTGAAGTCCACGCGGATCAGCACCCGCTTGCCCTTCACGTCGATCTTGTCAATGGTCTTCTTGGCCATGTGTCTCTCCGGTGTTCAATCCGCGGCCCACAATCGGTCCTGCCGCCGCACAAGTGTAACGTCCGCCCCGCCGCCCGACGCTCCGCCCCGCCCCTCATCGCGACAAACCCAAAGAAAAACGGCCCCGCAACCGGGGGCCGTTCTCGTTCGCTTGATCTGTCGGCCACCCCGCCGCTCAGTTGTTCCGAGGGTCCACGCCATCCACCAGGCGGTCGAACTTCGCCCGCAGGGCCGGCAGGCCGTTCTCGGCCAACTGCTGCCGCAGCCGCGTCAGCCGCGTCTGGTACGACGCGTCGATCAGTTGGTCGCCGATCCGCAGCTTCACCCCGCCGATCATCCCCGCCTCGACATACGCGTGCAGCACCGCCGGCCGGCCCAGCGCACGGCTGATCCGTTCTGTCAGGGTCGCCTTGTCCCCATCGTTCAGCGGCGAGGCCGTGAACACGTCCACCTCCACCCGGCCGAAGCGGGCCTGCACCAGGCTGTCAAACGCCGCCGCCACGTCGCGGAAGCGGCCCAGCCGGCCGTTGGAGTTGAGCGTCAGCATCAGGTTCAGCACCAAGTCGTTGCATCGCCCGCTCATCGCCTTCCGCAGCACCGCTTCACGCGAGGCCGCCGGAACGATCCGCGAGCGGAAGAACTCCACCACCTTCGCGTCACGCCCCTGCCCCTCGGCCAGTTCCAGCAGTTCCGAGCCGATCTCCTCCACGAGCGCCTGACCGCCCTTGGCCAGCGCCGTCTCCATCAGAACCTTGGCGTACAGCGAGCAAACGGCGTCGTTGGTGGTGGCGGTGCTCATGTCAATGCTGCCTGATGCGATGCCTCGATGCGATCCAAACCGCCCCCCCTCACCCCGCCGTCTACCCCCCGCCTCCCTCCCTCTCAGTTGCGCGAGCCGGCCAGCGTGGTCAGCGCGTCGTCGACCATCCGCTGGGTGTCCCCGCCCTGCACCTCACGCTGCAGCACCTTGGCGGCGACGGTCGTCGCCAGCGTGGCGCCCTGCGTGTAGATCTCCTGCAGGGCCTGCTTGCGGGCCGCGTCGATGTCGCGCTTGGCCTTCTCCACCAGCGCCTGGGCCTCGGCCTGGGCACGCTCGCGCATCTCGGCCGCTTCCTTCTGCTGCTGAACCTTGGCCGCCTCCAGCATCCGCTGCGCCTCGGCGCGGGCGCTGGCCAGCGCCTGGTTGTATTGCTCAAGCTGGATCTTGGCCTGCTGCTGGGCCGCCTCGGCCGCCTCGATGGACTCCAGGATCTTCCCCTCGCGGTCCTTCAGGCCCTTGAGGATCTTCGGCCACACCACCGTCAGCAGCACCGCGGCACAGATCGAGAACACCACCACCGCCGAGATGCTGGTCATCAGACCCTGGCTCAGCGTCGGAATCGGATGCGGCTCCTCGCCGGGGGCCGCCAGAGCGGCCGGAGCCAGGGCAAGCACGGCGACGCCGGCCAGAACAAGTTCGCGATAGTTGCGGGCCATCTTCAGTTCCTCTTTCGCTCACGCGGGGCAAGGTCTCGACAGTTCCGATTCGGTCAAACTCCGTCGCCGCCCTTTCAGACGCCGACGGGTGAGTGTCTCTCAAGGTCCGGGCGGTTCAGGCCAGCAGGGCCACGACCACGGCGAACAGGGTGGCGCCTTCGACGAAGGCGGCCGTCAGAATCATGTTGGTGCCGATCGGGCCGGCGGCCTCGGGCTGACGGGCGATGGACTCCACCGCGCCCTTGCCGATCATGCCGATGCCGATGGCGCCGCCGATCACAGCCAGGCCGGCGCCGATCGCCGCCAGGCCCTTGCCCAGCGTGGTCTCGGCCATGGCGAAGGCCGGGGCGAACACGGCGATGGAAGCGGTGGCCAGCGCGGCCTTGGCGAACAGGGTCTTCATAATCAACGTCCTCTCTGAATCAATCACAAACCTGCACAAGAGACTGGAAACAGCCCACGCCCGTCAGGGCGGTCCGGGCCGAACAAGGGCCGGTTTTCACGCGTGCGCGTGCTCATGGCCGTGATGACCGTGACCATGCTCGTGCTCATGGTCGTGGTCATGATGATGCGAAAGCTGCGAGATGAACACCGTTGTCAGGAAGGTGAACACAAACGCCTGCAGCGTCGCGACGAACACCTCCAGGAAGAAGATCGCAATCGCCCCCGCCGTCGCCGCCACCGTCACCACCGGGCCCAAGAGCAGGCCCGACCCGCCCTTGGTCACCGTCACCACACCGGTCGCCATGAAGCCCAGCAGCGCCGCCAGCAGAATGTGCCCGGCGGTCATGTTGGCGAACAGACGAATCGCCAGCGCAAACGGCTTCACGAACGTGCCCACGATCTCCACCGGCACGATCAGCGGCCACACGTACCACGGGGCCCCGCCGGTCAGGTGGTGCACATACCCGCCCACGCCCAGATTGCGGATGCCCGCGATGTTCACCACCAGGAACGAGATGCACGCCAGCACCGCCGTCGTCCACAGGCTCTGCGTCGCCGTGCCGCCGAAGTAGGCCAGCCCGTTCTCCTTCAGATAGCCGCTGGCGATGTGCTGGATGTCCAGCAGCGGCACCATGCCCAGCAGGTTGTTCACCCAGATGAAGAAGAACAGCGTCCACAGGAACGGAACGAACGCGTCCGTCCGGTCGTGCAGCAGGGGCCGCACCACCTGCTCACGCAGGTACGTGCACACCACCTCAACCATGTGGGCAAACGGGTTGCTGGTCACAAACCGCTTGGTGCCCTGGCTCTCCGGGCCGGTGGTGATCTTGCTCGCCACCCACGGGCCCACGATGCACAGGATCAGCCCCGACAGCAGCAGGTTGCCCACATGCCCGGACCACAGCCACGCACCCTCAATGCCAAACAGATTGCCGGTCACGGCCTTGTGGTTGACCACGTGACCCACCGGGCTGTCCGCCCCCAGCACAAGCACGCTCAGACTCATGACGTTGCCTCTCCGGACTGTGCCATCAACGCGGGCAACGCCCGGTTGACCACGATGGTTTCCACAACAAGGGCCAGCACCCCGGCCACCAGAAACGCCTGCCAGAACGGCCCCTTGGGAAGGGCCATGGCCGCATACAGCCCGTAGGCCATTGCCACCGAGCCAAACAGGCGAACGCCGCTGGAAGCCATCACCGCCGCCGGAAGCCGACGCCGGTCATGCCTCGCCAGGTTCACAAACACATACAAACCCGCCACACCCGCCAGCAGCACGCACAGCGGCGCTACCAACGCCGCCGTCAGGAACCCAGGCTCAAATTCCCCCGACACCGACCCCGCCAGACGAAACGCAAACGCCGCCACCGTGCCCAACAGGCACGAGGCCACCAGGGCGACGGCCAGCGGCTTCACAGGCAACGGGTTGCGAGGAACCAACATCGACATACCAGGTCCGCACCCGCCCCACACCCGTCCGCTCCCCGATTCCGGTTTCCATCCACCAGAACCAAGGGCCCGTACGTGCAGGGCTCAAGGGGGCCAAGGATAGCCGGTGCATCACGCCCATGCACCCTGTGCGGGCTGACGAAAAAAACTCCGTCAAATCACTTGCGTTTGTGCTTTGTCTGGGCGTTCATCGTCGCATTCAGCTTCATCGCCGCCCGAATCGTCCGCCACCCCCCGCCCAGCACCCCCAACGCCGCCCCCACCAGCGTCCACACCTTGCCCGTCCCCATCGCCTTGTCCAGCGCCCACCCCCCCACCACACACACCACCACATAAACCAGAAACTCCACCCCGATCCCGTACCCCGCCATCGTCCCCGAGCCGGCAAACTTCCCCACCCCGCTCGCCTTCGCCTCGGTCGATCTCGCCCCCGGCAATGGCGGAATCACCGGCACCGGCCTCGGCGGTGGTGGCGGCGGCAGCAACCCCCCGCCATCATGACCGTCGCCGCTTCCGCCTTGGGCAGAGCCAGCCATCCCGGACGCATCAGAACCTGACCGTGGGGTGTCACTCACGCTGCATCGTTGCAGGCCCGTCCGCCCGCCGCCCGCCCTGGTTCTCACTCACCCCTCACACCCGAAGGTGTACCCGCACCACCTGCTCCAGCCGCGACCACCGCCCCGCCTCGTCCGCAGCGCCGCCCGCACCCCCGCGCCGCGTCCACGGCCACCTGCCCGAGCGATCCCTGCCCGGCCATCGCCCCGCCGCCACACTCAGCATCACCCACGCCCGCGTCTCCGCCGGCCGCGTCACCCACCACACCACGCACCAGATCACCGCCGCCGCCAGCAGCGCCACCGCCGCCCACGCCCCCAGCGTCGCCACCCCCCACCAGGCCGAAGGCTCCGGCCCGCCCGCCAGCCACACCTCCCCCGCCGCCGATTCGCCCGCTGCGCCCGCCGCCCGCGTCATCATCCCGCTGGTCTCGCCGCTGCTCATGCCGCCACCTCGCTCACCGTCGCCACTGCCCCGCTGGCCGCCCGCTCGCTCCACCCCAGCCGCACCACCGCCGCCAGCCGCTCCGCCGCCTGCTGCGCCCGGGGCCGCAGGGCCTCAACCTCCCCCTGCTCGCTGGCCATGTTCATCACCCGACGCACCACCTCCGGCCCGCCGCTGGCCTCCGTGCACCGCTCCGCCGTGCGGCTCACCGCCCACAACGCCGCCAGCCGGTGCTCCGGCCTCGGGTCATCCAGCATCGCCGTCAGGCTCCGCATGCCCACCTCCTGCGCCATCCTCCCCAGCCCCGGCGCCGCCAGCAGCCCGCGCACCGCCGCCGCCCGCACCCGATGATGCCCGTCCTCCACGAGCCAGCAGCCCGCGCACCGCCGCCGCCCGCACCCGATGATGCCCGTCCTCCACGAACGCATGCAGCAGCGTGCGAATCTCCTCCGCTGCTTCACCGCCCCGCCCCTTGGCCACGAATCTCGCCTGCACCCGCACCAGCGTCTCCAGCGCGTTGGCCCGCACCCGTGCATCGACCGCGATCACCGCATCCCGCAGCATCGCCAGCCCGTCCCGCGCCGGCAGTTCCGCCGCCCGACGAACCAGGCTCGCCAGCCCTCGCGGATCACTCGGCTTCTCCGCCAGACTCTCCTCACGCACCACCCGCGCCAGTTCCTGCGCGTCCAGCCGCCGCTGCGCCGCCCCGCCCGCCACGGCCATCTCCGCGTCCCTCGCCAACCCCCGCACCGATTCATGCGGCGACCGCGCCAGCCGATCGGTCAGCTCACGCCGGTCCGCATCGCTCAGCCGCGTGCTCCGATCCGTGCACAGCAGCGCCGTCGCTGCTGACAACGCCACCCGCTCATCACTGTCAAAGCACCCGTCCACCGCGCACGCCGGCGCCGCCGAACCCGCCGCCGCCACCGCCATCAGCCGCACCCTCGGCCCCTCCGCCGCCAGCAGCGGCGCCAGCGTCCGATCGGCGCTCCGCCGATCCAGCGGCCACAGCCGCACCAGCCGAACCAGCCCCAGCGCCGCCCGTTCATCCCCGGCAACCGCCTCCGCACACCCCGCCAGCACGCCCGCCAGCCGCTCCGCACCAGCCCGATCCCCCGCCACGGTCGCCACCCCTCCCGCCCTCGCCGGGTTGACCATCAAGTGCCCCGCCTCCGCGACCACAGCGCCACCGCCGCCACCCTGCGCTCCCGCCGTCAGCCGATCCACGCACGCCGCCCGCAGCCCCGGCTCACTCATCAGCGCCCACGCCGCCCGCACCGCAGGCCCAACCGCAAGGTCCCCTCGCCGCAGCAGCGTCCGCAACGCCAGCGCTGCAGGCTCCCCCGCCTCCCCTTCCAGGCCCTGTCGCACCGCCCGAACCAGCACCCCGCTCCGCTCCGGCCCCGCCTCCCCCACCGCCATCACCGCCGCCGCCAGCAGCCCCTTGCGCCCATGCTCGCCAAACCCCGCCACCACCGCCCGCAGCGTCTCCGGCACGTGCGCTCTCGCATCCGCCCGCTTGAGCGACGCCCCCAGCAGCCTCGCCAGCGCGTCCGACGCCGCTTCCGCCTCGATCCCCGTCGCCCCCGTCAGCATCGCCATCAGTTCCGGCGCCAGCCCGAACAGCCCCGCCTCGCCGACAAACTCCGCCGCCGCCTGCCGCCGCCTCCCCATGCTTGATCCCATCAGACGCGTCGCCGCGTCCCCCAGCACATCCCGCTCCGGACTCGCCGCCCGCACCACCGACCGGGCCGCCGCCCTCGCCCCCGCGCTCAGCAACCCCCAGTGCTCCACCAGCGCCTCCGCCGCCGCCCGCCGCGTCCACCGCCCCTCCAGCCGTTCCACCAGTTCCGCCACTGCTTGCTCGCGAGCCTCACCCTCCAGCGCACCCACCGCGCACGACCACGCCGCCACCACCCCGCCCGGGCCCGCAAAAGGCAACATCAATCTCGTCAGTGCAGACCACTCCACGACGCCCGGAACATCGTCCATCCCCGCCCCACCCCACCCCATCCTCCCGCGGCCGGTGGGGTTCACCCCACCCCCTGCTGCCGCGCCACATGGCCTGTCCCACACAATCAAGGGCCTCGCGTCTTGGTCGCACCCGCCAGACCGCATCAACCCATAGCAATTCACCCTATCTGCGGGAGGGCCGCAAACCCGGAATCTGCGGATACTTCCCTCTTCACGCAGATCGATCGACGGGACGACCCGTTGACCGCCGCGCTGAGGTCATCACCGTGTCGCCCCAGACGGGCGCCACCACAGGAGCGGGTGCCGATGCCGGGTGCCGGGGACGTTGAGCGAGCGGGTGATCCTTTCGGACAGTTCCCAGACCTGGGGCCTCCGCTCCCTGATGCTGTGGTCCCGCCCCTGTCACCCCACCACCCGCACCACCCTCCCGGGCACGCCTCGTCCTCCGCCCGCGCCTGCGCCTTCTCACTGGTCCTTTACGACCAGCCCCTTCACCCGGCCCATCTCCCACCCGTCGCCCGCCGTGCCCTCTGCTCATCCGCCTGCTCGCTGGAAGGCTGGATCCTCGCCGGCGGGGGCCACATGGTCCGCGTCCAGACTCTCACCGGCTGCGTCGTTGAACTGATCTGCCCCGCCCACGGCAACCGCCCGACCCGGGGCCGGCTGGCCACCCTCCCCTGTCAGGGCGAGCAGACCCTCCGCCGCACGCTCCCCGTTCCCGGCGTCCGCTACGTCGCCTCAGCCGTCGCCGAGACCCAACCCGAACACATCTTCGCCCGCACCTGGACCGACACCCTCACCCTCGCCCACGACACCCGCGCCCTGCTCGCAGGGTCCGGCCCGCAAGGCCGCAGCGCAACCGTGCCGCCCCCCACCCCGGCCCACCCCCTCGCCTGGCTCTCCGCCCTGCAGGTCAGCCACCCCTCCGGCCAGGTCCACATCGAAGGCACCCACCTCCTGCGCGCCGGCCTGCTCGTCCTGCAGACCACCACCATCCTCCACCTGCTCTGAACGACCCCCACCCCCCTTCCGTACCCCGCTCCACCCCCTTCCCCGTCAAGCCGATACACTCTGCCTTCATGACCGCCGCCCCGTCCATGTCGATTCGAATTCGTCGGCCCCTCCGGGGCTGATCCGGCGGCGGCGACCCCCAGCGGCACATCTCACCTGCCCGCTTCGGTCCCCGCGGCCACCCACGCTCCCCGGCGGGGCCTCTCCTCCTCCATCCAATACCCCCCCTCCTCAGGTGTGCCCCCACACCCAGCGTGTAAACTCCCGCCCATTCCCCCCTCCGCCCGGAACCCACCCCTTCCCCTTCACCCGCTCCCCACCCTCCCGGCTCTCCCCACTCCCCACCCCAGCCGCTCCGGGCCCCCTGCACAGGCTTGCCGAGTCCACCCCATGAACCCGACCTCTCCCAACCCCGCGTCCCCCTCCGCCACCGCCGGCTCCGCTCCCGAAAAGCCCTCCTCCGGCGGCACATTCAAAGACACGCTCAACCTCCCCAAGACCGCCTTCCCCATGAAGGCCAGCCTCGTCCAGAACGAGCCCGCCAGCCTCAAGCGCTGGTCCGGCCTCGGCGGCGGCGGCTTGTACGGCCTGCTCCGCGACCGCCACAAGGCCACCCCCGCCCCCAAGGGCCGCTTCGTCTTCCACGACGGCCCCCCCTACGCCAACGGCTCCATCCACACCGGCCACCTGCTCAACAAGTGCCTCAAGGACTTCGTCGTCCGCTCCCGCACCATGATGGGCTACGACGTCCCCTACGTCCCCGGCTGGGACTGCCACGGCCTGCCCATCGAGCACAAGGTCATGACCGAGATGGTCGAGAAGGGCAAGTGGGACAAGGTCGGCGCTCTGCCCGACGGCCAGCGCCAGATGGTCGTGCGTCGCGAATGCCAGGCCTACGCCGAGAAGTTCATCAAGCTCCAGTCCGGCCAGATGCAGCGCCTGCTCACCCTGGCCGACTACGCCGACCCCTACCTCACCATGAAGCCCGCCTTCGAGGGCGCCACGCTCGAAGTCCTCGCCGGCCTGCTCGATGCCGGTCTGGTCTACCGCGCCCTCAAGCCCGTGCACTGGTCCATCGCCAACCAGACCGCCCTCGCCGAGGCCGAACTGGAGTACGAAGACCGCACCGACCTGAGCGTCTACGTCGACTTTGAAGCCGAAAACGCCCAGGCCGTCTACGACGCCTTCGGCCTCCCGCCCGACAACCCCGACGACGACACCGATGAATCCGACGAGACCGATGACGCCGCCGGCGGCGAGAAGTCCCGCGCCCCCCGCCCCGGCCTCCGCCCGCTCCAGACGCCCTGCTTGATGATCTGGACCACCACGCCGTGGACCCTCCCGGCCAACCTCGCCATCGCCGTCAACCCCGCCTTCGAGTACGCCCTGGTCTGGGTCGACGGCAACGTCACCATCCTCGCCACCGCACTGCTCGAGAAGGTCATGCAGAACGCCCGCGCCGAGGAGGTCGTCATCCTCGCCCGCACCACCGGCGACAAACTCCTCGGCCTGCGCTACCGCCACCCCTTCGTTGACAAAACCAAGGGCGAAGGCGTCTGGAACAACGCCTTCGGCGACACCTCCAAAGTCTGGGCCGTCGTCGGCGCCGACTACGTCACCCTCGAAGACGGCACCGGCCTGGTGCACACCGCCCCCGGCCACGGTGCCGAGGACTACCAGACCGGCCTCCGCGAGGGCCTGCCGGTCTACTGCCCCGTCAAGGCCGACGGCCACTACGACGCCACCGCGCCCGCCTGGCTGCACGGCATGGATGTCTGGGCCGCCAACGCCGCCGTCGCCAAGCGCCTCCGCGATCAGGGCAACCTCTTCTACGAGCACACCTTCAACCACTCCTACCCGCACGACTGGCGCAGCAAGACCCCCACCATCTTCCGCTGCACCGAGCAGTGGTTCGTCGGCGTCGACAAGCCCGGCTCCGGCCCCCTCGCCGGCGCCAGCCTCCGCTCCGCCGCCCTCGCCGCCACCGCACCTGACGCCGCCGACAAAGTCGGCTTCTACCCCGAGTGGGGACGCAACCGCATGCGCGGCATGCTCGAGTCCCGCCCCGATTGGTGCATCAGCCGCCAGCGCGCCTGGGGCCTGCCCATCCCCGCCTTCTTCCTCCCCGATGGCTCGGTCTTCATGACCCCCGCCACCGTCCGCGCCGCCGCCGCCGTCTTCCGCGCCAAGGGTTCCGATGCCTGGTTCTCCCTCACCCCGGCAGAACTGCTCGCCAACTACACCCCCGCCTCCGACCCCCACGCCCCCGCTGCCCTCCGCTCCGGCGCTGTCACCACGGCTGATCTCCGCAAGGGCGGCGACATCCTCGACGTCTGGTTCGAGTCCGGCTCCACCTGGAACGCCGTCATGCGCGAACGCTCCGGCGGAGCCGACTTCCCCGTCGAGCTCTACCTCGAAGGCTCCGACCAGCACCGCGGCTGGTTCCAGACCTCCCTGCTCCCTTCCCTGGGCGTCACCGGCCGCCCGCCCTTCAAGGCCCTGCTCACCCACGGCTTCGTCGTCGACAAAGACGGCCGCAAGATGAGCAAGTCCCTCGGCAACGCCCTTGAAGTCGAGGACATGCTCAAGGACTACGGCGCCGACGTCTGCCGCTGGTGGGCCTCCAGCGTGCCCTACGAGAACGACGTCAAGATGGACAAGGCCTATCTCGACCTCGCCGGCGAGAGCTACCGCAAGGTCCGCAACGTCCTCCGCTTCCTCCTCTCCAACCTCTACGACTTCCTCCCCGACACCGACGCCGGCAAGGGCCACACCGTCCCCGTCGCCGACATCCCCCCCGCCAGCCTCGACGCCTGGGCCCTGAGCGCCTTCGACGCCCTCGCCGCCCGCGTCCTCACCGCGTATCAGCAGTACGACTTCCAGACCGTCCACACCGCCATCTTCGACTTCTGCAACGACACCCTCTCCGCCAAGTACCTCGCCGCCACCAAGGACCGCCTCTACTGCGACCGCGCCGATTCCCCGCGCCGCCGCCGCACCCAGACGGTCATGTGGCACATCGCCCACGGCCTCTGCCGCCTGCTCGCCCCGGTCATGCCCCACACCGCCGATGAGGCCTATCGCTCGCTCTATAAAGTTGGCGAGCCCGGCCGCATCGCCGACCCCATGGCCGAGCCCTGCGTCCACTTCCAGTTCTTCCCCGAGCCCTCCGGCCTCGCCCCCGCCCCCGCCTGGGCCGCCTTCTTCACCTACCGCGACCGCCTCATGCAGACCCTCGAGAAGGCCCGCGCCGCCACCAAGTCCGATCCGCTCGAGTGGGGCATGGTCATCCCCGCTGTCGAGCCCGCCGTCGCCGGCCTGGGCGCCGTCGACATCGCCGACCTGCTCGGCATCAGCCGCGTCACGCTTGATCCCGCCGCCACCGAACCCGCCGCGGTCCACCTCGCCTCCGAGCCCCGCTGCGAGCGTTCCCTCAAACGCGACGGCACCGTCAAGCCCCGCCCCGGCCGCAACAACGCCCTGCTTTGCGACCGCTGCGCCGAAGTCCTGAGCGTCTGACCGCCCCATCCGCGCAAGCCCCCACCACACCCCCACCCGCGCAACTGCTGCGCCCGCCGCGCACAGCCTCCACCACCCCCGCGCGGTTTCTGCGCCCGCAATCCGCCACACCTCACCCCGCAACCCGCTCCACCCGCCACTGTCGCCATTTCGCAGCGCACCACTGAAGCGGCGCGCCGTCTGCGTCGATCCTCCTCACAATGCTCCCCCCCGGCCACCAACCCACGCCCCCCGACCAGCCCGACCCCCACCCCGCGGCCTCCTCCCCCGCGCCCTCACCCCCCGACCAATCCGACGCCGAGACCCGCCGCGCCCTGCGTCGCGCCCTGCATTCCACCGCCACCCGGGGCGACCCCGCCGCCGTCGCCGGCCGCGTCGAGGGCATGGTCCACGATCTGGTCAGCCTGCTTGACGGCTCCATGCGCCAGGTCGGCAACGCCATGCGCTCCCTGGAACGCCGCCCCGCCAACACCACATCCGCATCGGCCTCGCCCGCCGCCGATCCCCTCCCCGACCGCCAGTCCCTCCTGGCCCGCCTGGCCACCATCCAGACCGCCCTGCGTCAGATGAGCGACCTGGTCTGCCGCGCCGCCGACCCGGCCGCCGGCCGATCCCGCTTCCGGGGCGACACCCAGCTCTCCGTCGCCGCCGCCGCCGACCACGCCATCGCCATGCTTGAGAAGCTCGCCGCCATCAACGGTGTCAGCCTGTCGCTCAAACTCGACGCCCGACTGGAAGCCTTCACCTCTCCCGCTGCGTACACCGTGTTGCTCAACGGCATCAAGAACGCCATCGAGGCCCTCGCCCGCGTGAGCCAGCCCGGCCAGGTCCGCGTCACCGCCGCCTTCCTGTCGCCCGAGAGCGACACCGGCCGCCCCCGCGCCCTGCTCACCATCGCCGACGACGGCCCCGGCGTCCCGCACGACATCGCCCGCGCCGACCCCTTCAGGCCCCGCGTCACTTCCAAGCCCGGGGGCCTGGGCATCGGTCTGACCCTCTGCCGCGAAGCCGTCGCCGAAGTCGGCGGCGATCTCGCCCTGCTGAACAACCCCGCCCCCGCCCCCGGCGCCCAGCTGCGTGCCGACTTGCCCCTCTCTCCGCTGCCCAGTGGCCACACCCTCGGTCCCGATGCCGATGACGACGGCCCCATCATCGGCAAGACCGTCACCGACTCAGACCCGCCTGCCGCCCGAAAACCCGGCCGGAGCGACGCATGAGACTCGTCCCCCCGCCACCCCCCTCACCACCCTCCTCTCAACGCCAGCCCGCCTCCCGCGCCGGCAACGCCCCCCAGGCCCCCGCCAATGCCCGCGTGCTCGTCGTTGATGACGACCCCATCGTCGCTGAAAGCCTCGCCGAGTTCCTCCGTGATGAGGGCTACGACACCTCCACCGCGCTCGACGGCAACGAGGCCCTCACTGTTCTGGCCGAGGCCGAGGCCCAGCAGTCCGCCGTCACCGGCGTCCGCCCCTTCCAGTTGGTCCTCTCCGATGTCAACATGCCCGGCGCCGATGGCCTGGCCCTCCTCCGCGCCCTGGCCGAACGCCACCCCGGCGTCGTCGCCGTCATGCTCACCGGCTACGGCACCATCGAGGCCGCCGTCGAAGCCGTCCGCCACGGCGCCGCCGACTACCTCACCAAGCCCGTCGTCGATTCCGAACTCCGCCTCGCCCTCCAGCGCGCCCTCCGCCAGCAGCAGCTCGTCGCCGAGAACCGCACCCTCAAACGCCAGCTCGAAACCCGCTACGGCCTTGACAGCATCGTCGGCTCCGACCCGCGCATGCTCAAGACCTACGACCTCGTCGAGGCCGTCGCCCCCACCCGCACCACCGTGCTCATGAGCGGCGAGTCCGGCACCGGCAAGTCCCTCATCGCCCGCGCCATCCACCAGCGCTCCCCCCGCAAAGACAAGCCCTTCGTCGAACTCGCCTGCGGCTCCATCCCCGAGACCCTGCTCGAGAGCGAGCTCTTCGGCCACATCAAGGGCGCCTTCACCGGCGCCCACGCCGACAAGGCCGGCAAGTTCCTCGCCGCCAACGGCGGCACGCTCTTCCTCGATGAGATCAACTCCGCCTCTCCCGGCATGCAGCTCAAACTGCTGCGCGTGCTGCAGGAACGCCGCTTCGAGCCCGTCGGCTCCAACCAAACGGTCGAGGTCGACGTCCGCGTCATCCTCGCCACCAACCAGTCACTCGAGGACTTGGTCGCCCAGGGCCGCTTCCGCCAGGACCTCTACTACCGCATCAACGTCGTCAAGATCGACCTCCCGCCACTCCGCGAACGCACCGCCGACATCGGCCTGCTCGCCATGCACTTCCTCGCCGAGCACGCCCAGGCCAACGGCAAGGCCATCACCACCATCGATTCCGACGCGCTCGACGCCCTCCGCCGCTACCCCTTCCCCGGCAACGTCCGCGAGTTGTCCAACATCATCGAGCGCGCCGTTGTCCTCTGCCGTGCTGATCGCATCACCCCCGCCGACCTCCCGCCCGCCCTCCTGGCCGGCTCACCCCTGCTCCCCACACCCGCCGCATCCGCTGCGCCGGCCTCTGGCGAGCCCCCCGCCGCCTTCATCCCCCCCCACCTCCACCCCTCCCCCGCCCGCCCCCGCCACATCAGCCGCACCCACCCACCCCGCGCCCGGCCCCCTCACCGACGCCATGCGCGAGCCCGAACGCCAGATCATCCTCGCCGCCCTCCGCGCCGCCAACTGGAACCGCGCCAAGGCCGCCCAGCAACTCCACATCAACCGCACCACCCTCTACAAGAAGCTCAAATCCCTCGGCCTCGACCTGGATGAAGAAGAACGCAAGGCCCGCGCCGCCACGCCGAAGCACTGAGTTCGCCACGCGAGCAACCCCAGCGATGCTCCCGCTTATCCTGCCACCATGAGCCCGACCGCTCAAGCGTTCGCAACCTCCGGCTGTGCCGTTATCGATCGCCTTCTGGACCCGCAGACCGTCGCCGCCCTCCGCGACGCATGCGAACCCCTCCTCGCCGACGGACCCGGCTCGCAACCCGGCGTGCGCCGTGTTCTTGATCGCAACCCAGTCCTTGCCGACATCATTCGCTCATCCCCAATTCCCACACTCGCCCGCACCGTCGTTGGCAGCGGCGTGAGGGTCGTGCGGTCGATCCTCTTCGACAAGACAGCCTCCACCAACTGGCTGGTTCCTTGGCATCAAGACGCGGCTATCGCTGTCCGGCACCGAGTGGAGGCCGACGGCTTCGGCCCTTGGTCCATCAAGCAGGGCGAGCCGCACTGCAGACCACCCAGAGAAATCCTCGACTCGATCGTCGTGATCCGCGTGCACCTTGATGCTGTGGACGGCTCCAATGGTCCGCTACGAATCGTGCCAAACTCTCATCGGCAGGGCCTGCTGGAAAGTAGCGAGATCAGCCGACTCGTCTCCGCTGTGGGCTTCGTCGAGTGCCACACAGACGCCGGCGGCATTGTCCTGCTGCACCCACATTCGGTCCATTCATCACCGAGGGCCACACACCCCGCACGCCGAAGGGTCCTTCACCTCGAGTGCACGCGGGCCGAGCTTCCAGATGGACTCCAATGGGCCGAGGGCTTCCCTCTTGACGGCCCCTAGGGCCTCGTCCGCACCATCACCGCCCGGCGCGAGCTTGCCCGGTGCATCACTTCCGGCCGGTACCCTCCGCCCATGCCCCACCGCCTCCTCGCGGCGACACTCTTTACCCCCGACGCCCCGCCCGACTGGGCGCCGTTGCTCGCCGACCTCCAACGATTCATCACCGCCGAGCAGAACGCCCGCAACCACCCCGCCGCCGCGAAGTCCGCTTCGCCCGACGACGCCCACCTCACCGAACTCCGCCAACTCCACGACCGCCTCCTCGCCGCCGCCACCGCCCTCCACCAGCCCGAGGCCCTCCGCCGCCTCTCCCCCGCCGTCGCCCAGCACCACCTCGCCCTCGCCCTGGCCCTCACCCAGCGCCTCGCCGCCGCCGTCCTCCCCGCCTCCCTCCCCGTCCTCGATACCGCCGGCAGCCGCACCCTCCGCCACTTCACCCCCGACTTCCCCGCTTCCACACCACCGGCCCCGCCCCCCCGGCCCCCCCAGCTCCCGCCGCACCTCTTCCCCGACCTCTCCCCCGCCGCGCTGGCCGAGATCACCGCCGCCGCCAACCGCGCCACCGCCGACGCCCACCGCACCGACCGCGTCCTCTCCGCCTGGCGCACCGTCACCGGCCTGCACGCCGCCACCGCGCCGCCCGAGGCCGTCCACCGCGCCTTCGTCGCCCTCTACCCCGACGCCCCCACGCTCCCCGGCGAGGTCCACGCCCTCGCCCTCGGCTCCCTCGTCCTCTTCACCCTCCCCATCCACGGCCACACCCTCGCCGGCCCGCGTTGGCTCACCGCATCGCCGGAGCTTCAGGCCGACGCCGCCGCCTTCGTCCGCCGCGTCCTCCGCCGCCCGCAACGCTGGTACGCCAACTTCCCCGCCTTCGGCACGCTCGATGGCCCCAGCCTTTCAGATCGCCTCGTCGCCGCCGTCGCCGCCGCGGCCGATGTCCCGCCCGACGAGGTCCGCCGCATCCTCCCCCGCTGCGTCACCATCGTCGCCCATGACGACCTCGAGAAGTACGCCGCCCACGACGCCTGGGGCCACTCGTATCAGTCCACCCTCCTGAACTTCGAGCACGCCTACCGCCGCATCGCCACCTTCGCCGACCCCCTCCCCATTGACCAGCCGTGCACCGCGCCGGGCCCCGCACGCACGCTCTCCCTCCGCGCTGCCCTCAGTCTGCCCGATGCACACGCCGCCCACGCCGCCGCACAAGCCTGGATGCTCGACCTCGTCGCCACCCGCCTGGCCGACACCCTCCACGGCGTGGTCGGCGAACTGACCGCCGACGTCGCCGAGTTCAAACTCGCCCGCGCCCTGCACGCCGCCACCGGCGAGCACCTGCCCTCTTCCTCCTTCTTCCCCCACCTCCCCGCCAAGCTGGACTTCACCCTCCGCGACCTCCGTGCCTTCTACCACGAAGCCACCAAGGCCCTCCGCGCCTGGGGCAGCGACCCCCTCGCCCAGCACACCACCGCCCTCGCCCTCGCCCCCGCGCTCCCCTCCACCGAAGCCGCCGATCGCACCACCCGCCTCGCCCAGCACTTCCTGCCCGCCGTGCGAGGCCCGCTCCCGCATCCCCCGCATCCTGTCCTTCAACCCCTCTCCCCACACACCACGCCACCAAACCCCACACCCATCACCCCCGACTCAACCCCCCTCATCCCCATCACCCCCGACTCGATCCCCATCACCCCCGCCCAGCGCCTCGCACTCGCCGCACTCGCCACCGTCGCCGCCACCAACCACACCGTCGCCCAAGTCCTCACCCTCCCCACCGCCCCCACCCTGCCCACCCCCCCAACCTCCCACCACCACCCCGCCCTCCCCCAGGGCTATCTCGATCTGGTCTCACTCGCCGCCTGCGTCTTCTACCAAGCCAACCCCGCCGAGCACTTCTGGCTCTTGGGCGAGTTCCTCCTCCACCACGTCGCCCCCTTCTGCACGCGCCTGGCCCACGCCGGCGCCGCACCACCGCGCTGACCCGACCAACCACGCCCCCCCCCCCCGCACGCGCCTCCGACGTGGCACCGTGCTTCCGCGCTGCGTGCTGCGGCTCGGCCGGCCGCACGCCTCCCGTAGCACCGCCCTTCTGGGCGGTGTCTTCCCAGCCCGACTGGCTGCCCGCAAGGAGCCGCC
>JAJTDF010000077.1 GCA_021294835.1 Planctomycetaceae bacterium
GCCTGGGCGTCAGTTCGCTCGCCCTGAACGCCGGCAACCGACATTCCCATCAAGCCCGCCGCCCACTTCCTCGCCAAGAACTCCACCCTCATGAACAAGTCATCCTTGTGGCTGGCCGGCCTCGCACTGGTGCTCACCCTCGCAGGCTGCGCCGCCAATCCCAGCCTCTCGACCACCTCGGCCGCAGGCCGGCCGACCCCGCTCCCCACCGAGAACGGCATGCCCGTCAACCAGTGGTACATGCGCACCCGGGATGCCGACGGCTCCAGTCTGTTGCACTACATCGCCGAGTACGGCGTGGAGTCCAAGCCCGGCAACACCGTCATCGTGCTCCATGGCGGCTGGGGAGCCGAGCACAGCTACCTCCTGCCCGTGATCAAGCCGCTGGCCGATCAGTACCGCTTCGTGCTCTACGACCAGCGCGGCTCGCTCCGGTCACCGGCCAGGCCGCCGGCGAAGATCACCTACGCCAGCCTTATTGAGGATCTTGAGCAGTTGCGTCAGCGCCTCGGTCTCCAGAAGGTCACGCTGATGGCGCACTCGATGGGCAACATGCTCGCCTACGGATACCTGCGCACCCATCCCGAACGCGTCGCCGGGCTGATCCTCGTGGCGCCGGTCCTGCCCGGTCATGATGTCGGAACCGATCAGGCGCCGAGAATGGTCCCGCTCTGCGTGACCGACGTCTGGCCCGAGTTCTCCAAGGCCGACGCTGAAGCGTTTGTCGCACGAATGGAGCGGTATCGCCGCGACTCCAACGACCGGTCCATTCGCATCGCGGTGGACGAGGGGCTCTACCCGGCGGACTGGGCCGTTCACCATCCGCCGCAGACCGATCCGGATCTCAACGCGCTGTACGTAAAGACCGATCAGCAAAAGACCATGAGTTGGCGGATCATCTTCACCGCCGTGAACACTTTCTGCGGCAGCAACTGGCGCAAAATGGCCGGCGGCGAGGCGTTCTACAACCCCGATGTGGCCCAGTCCATCTTGGGGGAACCAGACTACCTGTCGATGGTCGATGCGGCGTGGCCCGCCCTCAAAGCCTTCAAGGGGCCCGTCCGCGTGATCGTCGGCACGCACGACTACTGCGACCTGGGTCCGACATTCTGGCCAAAGCTGGTCACGACCATCCCCAACGCCCGCCTGGACACCATCCAGAACGCCGGACACTGCATCTGGATGGACCAGCCCGAGACCTTCACACGCTCGCTGCGGTCCGCCCTCCAGGCGACGATCTCGCGCTGACGCCCTCACCGCATCGCTCCGACCCCGAGCCGACGCGTTCGGTCTAAAGGCCTGCATCAGCCCGGCAACTGCGCACCCCGCCCCCGCCCCTGGCCAAATCGGCCGCCTTGTACTGCTTCTCCTGCTTCTCCTGCTTGGCCTGCTTGGCCTGCTTGGCCTGCTTGGCCTGCTTGGCCTGCTTGGCCTGCTTGGCCTGCTTGGCCTGCTTGGCCTGCTTGGCCTGATGCTGAGGAAATCAAACCCGTCAAACGACGGTCTGGTGGCAGTGCGGTTCGCCGATCGACAGTACGAAGCTTTATACTGCCATCCGCCCCCCCGATACACGCGATCGGTGCCCGGAGCAGGGCCGGTCGGGTCGACCAGCGGCTTGCCTCCATGCCGCTCATACCAGTCGGCGCACCACTCCCACGCATTGCCGTGCATGTCGTACAAACCCCATGCGTTCGGCTTCTTCTGTCCGACAGGGTGCGTCCGGCCGCCGCTGTTGGCCGCGTACCAGCAGTACTCCCCCAGCAGTTGGGTCTGGTTGCCAAAGGCGTAGTCATCCGGACTGCCCGCCCGACACGCATACTCCCACTCCGCCTCGCTGGGCAGGCGATACACCCGGCCCGCGGCCTTCTCCTCCGGCAGTTCCGACAGACGCTCGCAGAACTCCACCGCGTCGTTCCAGGAGATCCGCTCCACCGGATGATTCTCGCTGCTGCCCTGGACCCTTGAACCTTGAAACTGGCTGGGATTGCGGCCCATCACCCTCTGGAACTGTGCCTGGGTGACCTCGAATGCCCCAATGTAATAGTCGCGGGTGATCGTCACCGGGGTCTGACGCTCGTCCAAGTCGGCGTTCGGATTGCCACGCGCTGACCCCATCGAAAACTCGCCCTTGGGAATCAGCATCAGCTTCATCCCGATGCTGTTGACCACTTCCTTCGCCGATGTCTCCGCCTTGGCCGCCTTGCCCGCTGCCGCCCCTGTCCCGGGGGCGGACATCGTGCCGGCCTCGTCGGCCGCGCAGGGTGAGTCGGCGGCGTTGCCCGAGGCCCCACACGAGCAGGACAGCAGCGTTGCCGTCGCGGTCAAGGTCAAGCAGACGCGGGAAGCTGAATTCATCATGGGTTCATCTCGCAGCAAAGGGTGTGACCTGACCGATCGGCAGACCCGCGAACATTCCCGCGTTAAGCCGACTGGCCACCGCTTCGTTCGCAGCGAGCATCCAGATGCACAATCGCCCGCTTCCTGACCCGGCCTGGCCGCGGCGCTCCCGACACCCCGCACCACCGACGGCACCGTGCCGCTTCTTCGCCCGCCACCGAGGAGTTGCGCTCAACAGCCCCGGGCAATACAAGAACTTCACCCGACCCCGACAGTGGCAAGCGCAATCGGCAGGCTCGCGCCGAGACCGGACCGGCCTGCCCGCCCCGATCCGGCTCCGCCGGTCCGTCGCCGCCTTCCCGGAAAGCCACCTGCCGCCCACCCTTCCAAAGGCCCCACCCACTCGCGCACATGCGCCGCAACCGCCGAGCGGACCACGCCCTGCCGCAGCTACGGTGAATGCATGTCTTCACCGCCACCGCACCCGACCCCCGATTGGCAGCCGACCCTCCGCGGCAACGGCCTCACGCTGCGCCCGATTCGCGTCCAGGACGCAGACGCGCTGTATGCCGCCGCCTGTGATCCGCTCATCTGGGCTCAGCACTCCCAGCGAGATCGACACGAACGGCCGGTCTTCGAGAAGTACTGTGCGTTCCTGCTCTCCTGCGGCGGCGGCATGGTGGTCGTGCATGAGCCGGGCGAACGCATCATCGGAGCCACCGCCTTCTACGACTGGACGCCCCAGGACCCGAGCGTCGTGATCGGCTACTCGTTCCTCTCGCGAGACCACTGGGGCCGCGGCACCAACCGTGAAATGAAGCGACTCATGCTCGAACATGCGTTCCAGTGGGTGCACACGGTCTGGTTCCACGTCAGTCCGGACAACGCGCGTTCGCAGAAGGCTCTCGAGCGGATCGGTGCGGCCCTGCACGAGCGGCGGCAGGTGATGGTGACGGGCATGCCCAGCGAACGGCTGATCTACCGCCTCCGGCCGGGCGAGTTCCGATCCGCCCCGCCGTTGCGGTAAACACAACCCACCCGCACCGGGGTTAGGCCTCCGTCGCCCCTCCCCCGCCTCGATCCGCTCACACCACCGTTCCCGACGCCCGTCCCGCCAACACGCCCTCCCACGCGGCTCGATGCCAGTCCGCCAGCGTCGCTGCCGTCACCTGCTCCTGCGTCAGCCACACCGCCGCATATCCCGCCTCCGCCGCCCGCACGGTCTCCGGCTCCGGCCCCGGAGCCACATAGAACCACGCCGGCCCCGACGGCGTCGCCAGCGTGAACACCCGCTGCGCCCGCGACGTGTCCACCGCGAAGCCCAGCTCCTCCCACACCTCCCTCGCCAGGCACTCCAGCGCGCCCTCCCCGTCCTCCCGCCCGCCCCCGAAGAACGTCAGCCGCCCCGGCGCATCCGGGTCGCTCGCCGGCCGCCGCTCCAGCACATACCACCCGCCCCGGTCGCACAAAATCGCGCAGCAATAGCGGGGCGGGCCTTCCACCGAGTCCACAACGCCATGCTCACCACGTGATGTCACAGGCCGCAAGTGTTGGCCGCTCAGGCCGCCGACCGCCGCCGCCGCACCGCCACCAGGCCCGCCAGGCCCAGCAGAGCCGCAACGCCCGGAGCGGGGATGATCTGTCCGGCGATCACCTGATAGCCCGCCGGCGTCGGGTGCACGTTGAACGCCGTCGTCTGGTCCAGCACCATGTTGGTCAGCACCGCCTCCTGACCCGCGAACGCCGAGAACACGTCCACATACCGCGCCCCGAACGCCGTCGCCACCCCTTCGATGATCTGGTTCAGCGACACCGTCGCCGCCGCCGTGAACGCCGGATTGGGGTTGAACGGCGCCAGCGGGTTGGTCGGGTCCGGCTGGCTCGGCAACGCCGCGAACGCGTCGTAGTACCCCACCGCGATGATCGGCGTAGTCGGCAACGCCGCCCGCAGCCCGGCGTAGATCTGCACCAGATTGGTCTGCGCCGTCTGCAGCGCCGCACCCACCAGCGCCACCTGCTGCGGCGCGGGCAGCAGCTGGAAGCCCGGCTGCTGAATCACCTGCAGCAGGTCATTCGCCCCCAGCGACACCGTCACCGCCGAGATCGTCCGCCCCGCGCCCGTCTCCGCCGCCACCGCCGCCGCGAACCGGGCCGACTGGCTCACCGGCAACGCCGCGTAGTTGGTGTTCAGCGCCCGCGCCGGATTTGTGGTGGTGCCGAAGCTGCCCGTCGAGTCGCCGAACACCGACAGGTTCAGCACCCCGGGCCGCGTCCCGCCGTTCTGCGAGCCGAACCAGTCCGCCACCAGCGACACATACCCGCGATCCCCATTGCTGATCTGGCTGTACGACGCCCCCGTGGTGATGCCGAAGCCCACCGAATCCGCCAGCGCGATGTACGTCGAGTTCGGCTGGGCCATCGCCGCCGCACTGAGCCCCGCAACCGACAAAACCGCCAACAGCCTGCTCGCCATCTTCATCTCTCGCTCCTCAGGCCATCGGCCGACTCCGGCCCGCATGGCGATGCCCGCCCACCTTCCGCCCCCCTGCCCACCCACACACACCCATTTCCCCCCGGGCACCCCGGTCTCAGCGGCCACACGCCGCCGCCACTGTTCAAAACGCAACGCAGCCTCAGACAGCGTCACAAATTCATCAAAAATCTGCGCGTCCCTCCCCCGATCACCGCTTGCCGACACACTCAGCGTTTCCCCTCAAACACGACCTTCCCGTCGATCACCACCGCCGTGCAGTGCGTGGTGTACTCCAGCGGATCGCCGTTGTACAGCGCCACATCCCCGTCCTTGCCCACCTCCAACGACCCCACCCGCGCCGCCTGCCCGATCAGCCGCGCCGCATCAATCGTGATCGCCGCCAGCGCATCCTCCCGCGCCAGCCCATACCCCGCCGCCACCCCCGCCTCCAGCAGCACCACCCGCGTCTTGGGCACATACGGCTCAAAGCCGCTCTGCAGCGCAAACGGCACCCCCGCCGCCTTCAGTTTCGCCGCCGTCGCAAAGCTCGCGTTCTCCCCCTCCCCGTTCTGCCGCATCATCGTCGGGTGCAGCAGCACCGGCACTCCCGCCGCCTTGATCTCCGGGATCATCGTGTGCGCCTCCGCCCCGCCGTCCAGCACCACCTTGATCCCGAACTCCTCACGCAGCCGCAGCACGCTGGCGATGTCCTGCGCCCGGTGCGCCGTCACCGCCAGCGGCACCTCGCCCGCCAGCACCTCCCCCAGCATCTCCATCCGCAGGTCCCGCGGCGGTCGCTTGGCCGCGTCGTCCCCGGCCTTCTGCACCTTGGCCTGATACTCCTTGGCCTTGATGAGCTCCTGCCGCAGCATCGACATCATCTTGCCCCGCGTCCCCGGGCTCTTGCCCCCTTCCTTCTGCGCCGAGGGGTCCAGCGTCGCCACCACCATCGCCGGCGAGGCCACCAGCGCCTCCTCCACCGTGTTCCCCGTCGTCTTCACCACGATCGTCTGCCCGCTGATCAGTTCCCCCGGCGCGTGCCCCGTGTGCACCGTCGTCACCCCGAACGACCGCAGATACCCCACCAGCCGCTCCTGCGGGTTGTACGCGTCCAGCGCCCGCAACTCCGGCTGCATCGGCGACGACCGCTCAATCTGGTCCGAGTCGTGCCGCGTGTTGTAGATCCCCGACAGCCCCACCGTGCTCCGCGCATCCACCAGCCCTGGCGTCGCCACCTCCGCCACCAGCACCCGATACCCCGCCGGCACCCGGATGCTCGCCGCCGGCCCCACCGCCGCCACCTTGCCGTCCACGATCACCACCACCCCCTCATTGATCGTCCCCGCCGGCCCCATGGTGTGCACCGTCTTGGCGCGCACCGCCACCTGCGCTTCCGCCCCCCCCGCCAGCGCCAGCACCGCCGCCGCCACCGCCATCGCCCGACCCACCAGCCCGCTCATCCGTGTTGCCGTGTTCACTGGCCGTTCTCCTGCTGCCCACCCTGCCCGCCCTGCCCACCCTGCCCACCCTGCCCACCCTGCTGGCTCCGCCACGCCCACCCGCTGGCAATCCCGCCCGCACAGCACATGTACGGCGACTGGTCATGCCCGCCGCCAAACCCGCCCTCGGCATACAGCCGGTCCGCCGGCAACGCCAGATCAAACACCTTCCGCCCCTCGACGAACGTCTGCTCCACCCGCGTATACACACTCAGCGGATCGCCCGACAGCACCACAAAGTCCGCGTCCTTGCCCGCCTCCAGCGAGCCGATCCGCTCCCCCAGGTCCATCATGTCCGCCGCCGCCAGCGTCACCGACCGCAGCGCCGCCGCCCGCCCCATCCCCGCCCGCACCGCCAAAGCCGGCGACCGCAAGAACAGCCGCGAGTCGGTGATCGGGTCGTCGGTGTGGAAGCACACGTTCACCCCGGCCTTCTCCAAGGCCGCCCCATTCTCAAAGATCAGTTCCGCCGCCTCCAACTTCCCGCCCGGCGAATCGATCACGATCGCCGACGCCCCCAGCACCCGCCCAGCCTTCTGCGCCGCCACGATCTCTTCAGGCACCTTCCAGCTCTCGCTCACGTGGTGCAGCACCACGCGGAACTTGAACTCCTCCGCCAGCCGCAGCACCGTGATGATGTCATCCGCCCGGTGCGTGTGGTGGTGCAGAATCCGCTTGCCCGACAGCACCTCCGCCAGCCCCTCCATCGCCAGATCCCGCGCCGACGCCCCCTTGCTTTCCTCCCCACCGCCCGCCTCACCACCACCCCCCGCCGCGCCCGCACCCATTGCCCCCGCCTGCCCCTCACCGCCCGCCTTCTTCCCCGCCTCCGCCTCCCGCTGCTTCTTGGCCACATACTCCTGCGCTGCGATGTACCGCTGCCGCACCGCCGCCGCGTGCTTGCCCCGCGTCCCCGTGAACGGCGCATCCCGCATCGGGTTGGTGCCGTTGGCCATCTTCATCCCGCCCATCAGCCCCCCGTCCGGCCACCGATACGCGATCTGCTCCACCGTCCGGATCTGCAAACTCGCCTGCGCCGCCGGGCCCGCCAGCGTCGCCTCACGCGGGTCCGCCGGCGCATCGGTCGTCCGCAACTTCACATAAATCGTCTGCCCGCTCAGCAGGTGCCCCGACCCCGGCATGATGTTCAGCGTCGTCAGCCCGCCCGCCACCGCCCGCCGAAACCCCGCATCCCGCACGTTCAGCGAGTCAAACGCCCGCACCTCCGGCTGAATCGGGCCCGAGCCGTCCGCCGCGCCCACCCCGCCCAGGTGGCTGTGCGTGTCCACCAGCCCCGGCATGATCACCTTCCCCGCCAGGTCCACCACCCGCGCCCCCTCCGGCGCAACCACCGCCCCGACGCCACTCGCCGGCCCCACCGCGATGATCTTCCCATCCCGCACCACCAGCACGCCCGAGGCCACCTCCCCCGCGTCCGCCGCGCCCCGCGCCGCCGTGATCAACTTCGCGTTCACATACGCCACCGTCTCCCCACCGCCACCGCCGCCACCTCCGCCGCCCTGCGCCATCGCCACGCCCGCCGCCACCAGCAACGCCAACGCTCCCAGCCAACCACGGTGCCGCATGTCCGCACTCCATCGCCATGACGCGCAACACGCCCGGCAGAACTCCAGCATACCGCCCCCCGACCGCCCGCGTCAGCCCCACCTCCGGCAGAGCCCCCCCACCCGGGGGGATCCACACACCCCACACCACCCCCGCACCCCCGGCTCACACCGGCTCCCGCAGCCGCATCATGTAGTCCACCTCCAGCACCGGCCCCCCCACCCGCTTGATCGCGTTCACCGCCTGCGCCCGGTGGTGAATCGAATGCACCAGCCCCTGCAGCAGCATGTCCCCCAGCTTCGCCCGATACAGCGACCCGCGGCTGTCCCGATACGTCTGCTCCCGCTCCAGCGCCGCCCCATCCAACCCCGCCAGCCACCGCTCCCGGTCCGCCCGCAACACCTCAAACGCCGTCGCCAGCGCCCCCACCGGCGTCGCCACCTTCTCGCTCGGCCACGCCGTCTCCACCTGCCCCTTCCACCGCGCCAGCCACACAAACTCCCCGTTGTACGTGTGAGTCACAATCCGCCGAAGCGTGCCCGGCCCCATGTTCACCGCCTCATCCAACTGCGCATCGCTCAGCGACGCGCACGCCGACAGCACCATGCCATTCGCCCAATCCGAATACGAAAACATCGATCGCATGCAACTGGGAATCATGGTGCTGACCTCCGCAACGCCCTGCGCTCCACCACAGCAAACCCCCCCCATCAGGTTATCCGGTCCTCGGCCGCATCTTTGCACAGGCCTCTCCGCGGCCGCAAACTCCGCTCATTTGCTGTACACTTCACTTCCATGGCAACCCAATCACTGCTTGGCTCCCCCTCCCAACTGCTGTCCCGCCCTCTGCCGGCGGTCGCCGCCCTGCTCACCGCCGCCCTTGTGCCACTGCCGCACGCCCACGCTCAGGAACGCCTCCACTTCACCTACCTCTGGCACATGGAGCAGCCCATCTACTGGCCCGACCGCCAGGTCGGCGGCGCTGACCGCTACGAGCGCGCCAACGAGTCACTCAACCGGGGCGGTGCCCACCCCCAGAACAACCTCACCGAGATCTTCGGCAACGCCGATCGCGTCGCCGCCTACCAGTGGCGCGTCCGCGACTCCATCGCCGCCATGAACGGCGGCGAGTCCGGCGCTCAGATCAGCTACTCCGGAGGCCTCATCGAGAACCTCCAGTCCCTCGGCGCCGCCAACCGCCTGGGCTACTCCTCCAACTGGAACGGCGGCTACCGCGACGCCCGCTCCTGGCTCACCACCGCCAGCACCTCCGGCCAGCGTTTCCCGCGGGCTGACATCGTCCTCTTCCCCTTCCACCACGCCCTCATGCCGCTGGTGCACCCGAGCACCCAGCGCCGCCAGATCCAGCTCTACAAAGCCGTCTACGCCGACGCCTGGGGCTCCGCCGCCCCCTCCGTCGGCTTCTTCCCCAGCGAAATGGCCTTCTCCACCACCATGATCCCCGCGCTCGCCGCTGAAGGCGTGCAGTGGTCCATCGTCTCCTCTGAAAAACTCTCCCGCGCCTGCGCCGACTGGCCCGTCATCCTCGGCTCCGGCGGCACCAACTCCGACCCGCCCAACCGTGCCGATCAGGTCAACCCCGCGCAAGGCGCCGCCGCCTACCTCCGCCTCTCCATTGATCGGGGCTGCTCCCCCGCCGAGGCCTTCCCCTTCGCGATGACCCCCCGCCGCGCCCGCCATGTTGATCCCGCCACCGGCCAGGTCAGCGAGATCATCGTCGTCCCCTCCTCCCAAAGCCTCTCCTGGCGCGACGGCTACTCCCCCCAGGGCATCGCCGAGTTCGACACCCTGCAGACCCGCAACCCCGGCAACCGCCCCCAACTCGTCGTCCTCGCCCACGACGGCGACAACGCCTGGGGCGGCGGCTACTCCTACTACCTCGAGGCCACCCCCAACCGCATCGCCCAGGCCCGCAACGCCGGCTACGTCCCCACCGTCATCCAGAAATACCTCCACGACCATCCCGTCCCCGCTGACGACCTCGTTCACGTCGAAGACGGCGCGTGGGTGAATGCCGATGGCGACTTCGGCGCCCCCCAGTTCATCAACTGGAACTGGCCCCTGCTCGCCCCCAACGGACAGATCGACGTCGAGAACGGCTGGCATGAGGACGCCCGCAACTGGGCCGTCATCACCGCCGCGCAGAACCGCGTCGACACCGCCGAGGCCATCTGGCGAGCCCAGGGCAACACCTTCAACCTCCGCAAGGTCCTCTACCCCGACGCCACCACCAACCCCGTCGAACGCGCCTGGCACTACTTCATGGGCTCGCTCAACTCCGGATACATGTACTACGGCGCCGCCATCGACATGGAGGTCAAGCCCTCCGTCGCCTGCAACAACGCCCTCCGCCTGGCGAACCCGGTCATCACCGCCGCGGGCCCCGCCGCCGACACCACCCCGCCCACCATCTGGTACCCCCAGCGCCACCCGTGGAACCCCGGCTCGGTCAACTTCGGCCCGCAGTACGGCTACCGCCAGCAGATCAACAACGGCGACTTCTACGTCTGGTCCTTCGTTGACGACGTCTCCGGCCTCTCCACCGTCACCCTCAAATACCGCCTGGACGCCGACGGAACCAACCCGCTCGCCACCATCGAGAACGAAACCTTCGCCGGCGGCCCCGGCGTGGGCGCCTGGCAAACCGTCACCATGACCCGCCGCGCCTTCCCCGCCGGCAACGTCTACAACAGCCCCGACATCAACTTCTTCGTCATGCCCGACGCCATCGCCGACCAGTACTGGGTCAAGCTCACCGGCATCCGCTCCAGCCTGGTCGACTACTACATCGAAGCCATCGACACCCGGGGCAACGTCTCCCGCTCCCCCATCCGCCACGTCTACGTCGGCGACGGCCAGGGCGGCACGCCACCAGGTGGGGGCGGCGGCGGGGGTGGAGGTGGCGGTGGTGGGGGTGGCAACCCAACCGATCCCGTCGTCACCGTCGCGCCCTCCCCGCCGGTCGCCGGCCAGAGCGTCACCGTCACCTACAACCCCGCCGGCCGCAACCTCGCCTCCGAGACCCAGGTCTTCGCCCACGTCGGCTTCAACAACTGGCAGACCGTCCTCACCCCCGACCTCCCCATGACCCGCGCCTCGGCCCAGGCACCCTGGTCGGTCACCCTCTCCCTGCCCATCACCGCCGCACAGCTCGACCTCGTTTTCAACAACGCCCGCGGCACGTGGGACAACAACGGCGGCCAGGACTGGCACATCCCCGTCTCCGGCGCCCAGCAGCCCTTCGTCATGGACGGCAACCTCGACGCCGGCACCACCGCCGTCGCCCAAAGCGGCAACCGCACGCTCCATGCCGCTCTTCGCGGTGACCTGCTCTACATCGCCGGCCCCAACGCCGGCAGCGGCAACGACGCCTTCATCTACCTCGCCGCCCCGCCCGGCGCCCTCCGCACCGCCAACTGGGGCAAGGCCGGCCAGATCGCCTCCTGGCTCACCTTCCTCGCCGCCGAGAACGACAACGGTTTCACCGGCTGGTTCGATCACCCCGCCGGCGTCGCCGTCGCGCAGGCACGCGGCGCCGTGCTCGAAGGCACCATCGACCTCCGCGCCCTGCTCGGCCCCGCCGCCTTCGCCCCCGGCGGCACAGTGAACACGCAACTCGAACTCCACCTCGCCTTCGCCAACTTCCCCACCGCCAACGGCACATCCCTCCTCCCCGGCCTGCAGATCCCCGCGTCATCCAACAACAACACCACGCTCGACGCCACCGAGTACGCCCGCTTCCGCCTCTGCGACCTCATCCCCGGCGGCTGCACCCCCGCCCCAACCGCCTGCAACCCCGCCGACATCGCCTCCGTCGGCGGAGCCCCACCCGCCGACGGCCTGCTCACCGGCGACGACTTCAACGCCTTCATCGCCGCCTTCGCAGCCGGCGAGGCACGCGCTGACATCACCGGCATCGGCGGCCCGCCCAGCGGCCCCGACGGCCTGATCACCGGCGACGACTTCAACGCCTTCATCGCCGCCTTCGCCCAAGGCTGCCCGTAAGCCGCACCCGCGCAGCCTTCCCACCTCACCCCTCTTCCGCAGCACCACCCCGCAGCACCACCCCGTGGCACCGCCCCGTGGCACCGCCCTTCTGGGCGGTGTCTTCTCTTTCCCTCCGCCACGCACCGTCCACTCCCCCCTTCCGGCCCCCACCCCCTCACCTCACCCCACCACCCTCCGCCGGAAACACCACCCGCCGCCCCATCGCTTCCACCTCCTCGCCCGTCAGCACCCGCGTCCAGGCCCCGGCCCCTCGCACCTCCCACGCCACCAGCACAAACCGCCTTGACCCAAACTCACTCGAGCTGTCACCCTCGTACAGCAGCACCTCCAGCGTCCCGCCGCCGGCCACCTGGTGCCGCGTCGCCGCCGCTTCCGCGCCGTCATGGGTCACCAGCAACACCAAGTCCTGCCCGGTGCGGTTCTCCGCCACCACCTTGACCACCACCGAGGGCCGCGCCGCCCGCTGCAATGCCACGCTGACCAGCCCGATCACCACCGACAGCACAACAACCCCCGCCACCGCGGCCAGCATCCTCCAACGTTGCCTCCACACACTCATCACCCTGGCTCCTCAAGCAATTCTCGGCACACGCCGCCAACCGCCAAGCCCGGCCAACCGACGAGCATCCCGCAGCCCAAATCGCCCCGCACGACGCAAATGCTACGAACGGCCACCCGGCCTTCCGGCCCCACCCCCGCCTTGTCTTCCCCCCGCCCAACCCCACACCCTTCGCGGCACACATCCGTCGCAGGCGAGCGAACCTCACCAATCCCGCCGCCCTCACCCGGCGGCAGGATCCCCGGCAGTTGGTGACCTCGTGCCGGGCGCGGTGGGTCGTGCCTCGGGTGGTGGGCCACCGCGCCACACCGCGGGCGACTCGGACCACTTCGCGACTTCCTGATCAAAGGCACGCCACTCGCGCCGGAGTTCGTCGACATGAACCGTCTCCACCAAGGGAACATCCATGTGCTCGCAAGGGTCGCCCGGGACCAATGGCAAGTACTGTGTTGACGTATCTCGAACTAAGCAGATATCCAGAAAGCTCGCAAGCCTGCACAGTCGCTCGATGGTCTGATCCATCTTGTCAAACGCGAAGGATCTGTACTCCTCCGCTAGCTGGCGTCGACTTGATTCTGTGGCCGCGTGAGCGATGAACTTGTTGCAGTGCTCGTAGACCCACCACAGATAGTGCATTTCATGATTCACCCAGGCCAACGACTCATCCGACAGCGAGTCTGACGCGGCCGTCGATGATAGATCTAGTCCAGCGACCTGGTTAAATGTCTTGTGCAACTGCCGAATCCAGAACGGATCATGACTGGCGGCCAGTCGGATCGAGCCGCAAGTGGACAGAGGCAGACCAAGCTCCTTCGCCTTGACCAAAGCCTCACACACCTCAGCATCAAGACACATACCTCGAACTCCAAACACGTTCTCCCGCGTAAACAACTGAATGTTCTCTAGAACATCGTCTACTATACCCTTTAGCGAGTAGACAGAATTGTCTTTCTTGTTTGGATCAGATGGCGGATCCTTCCTATTCTCAAGCAACTTCCTGAGACTTAGCATCTGGGTGTGCATGTAATTTGTGTCAATGAACCGGTGAAACAGTCCATTCACCCGCAGACTACCATCGGCACGACGAGCGGCCAATGAACGAGACCGAGCGATGAGCTTGAACACAGCAGCATTCAGTACCATGTTATAAATCTGGTAGTTAATGCAGTGCAAATCGGGTTCGGCATCTGGACGTGGGGGGTCGCCAAATTCGACACGCCAGCGCTCAACAAGCCGCTTGAACTTCGCATCAGGCACCGGCGGTTGCACCATGTCCAACATGTTCGAATCCTTTCGTTGCACGTCTTTCTGCTTGCCACCCACACTGCCCGCCAAACACCTTGCCCCATAGTCATAGGACGCTGACCTCCACAAATGCAGCTCTCCGCCGCGAGCGACAGGACATCAACTACTTACCCTCACCCAATCACATGCCCCCGATCCTCCCGCCGCGTTTCAGGTCCCGCCGCACCTCCCGCGAGTCCACGCATGCCCACCCAAGGGTCGACGGCAGCCATCCATCCCGCTACGCCCGACAGCATCCTCGAACACTTTCGCGAGGATGCCCGCAGTAACTGCGACCTCAAAGACCGCTTCGTAGTGAATCACCGCCGCTCCGGTCCATCCCAAGCCATTCACCACGCCCCCCACCACACTGAACGTCATCTTCAGCCACCCCCAGGCCGCGGCCGTGCCTCTTCCCCGAGGCCTAACCGCAATAGACTGGGGGTGTCTCTTTTGGCTCGCCCGTGCCCCAACCGGCCAGCCATCCCCGCCCCATCCTCCCCGGAGGGGCCGCCGGGGAACCCCGGTTCCCCGGCACCAGCACACCCACACCCCCCGGCGGCCCCCACCCGGCCCCCACCCACCCGGCCGCCACCCTCACAAAATCCAATCACCCCCCTTGCACCCCCAGCCATCCTGTGGTAAGGTATGTGTACGGATGCACCCGACCCCCCACCCCCTCCGCGCGCTCGCCCTGCCGCCACCCCACCCTCTCCCCCACCCCGCCCCCCCACCCCAAACCCCCACTTATCCACACACACCCCTCTGCCACAGTCATGGCAAAGGACAGAAAATCTAAAAAGCCCGTTCAAAGGCCCCCTCACCTCCGACTTATCCACATACACCCCCCTCGCTCGCTCTTGGCAAACCCCGTCACCGCCCCGCCTTCCCACCCCACCCGCCTCGGCACCCCCACCCCGCCAAGGCCTCCGCTCGCGCCCACTGCCCAAACACCCCAGCTTGACATAATGCCCCCGCCGCTGCGCTGCCCTCCGCTGGCCCCGCTCGGAACCACGTGCCAGATTGTTCGTACCTTCTCCCAGTCTCCCCGGCCGTCTTGAGCCCTCTTGCTCAAGCCTCGGCGCCCCCCGTTCCCGTCGGTCAGATTGATTTGGTCCGCTGCCCGTCTTCCGGAGCCCTGCATGTCGACTGCACACGCCCGCCTCTTCGCCGCCCTGCTCCTCACCGCCGGCACCGTCCTCCCCGTCGCCCACGGGCAAGACACCGCCACCAAGGCCCCCGAAAACACCACCCCTCCCGCTCTGCTCTTCCAGCACGGCCCCCTGGCCCCCGGTCAGGACCCGAGCCTGCTCATCCCCGACTCACTCGTCCAGCCGGTCACCGGCGGCGGCGCGTACATCCTCCAGTTCCGCGACGGCCTGCCCATGACCCAGGCCCGCTGGGACCGCCTCCACGCCCTCGGTGCCGAGGTCCACTCCTGGATCGCCCCCAACGGTCACGTCATCCTGGTTGACGAGCCCGGCCGTCAGGCCCTCCTCGCGGATGCCGAAGTCGCCGCCGTCACCCGCCTGCACCCCGGCCTCAAGCTCGACCCCGCCCTGCTCGAGTTCGCCACCAGCAAAGTCGAGCGTCCCGTGCGCTGCAACCTGCTCATCCTCCGCAACACCGAGCGCCCCGCCGCCGTCGCCGCCCTGCGTCAGGCCATCCTCAACGCCGGCGGCAACGTCATCGCCGCGTTCGACGAAAGCGCCCTGCTCACCGCCGACCTCACGCCCGGTCAACTCCAGGCCGTGCTGTTCAGCGAAGAGGTCCTCTGGGTCGACGCCTGGACACCCAACTCCACCGACATGGATCTGGAGCGCGCCATCGGCGGCGCCAACTTCATCCAGAGCACCCTCGGCTACACCGGCCAGGGCGTCCGCGCCCAAATCATGGACGACGGCCTGCAGACCAACCACGTCGCCTGGTCCCCCTCCCGCCCGGCCACCGTCCACGGCCCCGCCCCCAGCCTCGCCTCCCACGGCACCGCCACCTTCGGCATCATCTTTGGCGACGGCACCGCCAACACCGCCGGCCGGGGCATGGCCCCCGCCGCCCTCGGCTCGTTCGCCGATTACGACCTGATCACCAACCGCGCCCTGCACACCGCCCAGTTGCTCCAGGCCCCCATCCAGGCCGTCCTTCAGAGCAACTCCTGGGGCTCCGCTCAGACCACCAGCTACACCACCGTCTCCGCCGACTTTGACGACATGCTCTTCTCCAATGACATCCTGATCTTCCAGAGCCAGAGCAACACCGGCAACCGCAACAGCCGCCCCCAGGCCTGGGCCAAGAACGCCCTCTCCGTCGGCGGCATCAACACCCGCAACACCCTCTCCCGCACCGATGACGCCTGGGTCTCCGCCTCCATCGGCCCCGCTTCAGACAACCGCATCAAGCCCGAGCTGGCCCACAGCTACGACTCGGTCCTCACCACCACCTCCTCCACCAGCGTCAACAACGCCTACACCACTTCCTTCGGCGGCACCTCCGCCGCCACCCCCATCGTCGCCGGACACGGCGTGCTCGCCGTGCAGATGTGGCACAACAACGTCTTCGGCAACAACCCCGTCGGCGATACCCCCTTCGATTCCCGCCCCCGCGCCACCACCCTCAAGGCCCTGCTCATCAACACCGCCAACCCCTGGCCCTTCTCCGGCGAGACCGCCAACCTCGCCCGCGTCCGCCAGGGCTGGGGCATGCCCGACCTGCAGGCCATGTACAGCCTCCGCGACCGCATGTTCATCCGCGATCAGGCCGACATCCTCACCGTCGGCCAGTCCGCCACCTTCACCCTCGCCGTCCCCGCCGACACCCCCGCCTTCCGCGCCACCATGGTCTACCCCGACCCGCGAGGCAACCCCGCCGGCACCATCCAGCGCATCAACGACCTCTCCCTCCAGATCACCGCCCCCGACGGCACCATCTACCACGGCAACAACGGCCTGCTCGCCGGCAACACCAGCACCCCCGGCGGCAGCCCCAACACCATCGACACCGTCGAGAACGTCTGGCTCACATCCCCCGCCGCCGGCGTCTGGACCGTCACCGTCACCGCCGCCCAGATCAATCAGGACGGCGACCGCCGCGACACGCCCGTCAACGCCACCTTCTCCCTCATCGTCACCGGCGTCGTCCCCCCCACCGCCTGCCTGGCCGACGTCGTCTCCGTCGGCGGCGCACCGCCCGCCGACGGCCTGCTCACCGGCGACGACTTCACCGCCTTCATCAA